>NZ_DJTA01000017.1:0-268246 GCF_002440335.1 Sphingobacterium sp. UBA6320 | reverse complement strand
TACGGAATCTTACTCTTTTTTTGAAGTTTCCTTCGTTGTTTGGAGTGATGCAAAGGTAGAAAAAACTACTATACAGTGCAAATAAAACGACTATTTAATTGCAAAGGACCTTCTTGTCCTTTCATTTATAGGGAATTAATTTTTACAAATCAGGAAATATAATCGCGATCTTCATTGCTCAATGTTGATTTGGAGCTCGATATTTCGTCCATATCTGATGTAGTAGAGGGATTGACCTGAATCACTTCGGTCTTTCTTTTCCTTGGTCGTAATAGAATAGCACCAATAATGATCCCAATAAAGAGGGTGATGGCTATAATAGAGGAAAGCGCAAAAATATGCTTGCCAAAAAACCAGAACTCCACAGGAGCAGTATTCTGCATAAAAAAAATCGTAATAATGACGACTAAGATTAAAAGTATGATCGTTTTGAAATTCATTTTGCGCTTTATTTTTTGTCAAAAATAATCATTGTAGGCGATACTTTATATGCTTGATTAAGAAAGCTATTACAGAGTGATCATTTAAGCCGCTAAAATTTAAACTTTATTGATTTTTCATGATGTTCTATCTTTCCATATGTTGAACAAGTAACGTGAAGCGAAGTAGGTCAGAAAGGAGCAGATTAGATTTGCCACTACAGCGAGCAATGAATAATGGCTAAAGCCTTCCATTTGTCCAGTATCTAAACTTTGTCCAACACCTTCCTTGTAATACGTAAGCGGAAATCCTATAGTAGTTAAACCATCATAAGCCATTCCATTATGATAGGAAAGCCAGCTCAGTAAGCCGAAGATCAACAGGGTCCCTAAGAAGTAATGCCATATTTTCATTGTTTACCATCATTGATTTATCTGAAATAACGTCTCAATATGAAACTGGATGAATTCTTCTTTCAGCGCCCATACTTCGTTGAAAGTAACAAATTAATCTTAAACAATGAAGGAGATCGATCTCTAATTTTCTGGGAAATGCTCATATTGATGGGATAAACCAAAAAAACATCAACTAGTTTCCATATTCGGTATCGTCAAAGTTTTTTGCAGCAATCGTACCGAAACTGTATTGTTCCAATAATTCCTCTTGTGTAATTGCTCGACGATTAACAAGGACTCTTTGTTTTAAGCTTTGGAAGTGCTGATCGATCAACTGTTTTATTTATCAATTGCTGCTTCAAATATATGATTATAATTACTTTTATTCTCTTAGGAAATCATTATGTAACTACGAAAAATAGCCTCTTTTTTAAGAGGCTATTTTCAAACATGTAGACCTGATACAGGTCTGTATTGGCAATTATTTCGCATCAATATCGACCGTATTGAGTCGCAAAGAGTTTAAAATGACGGATACTGAACTTAGACTCATCGCTGCTGCGGCGAGCATCGGCGATAACAATATACCAAAAGTAGGGTATAGGATACCGGCTGCAATAGGAATACCTAAGACATTGTACAAAAAGGCGAAGAGTAGGTTTTGCTTGATATTGCTCACCAATTTGTGGCTCAGTATTTTTGCTTTGACCACACCTAGTAAATCTCCTTTTAGTAAGGTCACCTCAGCGCTTTCGATGGCTACATCTGTACCTGTACCCATGGCAATACCGATATCGGCTTGCGCCAAAGCGGGTGCATCATTGATCCCGTCACCGGTCATGGCTACGACTTTATTTTCTTGCTGTAGCTTTTTGATTTCCATTAATTTATCCTGTGGCAGTGCTTGCGCTTTAAAGTGTTTAATACCCAGCTCATCGGCTACTGCTTTGGCTGTTTTTGCATTATCACCGGTTA
Source organism: Sphingobacterium sp. UBA6320 (assembly GCF_002440335.1). Lineage (NCBI taxonomy): Bacteria > Pseudomonadati > Bacteroidota > Sphingobacteriia > Sphingobacteriales > Sphingobacteriaceae > Sphingobacterium > Sphingobacterium sp. UBA6320. The sequence continues at coordinate 266,456 of NZ_DJTA01000017.1, read as the reverse complement.
ACATAATCACGTCAACACCATGATCCATCAAATAATGGATGGCTTGTTTTGCGGTATCTTTGATTTTATCAGCGATCACTAAATACCCTAACAGTGTCGTACCTTGAGCCAAATAGGAAACGGTACGGCCTTTTTGCTGCTCGACGGCAACTTGTTCTTTGACTGCACCGGTGATCGTGATGCCATCATCTGCTAATAAGGATTCATTTCCCAATAACACTTTTTGATTGGCGATATAACCGATCACACCTTTGCCATTGATGGTGTCAAAACGATCGGTATCCTGGAATGTTAATGATGACTCTTTAGCTTTCTTGACTACAGCTTCTGCTAATGGGTGGGAGCTATTTGCATTGACAGAAGCGGCTAGTATCAATAGTTCTTCAGTAGTGTGGCTGGAGGTACTGAATATCTGTTCCAGACTTGGTCTTCCTTCGGTTATGGTTCCTGTTTTGTCGGTCACCAAGACATTGACTTTATCTAGTTTTTCAAGTGCTTCTGCATTTTTGATGAGAATACCATTTTTAGCACCTTTACCTATACCTACCATCACTGACATCGGGGTTGCCAGACCTAATGCACATGGACATGCAACGATGAGTACGGCTAATGCATTGGCCAATGCGAAAGCAAGTTTGGATTCGACGCCATAAATCATCCAAGCGGCAAACGTTAATATGGCAATAGCGATCACAACGGGGACAAAAATACGGGATACACGATCTGTCAGTTTTTGAATGGGCGCTTTACTACGGCTTGCACTGTTGACCATTTCAATTATTTGTGCCAATAAGGTGTCGTCACCTACGCGGTTGGCTTTCATCAAGAAGGTTTGGTTCCCATTAATGGTTCCTGCACTCACGTTGTCGCCTTCTTTTTTGTCTACCGGAACGGGTTCTCCTGTTAACATGGATTCGTCAATGGTGCTATAACCCGATGTAATTGCTCCATCTACTGGGATTTTCTCTCCTGGTTTAACGCGTAATAGTTGATTCAACTGAATGTCGGCGACGGAAATTTTCTTCTCCACACCGTTTTCAACCAAATTTGCTTCCGCAGGCGATAGTTTGATCAGTTCTTTAATGGCTGAATTTGTTTTGGAATGAGCTTTTGCTTCCATCATCTGTCCCAATAGGACTAGGGTCAGGATAACAGCGACAGATTCAAAATATAGGGCAACTTGCCCATGATGTCCGAGAAGCTCATCTGGAAAGAGCGATGGAAAACATAGGGCAACGACACTGTATAAAAAACCTGCTCCTGCTCCTAGACCGATCAAGCTGAACATATTCAAATTCCAGGTTTTGAAGGATGTCCAAGCGCGCTCAAAGAACATCCATGCGGCATAAAAGACAACAGGAATAGTTAAAAATAGCTGAACCCAACCTGACATCTTTGGTGTAATGATCTGACCAATCGGGTTGCCTGGGATCATTTCACCCATGGACAGTATAAATAAGGGTACCGTAAATAAGATGGCAATCCAAAGTTTTTTCCTCAGATCTTGATAGGTATGATCTACCTCCTCTGCAGCGGCATTGGCGACTAGATCCATACCACAGATGGGACATGATCCGGGTTTGTCGCTTTCGACTTCTGGATGCATCGGACAACTGTAGGTGACTGCCGCCTTCTTTTCAGGGATTTTTTCTAAATTCATTCCACATACGGGACATGATCCGGGCTTATCATACAGTTTGTCACCTTCACACATCATAGGGCAATAGTATTTTCCGGCCGACTGGGCTGTAACCTTTGGTTTGTCTACTTTTTCATGTGTTGAACAGCAGGAGGCTTGTGTATGACTATGCCCCTCTGTCTGATCTGCCAAGGACTCAACAGGAACGAGAAACATACCGCAGACTGGACAGGAGCCAGGTGCATCGTATGTATGATCATGTCCTTCGCAATACATGGGACAGATATACTTACCCGAAGCTGCTGTAGATGTTGCTGCTATTGGATTGTCCTGTTTTTTTGACGAACAGCAGGAAGCTTTGGGTACTTCAACTTGATTTGCTGCCTGATCTGCCAAGGACTCAACAGGAACGAGAAACATACCACAGACCGGACAGGAGCCAGGCGCATCGTATGTATGATCATGTCCTTCGCAATACATGGGACAGATATACTTACCCGAAGCTGCTGTAGATGTTGCTGTTACTGGATTGTCTTGTTTTTTTGACGAACAGCAGGAAGCTTTGGGTATTTCAACTTGATTTGCTGCCTGATCTACCAAGGACTCAACAGCAACGAGAAACATGCCACAGACCGGACAGGAGCCAGCCGCATCGTATGTATGATCATGTCCTTCGCAATACATGGGACAGATATACTTGCCAGAAGGTGAAACTGCTGCTTTGGTTATCGTTTGATATTCTTTTCTATGTTCTGTTGAATTAGATTCGTTATTTTCAATTACTGTTTCCCTGATTTTATAATCACCAATCTCGGATAGTGTATCATTCAATTGTTCGATATCAATAGCCTGTTCGCTATCAATGATCACTTCGGCAGGATCTAATGTAACGATCGCTTTGATCCCAGGTATTTGATTGAGTTTATCCGATACATGGGTGCGGCACCCATTGCAAGTCATGCCTGATATTTGATATTTTTGATTCATAATCTGCTTTAAATTAACTTAAACAAATATCCCTGTTTGGATAAAAATTTATACTGTAACATTTGAGGTTTAAATTACAAGATTTTATCTGAAGTGTAAGCGCGCTTAAAAAGGATGATCAACAACCGTAAAAACAACAAAGTATAGGTAACTTTGTTTGTAATTGAAAATTGTCAATGGATACAAATCATAATCAAGATAAACGGGAAAGTACAGGACGTACTTCTCATATATTAAATACGTCGGCCAATTTAATCGGAATTTGTTTTTTAGTCTTAACGACAATAAAAAAGATGAAATTAACAGAGGAGAGCTTAATTGATGAGTGTGCTGCCCTTGCGATCTTTATATTTATGGCAAGCTGTATCATCTCTTTTATTGCGATGAAAAGAGGTCATTTGCGGGAAGTTAAAAGATTGGAAAATATTGCAGATATTATCTTTTTAACGGGCCTGTTTGTACTATTTATAACTTCTTTATTATTGATCTTTAACTTGATCGAGTAGCGTCAACTGCAAGGGGTAGAGCTGATCCGATTTTGCCTTGATGGCGATAATCAATAATAAATACACTGAAGCGTCTCTGGAGTTCAATACTACACTTCTGTTCTATTACTATATTTTAATACTTTAAATCGCTTAAAAAGCGCCTTAAATAAAAAGATATGTTCAGCAATGGATCTTAACGTGAGGGAGTGATTTTTGATGCGGAAAGGAGATATAAACAGTATAATACAAAAAGTTTATATACTGTTTATAATGCATTGCCTAATAATATTTTATGCAAATAGCATAACTTCAGGATGTTTTAAGATGTTTTTGATCAAGGGTTTAGCATCGCCATCAATGACTGCCTTATAGTGGGGTTCAGGAATGAAAAGTTTGAAGGTTTTTTTCTCAATTTTTACGACAAAAATGACCCCATGAACAATTTGTTTATCGTCGATCACCATTGAAAACTCATCAACTGGCTGATTAGCAAGTTTGTTCTTTTCAACTAACTTTAAAAGTTTTTCCATAGTCAAAACTACATATTCTCGTCAATATATTAAGTACATATTGACGAGAATATCATTAATTTTTAGCAATTAGATCTCTTAGAGCTACTGATGCGATGGCGCCTCCAAAGGCAGCTGGGAGATAAGACATGGTGCCATAAGCCGATTTCTTATAATTGCTTCCATCCGTATATAATAGAGATGCTTTATCTGGCAATTCTGTTGAAAATACCGCTTTGAAGCCACTTCGTATACCATGCTTATATAGTTTTTTGCGAATATGGTGGGCAAGTTTACAATTATACGTTTCTCCGATATCGGCGATTTCTATTTTGGTGGGATCCATTTTACCTCCGGCACCCATTGAACTTACAAAGCGAACTTTTCTTTCTAAGGCCTGACGGATGAAAAACAATTTTGGCGTAATGCTATCGATGGCTTCTACGGCATAATCTGGCTTGAGATCTAATAGATCGGAAATTTTTTCGGGAAGAACAAAATCCTCGATAATGGTTAAATCCAATTCTGGATTGATAGCCAACAAGCGATCGCGCATGATCTGCGCTTTGGACATACCATGATTTGTTGCCAGTGCAGGCAATTGTCTATTTCTATTGGATGGATCAACCGTATCACCATCAATGATGGTCATTTTGCCAACTCCGCCACGACAGATAAATTCTGCTGCAAATGAACCTACACCACCCAGTCCTAAAACCATGACGTGAGAATTTGCCAATTTTTCTAAAGCTTCACGTCCCACTAATGCTTCTGTGCGTGATAGCCATGATAAGTCTTTCATATTTTATCCAAATACAAGTTGATAGTTATTAAATACAGTATTCTTTAGTTCTTCTAAAGATATTTTTTTTAACTGCGCCAGATAGGCATACAAGGTCCTAATATCTAGCGTTGCATCGTCTGTCTCTAAAAACAGCTGATCTAGGGGTGCAGATGCGAGTGCTTCATCGTGCTTACCAGTCAATATGGAAGCTCCGAACGAAAGGTAATATCCTTTTTTTAATAATTGCTCTGCAAGTTGTTTATTCTTGTTAAATCCATGAAAGATACTCTTGCCCGCAAATTGCTCTTCTTTTAGTATATATTGTACTTCCTCAAAAGCACGTACACAATGAATAATCAATGGTTTAGCATATTCTTTGGCTAGCCTAACTTGCTTTTGAAATACGTCTTGTTGCACCTGCATGGGGACAGGAATTATTTTATCGATACCACATTCACCGACTGCTAAGATTTCCTGGTCTTGGAGTAGTTCTTCCAGGAGCGGTAAACCTTTAAATGGATCTTCTGCTGCGATATGCCAAGGATGTAATCCTGCGGTGAGGGGTGAAAAAAAACTATGATCTTGATCACTGTTAAGCATATTGTTGTATACACAAAAGAGATCTGCCTCTGGCGGGCGGTGCTGATGGGTATGAATGTCAATATAGAGCTGTGCCATAATCAGGCGCAAATTTGAGAAAAAAAAATGAAGATTGATAATTTTATCCTACTAAAGGTGTAGATATTTATTGGATATGGGTATCAAGTACTTTCAACATGCCATTTGCTTTTAATAAGCATTCCTGATATTCATCCTCTGCATTGGCCTGAATAGTAATGGCACCACCGGTTTGAAAGGATAAATACTTGTTTTGGGCATTATATAAAATGGTCCTAATGACGACATTGAAATCAAAATTACCATTTGGGTCAAAATAACCGATAGATCCGGCATATAGTGAACGTCGATTTGCTTCGACTTGATCGCAGATCTGCATTGCTGCTATTTTAGGTGCTCCGGTCATGGAACCTGCTGGAAAAGTATTTTTAATGACTTCGATATCTGATACATCGGGGCTGATCTCACAGGTGATTGTTGAAATCATCTGATGGACCAGTTTGAATGTGTGGATTTCAAATAGATGGTCTGCTTTAACTGATTTTGGAACTGCGCTTCTTGTTAAATCATTACGAACGAGATCGACGATCATCACATTTTCAGCAATTTCTTTTTTAGAGTTCAACATGCGATTTATGATCTGCTGATCTTCTTCATCTGTAGATCCGCGCTTTGCTGTTCCTTTTATGGGTTGAGAGATCAGTTGCCTACCGCGTTTGGCAAGAAATCTTTCTGGTGAAGCGGACAGGATATATTTGTCCTGAAATTTAAAAAAAGCGGCAAAAGGTGTAGGGGAGATTCGATTTAGTTTTTCAAATGCTGCCAAAGGATTTAGATCGACCTGCTCTGCATAGAATTCCTGACAAAGGTTGACCTCGTAAATATCTCCTCGTTGGATATGATCCTGCATCTTGCTAAATGCTGTAAGGTATTCTTCCTTGGTCCATCTGGTCTGTACCTGACCACTAAAACCGACCGCTTCGTTTTTTATTTCAAGGGCTAGAATGGCTCGAAATATTTCATCAGGCTTTTCGGCACTGATCGATACTGTATTTCCGATGATCTTAATCGTAATAGCCGGAATGAAAAAATATGCAAGTGGAAAGTCCAGCCGATCGACGTGATGGGTTTGGAGTTGCTCAATTTCATTTTTCAGATCGTATGAAAGAAAACCTGGTATATAAGTATGGGGATGATCCGAAATGAATTGTTGAACCTCAGCGAGGCTATGCTGATGGGTAGAGGTGTACTGCTCAGTGGCTTGAACAGCAATTAAACAGTCAAATGCACTCCATTGATCCGTCTGTTCGTTAGAATGGAGATAGGCTACTTCATCAAATTGCGCTGCCCATTGCAGCGCTTTTTGATGAAAATTATACTTTGAATCTATAACAAAATTGTCTTCGACCCGCATTAACTATTTAGTCAATTTTAATGTTTGTTTACGATCTGGTCCTACTGATAAGAACGTGATAGGCACTTCTAATGCTTTCTCTAGATACGTAATGTAGTTTTGCAATGCTGTTGGGATTTCGCTCTCTTGCGTAATTCCTGTTAAATCTTGATTCCATCCATCGATTTCTTCTAAAATAGGCTCAGCCTCGTTTGTGATGATTTCGTATGGCATATAATCAATTACTTTGCCTTCATGTCTGTAGTGTGTACACACTTGGATTTTTTCAAATGTATCCAATACATCGGCTTTCATCATGATCAATTCGGTCACACCGTTTAACATGATAGCATATTTTAATGCAGGAATATCAATCCAACCTGTACGACGTGCACGACCTGTAGTGGCACCAAATTCATGCCCTAATTGACGTAAATTTTCACCTACTTGATCATGTAACTCTGTTGGGAATGGACCTCCACCTACACGTGTTGCATAAGCTTTGAAGATACCATATACTGCACCAATTTTATTTGGAGCGATACCTAGACCTGTACATGCACCTGCAGTAGTTGTATTGGATGATGTTACGAATGGATATGATCCAAAATCAACATCTAACAAAGTACCTTGAGCGCCTTCAGCTAATACTTTTTTGCCATCCTTCAAGTATTGATTTACTAAATGCTCAGAATCAACATGTGGAATTGTTTTAATGAATTCGATCGCCGCTAAGAAAGCTTCTTCTTTTTCAGAAAAATCAGGGATTTCACCGTAATGTGCTAAAATAGAAAGGTGTTTTTCTCTCAGTTTCTCATAGCGTTCTTTGAAATCTGCTAATGTAGTATCACCCACACGTAGGCCATTGCGACCTGTTTTATCCATATAGGTAGGACCGATACCTTTTAATGTCGAACCAATTTTGCCTTCACCCATTTTAGATTCTGAAGCAGCATCTAATAATTGGTGTGTAGGGAGGATTAAATGCGCTTTGCGAGCTAACACTAAATTTCCTTTTCCTACTGGATCAAATCCAGCAGTTTTCAAATTGTCTAGTTCTCTCTTTAAAATAATCGGGTCGATAACAACACCATTTCCGATTAGGTTAAGAATTCCTTCATTGAAGATACCCGAAGGGATCGTGTTTAAAACGAATTTTTTGTTATCAAACTCCAATGTGTGTCCGGCGTTAGGGCCGCCTTGGAAACGAGCAATTAAATCGTATTGTGGACAAAATACATCAACGATTTTACCTTTACCTTCGTCTCCCCATTGTAAGCCCAAAAGCACATCAACTTGCATAGCTTTTAAAGTATTGTGATTAAGAATTTATGTTAATTTTTTTGAATTATCTAAAAACAAAATGTTCAGAAAAATGAGCAAATCATTTTCTGAACAAATGTACTATTATATTTTACCAATCCTCAGATTAATTTGAAATAACCTCTTTTTTAGCTTTTGCAGCAGCAATACTTTGCTGACACTCATTGCAAATACCGTAAAGATTGAGGGAGTGATGTTTAATATCAAATTTCAATAGATCGCCCATAAGACTCTGAATCTGGTTAATACGGGGGTCGCAAAACTCAACTACTTTATTGCACTCGATACAGATGACATGGTCATGTTGCTTAAATCCATAAGATTTTTCAAATTGTGCCATATTACGGCCAAATTGATGTTTGGTCACCAAATCACAGGAAACTAATAATTCTAATGTGTTGTAAACAGTAGCACGGCTAACTCGATATTTTTTATTCTTCATGTGGATGTACAATGACTCAACGTCAAAGTGGTCCGTACGGGAATAAATTTCTTCTAAAATAGCATATCGCTCTGGAGTTTTTCTTAGATTTTTATTCTCTAAGTAGGCTTCAAAGATCTTTTTTACTGTTGCGTAATTTTCAGCTGAGTTCATATTAATCAATAAGATTCTTTACAAATTTACCAATTTTGATTCAATTATCGTAAGATAAAAAAAATGTGATATTAAACTGATGTTAACTTTCAGATTCATAACGCGAAACAGTTGTGATGCCCTGTACTTGTTTAAGGGTTTTCATTAAGCTCTCCAATTGTGCGATATCATTGACAAACACCATAATGTTACCCTCAAAGATGCCTTCGTTGCTCGTGATACTGAGTGAACGTATATTGACGTTGAACTCTTGTGAAATCACCGTGGTCAGTTTATTGACCAAGCCGACATCGTCGATCCCTACTATACGCAATCCGGTTAAGAAGGAAACATCATTTTTGGAGGTCCATCTGGCCTTCATAATACGATAGCCATAATTTGCCATCAATTTAGATGCATTTGGACAGCTTGTGCGGTGTATTTTGATACCGTCATTGACGGTTAAAAATCCAAATACATCGTCTCCGGGTATGGGATTGCAACAAGGGGCTAGTGTATAGTCTATCTGTTGCAGGTCGTCACCAATTAATAGGGTATCTTGGTCCTTTTTGTTAAATTTCTCGACCAGTCCACCAATATGGTTGTTGAATTGTGTGTTTTGTGTACTTAAGGTTGCATCGTTGTTTTTTTCATGTGCAACAAATTCTCGTAACTGTTTGATATCGACCAATCCTTTGGCTACATTATAAAACAGATCTTGAGAGCTGGAGAATTTTAGAAAGTTAGCGATCTTATTAATATTGTCCGTATTGTACGTAATTTTTAATGTTTTCAGCTTGCGTTCTAAAATTTCTTTTCCATCTTCGGCTACGCGACGTCTTTCTTCTTTTAAAGAAGAGCGGATCTTTGATTTTGCTTTGGCTGTAACGACAAAATTTAACCAATCTTCTTTTGGTGTCTGCTTGGTCGAAGTGATGATCTCTACTTGATCGCCATTTTGCAGCACGTGGCTGAGTGGTACCAATTTATGGTTGACTTTTGCTCCAATACAGGTGGCTCCGATATCGGAATGGATCTCAAATGCAAAATCTAAAGCTGTGGCCTCATGGGGAAGCTGAATTAAAGCTCCTTTTGGGGTGAAAATAAAGATCTCATCTGAGAATAAATTCATCTTGAAGTCATCGACAAAATCCAAGGCATTTTGCTCAGGATTGCTTAAGACATCTCGGATTTTTTTAATCCATTGGTCTAGTCCGCTATCGGAATTTGACTCTTTGTATTTCCAGTGTGCTGCAAAACCTTTTTCCGCAATTTCATTCATGCGGCTGGTTCTGATCTGTACTTCAACCCATTGCCCTCTTGGTCCCATGACCGTTGTATGCAACGATTCGTATCCATTTCCTTTTGGAGAGGATACCCAGTCTCTTAAACGATCAGGATTTGGACGATAGAGGTCAGTAACGATAGAATAGACTTTCCAACATTCCGTTTTTTCGCGCTCATCATCTGTATCGATGACAATTCGAATAGCAAATAGATCATAAACCTCTTCAAAAGGAATAGATTTTTTACGCATTTTGCTCCAAATGGAATGGATGGATTTTGGTCTACCAAAGATCTGTGCCGAGATGCCTTGTTCGCGTAATATTTCTTGTACCGGCTCGATAAAGTCTGCAATGAATTTTTCCCTTTCGGCCTTTTTCTCATTGAGCTTGCGTGCGATAAACTTATAAGTATCCGGATCGGTAAATTTCATGGAGAGATCTTCGAGCTCGGACTTAATGGCATACAAACCCAAGCGATGGGCGAGTGGTGCATATAAATAGCTGGTCTCGGAAGCGATTTTGAGCTGCTTGTCGCGAGCCATAAACTCCATGGTGCGCATATTGTGGAGGCGATCGGCAAGTTTGATCAAGATCACGCGGACGTCATCGGCCAATGTCAACAGCATCTTACGGAAATTTTCCGCTTGCATGGAGCTATTTGGATCAAAAATTCCTGAAATTTTTGTCAATCCATCAATGATACGACGTACTTTTTTACCAAACATCTGCTCGATTTCATCAAGAGTAATGTTGGTGTCTTCAACTACATCGTGTAATAGGGCACATACAATCGAGGTAGTCCCTAAGCCAATTTCTTCTGCAGCGATTTGCGCTACAGCTATTGGATGGAAAATATAAGGCTCGCCAGATTTTCGACGCATTTCTTTGTGGCTATCCAGAGCAAGATCAAAAGCTTTTCTGATCATCTGCTTGTCGCCTCGTTGCATCGTTGGTTTACATGCGCGTAGTAATGCTCTGTATCTTTTACGTATTTCTTTATTTTCTGCTTCTATATCAATCACATAATCTTTCATAAACTTGCAGTTGCATTATGATTTTAAAAATACATTTCTTAAATTAGTTAATGTTAATTTAATGGAATAAGTAGTAAACCAAATTTATTTTTATTAAATGTAATAATTTTTTAATACTATTGACAAAAAAAGGACAATTTTTAAATTGTAATGATCAAAATAAACTTACGCTGGATGCTTTTTTTGCTTTTCTTCGTTCCTCTTTTAGGGATGGCTCAAGCATTGACAGTACCTCGTTACGGGGAGGGAGAACAGGAAGTGCTGGAAGAATACAATATGACCACTTTGGAGACTGGTGAGCGACTGCCTTGGTTTTTAATTCCTGAAGTAAAAATCTCCAAACCGCGTATCTGGACTTCGGAGGATGCTAAAAAAGAATATTTGAGATTAAGAAGAAATGTCTTAAGAGTATTACCGTATGCGATATTTGCTCAAAAAAGATACGATCAATTGGATCGTGAACTGGCTTTGGAGACCGATAAAAAACAACAAAAGAAACTAATAGAAAATTGTGAAAATGAGGTGAAAGCCATGTTTAATAAAGAAATTAAAAACATGAGTATCACACAGGGGAAAATCTTAATTAAACTTATTGATAGACAGACTGGGCACTCGAGTTATGAAATGGTGAAACAGATGAAAGGCGGACTGACGGCATTTTTATATCAGGGAGTGGCTAAAATATTTGGACATAACCTCAAAAGTACGTATGATCCTAGAGAGGATTTTGAAATTGAAAATATCATCAGAGAATTTCAAAAAACGAGAAGGGATCCACGCTATTTTTAAAAAATAACAATAAATAATTTATGAAGACAGTTTATGATTTTAGAGCCTTACAGTTTAATGGTCAAGAAAAATCATTAGCTGATTACGAAGGAAAAGTGTTGCTGATCGTCAATACCGCGAGCCAGTGTGTTTTTACACGACAATTCAAATCTTTAGAAAAACTATACCAGACCTATAAAAACCAAGGCTTTGAGATATTGGGTTTTCCTTCCAATAATTTTGGAAAACAGGAACCATTGACCGGCTATACGCTGGAAACATTTTGTCGAATCAATCAACAAGTGAGTTTCCCGATCTTTAAACGCTCACATGTGGCTGGAGAATATGCATCGCCCTTATACCGACATCTTTCTCATAGAGAAGAGAATGGCCGTATTGACAGTAAGCCTGTTTGGAATTTTCACAAATACCTCATCAATAAAAAAGGAGAAGTCGTTGATTACTTCTATCCCATTACTTCACCGATGGCTGCTAAAGTGAAAAAGCGTGTGGAACAATTACTGATGGAAGAGTAAGATCAAAAGAGTAGAAAGAACAAAATGTTTAGTACTTTTGCCTACATTTAGTTGGTTAAACATTTAAAAATATACTCCCATGATAAAACTGGATTTATTAGTAATTGCTGTGCATCCTGATGACGCGGAATTGGGCGCAGGAGGAACGATAGCAAAATATGTAGCTGAGGGCAAAAAAGTAGGTATCGTAGATTTAACTAGGGGTGAACTGGGTACGCGTGGCACGGCTGAAACAAGGGACCGGGAGGCAAATGATGCCGCCTCAATCTTGGGATTGACGGTAAGGGATAATTTAGCACTGCGCGATGGCTTTTTTAATAATAGTGAAGAGGATAAATTAGCGGTAATCCGTGCTATCCGTCAATATCAACCTGAAATTATCATTACCAATGCCATCACTGATCGCCATCCCGATCACGGAAGAGCAGGGCATATGGTTTCTGAAGCTTGTTTTTTATCGGGATTGCGTAAGATCGAAACTTCCTATGATGGTGTGCTACAGGAGTCGCATCGTCCTCGACTCGTACTGCAGATGATCCAGGATTATTATATTAAACCGGATATCGTGATGGATATTACCGATTTTTACGCTATTAAAGAAAAATCAATTTTGGCGTATAAGACGCAGTTTTATACTGGTGAGGAGAGTGGTTCGGATGAACCTCAGACTTACATTTCAAATCCTGATTTTATGGAATCGACCGCAGCTCGTGCTCGAGAATTTGGGAGATCGATACAGGTTAAATATGCGGAAGGATTTACGGTTAAAAAAATATTAGGTGTAGATGATATATTTCATCTGATTTAATTTAAAATAATCAAATAAAAGCCGTTTCTTTATCATACTAAGAAACGGCTTTTGCTTTTACGGCATTTTTACATGAAAAATCAAAAATTCTCGCTACAAGATCGAATAAAAAGTTTTACTTATGCTTTTAATGGGTTTAAAATCTTATTGATTGAAGAACATAATGCGCGTATTCATCTTGCTGCGACCGTGGTAACGGTGATCGCAGGTTTCTATTTTGATATTTCTGCAGTCGAATGGATGTTTATTTTACTGTGTATTGGTGCTGTTTTTGCACTGGAAATAGTCAATTCGGCCATTGAGAATTTGGCAGACTTGGTGTGTCAAGAAAATAATGAATTTGTTAAAAAAGCAAAAGATCTGGCAGCTGCAGCGGTATTGACCGCGGCGTTTGTCTCTGTTATAATAGCGCTTGTCATTTTTATTCCTAAAATCACGATGTTATGGTTGTAATTAGAGCTTACGAGGTAAGAGATCGGGAGATCGTATTGAGTGTCATGCAAGAAAATATTCCAGCTTATTTTGCTCAAGATGAAATGGAGGATTTGAAGTACTACCTCGATTTTGAAATCGAGCAATACTTTGTGCTGGAAGCGGAGGGTAAAATAGTGGCCTGTGGTGGTATCAACCTGGAACTGGAAGAAAGAAGGGGTGTAATCAGCTGGGATATTGTTCTGCCTAGTGAACAAGGTAAAGGCTACGGAAGAAAATTATTGGAACACCGGATTGCAATTTTAAAAAGTATGCCGGATATCGATCGGATTACGGTCCGTACTTCGCAGCTGACGTATTTGTTTTATCAAAAAAATGGTTTTATTTTAAACCAGATTGTAAAGGACTATTGGGCGAAAGATTTTGATCTTTATAGTATGGAATTGAGTTCTTAATCCATCAGATTAAAAACAAAAGATACTAATATAAAGATGGGAAGGATCAAGGCAGCGATCACATTGAACTTGAATTTTGCGATTTCATGCTTACGATATAAGAAAAAAGATTCTGCAAGTAGGTAGATCATCCAAACTAGATAATTTATACCCATAAAAAATAGGATAGCACCAATATCGCCGGTCCCGCAACGGCGAGCGGGATCGAGTTGTGCCATCGCAATGGGAATAGCTATGAACAACAATATAATTAGTGCTAAAATCCGAAAAACAACGTGTCTGATCATACTATCTCTTTTGTTATTCATACCGCTATATAAAAAAAGGTAACCCCATCGGTTACCTTTTTGCATTTATTTCGAAAAGATTAGTTCTTTTTATCGATTTTATAGAGTCTTCCTAAATCGGTGATCGCATATAGTGCGCCATCTTTGCCTTGCGTGATATCTCTAAAACGCTGTCCTTCTTTAGCCAATAATCGCTCTTCGCCAACGACTTTATTGTCTTTGATGACCAATCGCGCAATATGTGTACTGCTTAGACCGCTGATAAATAGGTTGTTTTTCCACTCTGGAATACGATCTCCGGTATAGAATGTTATACCGCTTGGCGATAAGACAGGATCCCAATAGTAAACGGGCTGTTCTAACCCTTCTTTTTGCTGAATGGCATCACCTACTTTTTCGCCACTGTACTCTAATCCATAAGTAATGGTCGGCCATCCGTAGTTTTTACCAGCTTCAATACGGTTCAATTCATCTCCGCCACGTGGACCAAATTCAGTTTCCCACAGATCACCAGTTTCTGGATGTAGTGCCAGACCTTGTACATTTCTATGACCGTAACTGTATATTTCTGGCCTTACATCAGCTTGTCCTGCAAATGGATTGCCCGATGCAGGCGCACCATCTGTCGTGATTCTGACAATCTTACCTAATCCCGATTTGAGATCTTGTGCTTGTGGTCTGGTTGCTAGATCTGAACGTTCGCCGGTACTCACGATTAAATTGCCGGACTTGTCAAATAAGATCCGTCCACCGTAATGTAACTTGCCTTTGTATTTGGGAGTAGCTCGATAAATAACGGCTACATTTTCTATTGTTTTATCATCTGCAGATAATTTTCCTTTGCCTACTGCTGTCAAGTTGCCCTCTGCACTTGGCTCTGCAAAAACAAAGTAAATCATGCGATTGGTTTCAAAATTTGGATCGATTGTCAATCCTAACAATCCACCTTGCCCATCCGAATCTACTTTTGGCAGTCCTGTTATCGGCTCTGAAACTTTGCCATCGGTAGTAGCAATTCTAAATGTACCTTCTTTTTCCGTGATCAGTAACCGTCCATCTGGTAGCGCTGCTATGCCCCAAGGAGATTTTAAGGTGGTATTCAATACGACTCCTTCAAATGCCGTGTTGGTCTTTACGCCATTGATACGTGTTTGACCCGCAAAAGCAGGTTTGTATTTTGTATTGGCTTCATTTTTTTCAACAGCTGGATAGATGCTATCTACTGTATTGGTTTCTGCTCCCGTAGTCCCGTTTGAACACGAGTACAAGGCAAAAGAACTAATCAGTACGGTGGCTAATTTACTTTTCATAGACAAGTTGAATTGTTTCATATCATATAAAAATATAAATAATTTATTAAAAAATACGCACGTCAGCTCATTATCATGAAATAAATCCTTTGACGTATTGTCGGGTGATCTCATGTTTAGGATTTAAGAGTACTTCTTCTGTTTTTCCAAACTCAAGGATCTCTCCACCATATACAAAAATAATATAATCGGATACACGGCGTGCTTGTCTCAGGATGTGGGTAACCAGTACAATGGTATAATCTTTCTTGAGTTCAATCAAAAGATTTTCAATGGTCTGCGTGGAGATCGGATCGAGTGCAGATGTCGATTCGTCTCCTAAGATAATCTCTGGTTTGACCGCTAGTCCTCGAGCTAAGCATAGGCGTTGCTGTTGACCAATAGAAAGCCTCGTGGCGGATTGGTCCAATCGATCTTTGACCTCTTCCCAAAGTCCTACATTCTTCAGCTGTGTCTCTACGATTGCGTTTAATTCCTTTTTGTTTCGTGTACCATGGATGCGTGGCCCATAAGCGATATTGTCATAGATCGACATCGGTAGTGGAAAAGGTTTTTGAGAAAGCAGTCCCATTTTTTTTCGGATATGGGTCACTTCGGCATTTGGTGCATAAATATCTTCACCATTGACAAAGACTGATCCGGATACCTGCACACCTTTAGTATCATCGATCAGGCGGTTCAGTGTTTTTAATAATGTTGTCTTTCCACAGCCTGATGGACCAATGATCGAGGTGATACTATTATTGGGTAGTGACAAATTGATGTTTTTTAAAATATGGTGCCCATCAATATGAATATTCAGATCTTGTATTTGAATATGCGGCTGAATAGCAGGGTTTACAACTTGTGTTTGTTCTGTTTCGATGATAGGATGTGAGTGCATATAACAATAATTAGAATGATAAAAGTTAAAATAAGTGCAGATGCGTAGGCACGACCTTGGACTTCAGGAATAGGACTGCTTAACTGGAAAAAAATAGCCAGCGGTAGAGTTGCTGCTGGTTCGTCAATATACCGTGGGAGGTTGTCACTGAATCCCGTGGTCAACAACACGCCAGCGACATCACCAATAGAACGTCCAAATGCCAACAATATAGCGGTGAAAATGCCTGGTTTAATATGTAAAATAAAGACCTTTGCTACTTCCCAGTTGGTGGCACCTAAGGATAAAGTCACATGCTTCAAATCGTTGGGAACTGTTCGGATCAGTTCATCGACTGTACGGACCACGATCGGTATAGTTAGTAATGTAATGGTGATAATACCCCCAAGTAAGGATGCACGGATACCAAAATAGACCATAATCGTAAATCCTACAGCACCATATACGATGGAAGGGATACCGTAAAGAATATCGAACATCAATTTTGAATATTGCGCTAATCTGGAAGAGGTTTTGATGTATATATTTAAAAATAAAGCGATCGGAACTCCAATGATGGTCGCTAACAGGGTCGCGACCCCAGCGAGATAGAGCGAACCGAGAATAGCATTTAATATTCCTCCCTCTTTACCCATATAAAATCCTCCTTGAGGCAGTTGGCTGACCATCTCCCAAGATAGATATGGTAAACCCTTGTAGAGTATTGTACCGATAATAAAAAAAAGTGAACCTGTGACCAACATACCTGATAGCCGCATAAAGCCTTTCGCAATCTTTTCTTTAAAAAGTCTTTTTTTTAGATTATCCATTGTGTTTGCCCTCCAATCTGTTTAATATGATACGTGAAATTAAGTTGAATCCGAAAATAATCACAAATAGGAGTAAAGCGGAAAACATCAGTGCTGAATCGTAAAGGGGAATAGACATCATCTCGCCAAAGTTATTGGCAATTAGTGCTGGAATCGGATATCCTGCGTCAAAGATGGATGTCGGTATCTTGGGCACATTGCCACAAACCATCAAGACGGCTATTGTTTCTCCAAATGCTCGGGAGATGGCGAGAACAATCGCGGCAATAATACCCGGTTTTGCTCGGCGTAAGATCACCTTTTGGGCAGTTTCCCATTTGGTCGCTCCTAAAGATAGAGAAGCGGCTTTAAGTTCCGCAGGTATTGTTTTGAGTACTTCGACCATAATACTGATCATGATCGGAAAGATCATAACCGATAATACGATGCCGCCGGCTAAAATCGTATATCCTGAAGTAGAGATACCAAATATAGGAGCTATGTAGGATTGTATTGCTGGTACAATAAACAGTACGCCCCATACCCCATATAGTACGGGAGGAATTGCAGCCAAGACGTTGATCAGAGGTAACACGATATTTTTTAATGTATCGGAAGCATATTCCGTCAAATAAATTGAACTGAGGATACAAAGTGGGCAAGAGATGAGCAGGGCGACAAGTGTGACACTTAATGTCCCCATAATGAAAGGGAGAAATCCAAAACTTCCTTTCATGGGCGCCCAGATATGATTTGTGAGAAGATCCCAAATATTGAAGGTTTCAAATAAAGGGATCGATTTGAAAGTCAGACCAATACCAATAATGATCACAACCGAAAGGGAGATAAGCAACAAAACAAAGCTTGACTGCTTTGCAATAGCATTTTTTATTAATCTTGTTCGCAACATATTATAACTTTTTCAATTCTTCGTTCATAAATGTTTCTGTTAGCGGCACATAGCCATTCTCCAGTAAATAGCTCTGCGATTTTTTCTTTAAGACGAAAGAGATGAATTCTTTAAGCAGTAAATTGTCGGGCTTGCCTTTCGTGATAAAAGACAGGTCTCTGGATGGCGGGCTTGGATATCTATTATTACTCACGGCGTCTGTCAGTTCATCAATCGTATTATAGAAACTTTCCTGTTCGTTGATGCTGCCATCGCCATTGAGATCTATGGGCAGTACATCAATCTTATCCATTACTTTTTTTGTCTTTAAATCATAGACATAATTGATATTATTGAAACCGATGGCATTTTGATCATCTTTGACCGCTTGTGCAATGCCGGGATCACCAAATATGCCGACTCCTTTTAAATCTTCTTGTTTACTTTTAAAAAAATTGGCCCATGTTTCAGCTGCTCCAGCAGCATCTGCACGTGTATACACCGTTACAGGATCTGTTGTAAAACGTTTATCAATGTCATTCCACGTTTTATACTTATTGTAAATAAAGATATTTTTTAGTTCTGCATTGGTCAATCCGCGTTCCTTCAGTAGACGGTAGTTTGGATTTTCGGCATTGATGGTGCAGATAACGGCATCTTTTGCAACATGAATGGGATATGCACCATTTTTCATTTCTTCGGGATGAAGATCGCGAGAAATCAGTCCAATATCGACCATTCCAGTCAGCGCATCGGCAATTCCTTTTCCGGCTCCACCGGCAGAAATATTAAAGCGAACAAGTGGATGTTCCTTTTTAAATTCTTCACTCCATAAAACAACTAAAGGATAGAGGGCAAATGCTCCAGACAAAGAAATATTTCCTTCGAAACCTCGTTCCTTAGTGTATCCGTTTTCAATTTTTGGAGCACATGCATTATTATTAAGCAACAACAATAAGCTTATTACAAGTAAATTACAGTTGTTTTTTATCATTTTATGTATATCTATAGGATTGGTCTACAATAATATTTTTGACAAATATATATTAATTTAATAGATTTTATAGATTATATCGTTTTTTTTTCTACTTTTGAACCAATAGAAGAGAATACAGACCAAATAAATACAATTTCAGCATATGCAAAGTTTCCGTACAGAGCTTGAAAACCCTGTGGTTGAGCAAGAGATTATAGATTTAGAAAAGAAAATTAGACTTTTTCAAGAGGGGAAGATTACGGATGAAAAATTTCGTTCTTTACGCCTAGCAAGAGGGGTTTACGGACAACGTCAGCCCGGAGTGCAAATGGTGCGTATTAAATTGCCTTTTGGAAAAGCAACTTTCAAACAAGTCATCAAAATATCGGACGTGTCTGATGAATATGCGATTCGTAATTTGCATATCACGACAAGACAGGATATTCAGATTCACTTTGTTAGTCTAGATCGTACACCAGAATTATGGGCTCAATTGGCTGAGGATGATATTACTTTACGTGAAGCATGTGGCAACACGGTGCGTAATGTAACAGCATCTCCTACAGCCGGTATAGATCCAAAAGAACCTTTTGATGTTTCTCCTTACGCACAGGCTGTTTTTGAATTTTGTTTAAGAAACCCGATCTGTGCGGAAATGGGCCGTAAATTTAAAATGTCATTTTCGTCGTTCGATGATGATACTGCTTTTTCTTATATCCATGATCTGGGCTTTATTCCTAAAGTAAAGATCGTTGATGGACAGGAGGAACGCGGTTTTAAAGTTCTATTAGGTGGTGGACTGGGATCTCAACCTTTTCTAGCACATCTGGTACATGAATTTTTACATGAAGATCAGTTGATTCCTTTTGTGGAGTCTTCTTTACGTGTCTTTGACCGCTATGGTGAACGTAATAATCGAAATAAAGCACGTTTTAAATACTTGATCCAAAAATTGGGTATTGATGAAGTATTGCGACTGATCGCGGAAGAGCGTGTTGCAAATGCTGTTAAATCTTTTCCGATAGACCGAGATACCATTAGTCAACCGACTCCGCCAGATACAAGTGCTATTGCGCATCTATCATTGGATGAAGACGCTGAATATCTGATCTGGAAGTCGACAAATACGTTTGAACAAAAGCAGAAAGGCTATTATGGGGTATTTGTTAAGATATCTACAGGTGATCTTCCTACGGAAAAAGCGCGAGCGCTAGTGGCAGGACTAGATGGTCTAGTAGCGGATGAGATTCGTTTCACACAAAATCAAGGATTACTCTTAAAATATGCTACTGAGCGATCTCTGCCTCATATCTATCAGCTGTTGAAGAAACTGGAATTGGCTTCTGCGGGATTTCAGAGCACATCGGATGTGACGACTTGTCCAGGTACGGATACTTGTAATTTGGGTATCTCCAATAGTACAGAGATGGCTCGGGTGATCGAAACGTATATCCGTGAGTTTTATGCCGACTTTGTCTATAATAAGGAACTAAAGATAAAAATATCGGGTTGTATGAATTCTTGTGGTCAACATGGTTTGGCCCATCTGGGATTTCATGGTAGCTCTGTCAAAGCGAATGGGAAAGTTGTTCCTGCAGCACAAGTGATGATCGGTGGTGGTACTGTTGGCGATGGCGTGGGCCGTGTGGCTGAAAGAATCATTAAAGTGCCGACGAAAAGAGTGTTACATGTGGTAGATTTGGTCTTATCGGATTATAAAAAGAATGTACAGGAAGGTGAAAACTTCCATGCTTATTATGACCGTCAGTCAAAAAATTACTTTTATACCTTATTGAAGCCATTGGCAGACTTGACGACATTGTCGGATGATGAATATATTGATTGGGGACATCAAGAGACTTTTGAAACAGCAATTGGCGTAGGTGAATGTGCGGGTGTGGTGATTGATCTGGTCGCTACCTTGATCTATGAAGCCGAAGAAAAGAAAGGCTGGGCGATTTCTGCTTTTGAAGAAAGGAAATATGCGGATTCGATATACCATGCCTATAGTACGTTTGTCGGTTGTGCCAAAGCTTTATTATTGGATAAAGGTGTAAATGTGAGTTCACAGCATGCTGTGATCCAGGAATTTCAAACCCAATTTGTGGAGCAGCAGTTGTTTAGTTTGGAAACGACATTTCCAGAATTGGTATTACAAATTAATAAGAATGAACCTACACCCGAGTTTGCTGAAAATTATCTTGCGAGCTTGAATATTTTCTTTGATGCAGTGTATGCGTATAGAAATAGTGTGAAGGTCAATTAATGAGGAGGATAGAAGAATGAATATTAAACCCAAAGTAACCTTGGTCGGAGCTGGTCCTGGAGATCCTGAATTGATCAGTTTAAAAGGTATAAAGGCAATCAAATCTGCTGATGTGATTTTATATGATGCCTTAGTTGATGAAAGTCTATTGGATTTTGCTAGTGAAAATTGCACAAAAATATATGTAGGAAAACGGGCGGAACAGCTCTCTACTTCACAAGACCAGATCAATCAGCTATTGGTTGATTATGCATGCACACATGGTCATGTGGTGCGTCTGAAAGGTGGCGATCCATTTGTCTTTGGCCGTGGTGGTGAAGAGCTGGATTTTGTGAACCAATTTGACATTGAAACAGCTGTTGTCCCAGGTATCTCTTCGAGCATCGGGCTTACTGGTTTGCAAAAGATTCCGTTGACTTTCCGCGGCATAAGTGAAAGTTTTTGGGTGATCACGGGGTCTACGACTGCTGGTAAACTGTCTGAAGATCTATATGCTGCTGTTAAAACCAATGCTACAGTTGTAGTTTTGATGGGTTTTGGAAAGCTGGCGGAGATCGTGGAATTGTATAGAAAGCATGGCAAAGAAAATCTTCCCATTGCGTTGATCCAAAATGGTTCTACACCAGATGAGAAAATCATAATGGGCACTATTAATGATATTTTGGATGAAACGCAAGAAAAACGTATTGGTGTTCCTGCAATAATTGTATTGGGAGAAGTGGTTTCGAAACATCCCAATTTCAAAAATATCGTAGAAAAATATGCAACAGCTTAAATGAATACGCTATTTCCAATTTTTATCAAGCCAGATCAAATTCAGATCCTATTAGTAGGTGGTGGACCGATTGGTTTAGAAAAATTTCAAGCGATCATTCAAAATAATGATCAAGCACAGATCACCGTGATCGCTACTGAAATATGCTGCGAGTTTAAGATTATATTAATGCAATATGCGCATATAAAATTTGAAGAGCGTGATTTTGTGGAGTCTGATCTAGATCATAAGCATCTGGTGATGTTAGCGACAAATAACCATGAACTCAATGATCAGATCAGAGCGTTAGCCAGTGCTCGCTTTATTTTGCTGAATGCAGCTGATAAGCCTGAGTTATGTGATTTTTATCTGGGATCTATTGTAAAAAAAGGAAATTTAAAAATTGCGATTTCGACAAATGGGAAATCGCCAACTATAGCAAAACGGGTGAAGGAACTGTTGCAGAATATGCTTCCTGAAGAAATTGATGATACGTTGGAGTTGATGAGTCAACTGCGGGATCAATTGAAGGGAGATTTTCAAGCGAAAGTGAATGCACTTAATGAACATACTAAATCATTGATTGAGCGAGATGGAGATCAGTAACATTAAAGAACTTTTATCAGGTAAGCAGGGAGTCGAATTGCTTGAGGCTATTGCTGAGCACTA
Organism: Sphingobacterium sp. UBA6320; assembly: GCF_002440335.1. Classification (NCBI taxonomy): domain Bacteria; kingdom Pseudomonadati; phylum Bacteroidota; class Sphingobacteriia; order Sphingobacteriales; family Sphingobacteriaceae; genus Sphingobacterium; species Sphingobacterium sp. UBA6320. The sequence goes on along the minus strand of NZ_DJTA01000017.1, from coordinate 244,000 downwards.
TCCTAATCAGGTGGTGTTTTCGACATCTTTTGGTATCGAAGACCAGATCATCACCGATTGGATCGGAAAAAGCAAATTGAACATTGCAGTTTTCACCTTGGATACCGGACGATTGTTTAAGGAGACGTATTCGCTATGGAGCAGAACGGTAGAACGATATGCATTAAAGATCGATACGTACTACCCGAATACAGAGCAAATCCAAGAATTTGTTTCACAAAAGGGTCCAAATGCTTTTTATGAATCTGTTGAAAATAGAAAGACCTGCTGTTATATTCGTAAAATAGAACCGCTGCAAAGGGCATTGCGCGGAGCTAAAATCTGGATCACTGGGATTCGCGCTGAACAGTCTGCTAATCGTCATGATATGGATTATATTGAGTATGATCAGGTGAATGACATTATCAAAATTCATCCCTTGTTTGACTGGACTTTTGATATGGTGAATCATTATATTAAAGGGGAGCGTATCCCTTATAACGTGCTGCATGATAAAGGCTTCCCGAGCATAGGATGCGCACCCTGCACCCGTGCGGTACAAGAAGGTGAAGATTTTCGTGCCGGCCGCTGGTGGTGGGAAGATCAGAGTAAAAAGGAGTGTGGATTACATGTGACAACAAAATAAAAAATATTAAATGGATTATTTAGATCAACTAGAAGCAGAATCAATCTATATATTACGTGAAGTGGCTGGACAGTTTGAAAATCCTGCCCTCTTATTTTCAGGGGGAAAAGATTCGATTACGTTGGTTCATTTGGCATTAAAGGCATTTAGACCAGGTAAATTTCCTTTTCCTTTGGTACATATAGATACTGGGCATAATTTCCCTGAAACAATCGCTTACCGCGATTGGTTGATCGAGCAGATCGGTGAAAAACTGATTGTAGGTCATGTACAGGATAGTATCGATGCCGGTAAAGTGATAGAACAAAAGGGTAAAAATGCAAGTAGAAATGCATTGCAAACGGTGACGCTGTTGGATACCATAGCGGAAAATGGTTTTGATGCTTGTATCGGTGGTGCTCGTCGTGATGAGGAAAAAGCGAGGGCAAAAGAACGCGTGTTTTCTGTGCGTGATGAATTTGGACAATGGGATCCGAAGCGCCAACGTCCTGAACTGTGGAATATATTTAACGGAAAAATCAATAAAGGAGAGAATGTCCGTGTATTTCCCATATCAAACTGGACAGAACTGGATGTTTGGAATTATATCAAACGGGAAAATATTCAGCTACCGAGTATATACTTTAGCCATGAGCGTGAAGTGATCACGCGTAATGGTCAGTTGATGGCTGCTGCTCCTTTCTTAAATATTGATGAGGAGGACGTGATCGAAACGAAATCGGTACGATTTAGAACTGTAGGTGACATGACTTGTACAGCAGCCGTGGATTCTGTAGCGACTGCACTAGACGATATCATTGCCGAAATCAAAGCTTCCACGGTTAGTGAACGCGGAGCAAGGATGGATGATAAGGTGTCGGAAGCGGCAATGGAAGATCGTAAAAAACAAGGGTACTTCTAAAGGGAAATTCACCAGATTTGAAGATTAAAAATTATAATCTAAAACATGAAAATTTTAAAATTTATAACGGCTGGTTCTGTTGATGATGGCAAAAGTACATTGATCGGCCGTTTACTATATGATACGGATTCGATATTAGACGATCAACTGGAAGCGATCAAAAAGGCTAACCGTAAAAATAACGATGGTACAGTTGATTTGGCAATTTTAACGGATGGACTAAAAGCGGAACGGGAGCAAGGGATTACCATTGATGTTGCTTATAAATATTTTCAAACGGAAAATCGTAAGTTTATCATCGCTGATGCGCCAGGACACATACAATACACACGCAATATGATCACTGGGGCTTCCAACTCCGATCTCATCATTATATTAGTGGATGCACGCAAAGGTGTGATCGAACAAACAAAGCGTCATTCTTTCTTAGCTAAATTATTGGCTTTGAAGAAAGTACTGGTTTGTATCAATAAAATGGATATGGTGGACTACAGTGAGGAGGTATTTGAAACCATCAAGGCGGATTACCAAGTGCTGGCAGAACGATTAGAATTGAAGGACGTTGATTTTATGCCTGTTTCGGCATTGAAAGGTGATAATATCGTGAATTCTTCACTTCATTTTGATTGGTATAAGGGACCTTCGTTGCTTTCTTATTTGGAAACTGTTGAATTTGATGAGGTGGACAACCAAGCATGGCGTTTGCCTGTACAATGGGTTGTAAGGCCGCAGACGGATGAACTACATGACTATCGTGGATATGCTGGACGTGTGGTGGGAAATGGCTTGAAAGTTGGTGATGATGTCGTTATTCTACCTTCTTCGGTCAAAAGTAAAATTAAAAGAATTGAACTAGCAGGACTGGATTTGGATCAGGCGGAAGATGGACAATCTGTGATCGTTCATCTGACCGATCATGTTGATATCAGCCGGGGTGATACCATCGTAACAGCCCGTGATGCAGGTCTAGTGGAACGAAATATCGAGGCGAATATCTGTTGGTTTGATAATAAGGCTCTGGATACGAATCAGATCTATCTTTTTCAAAATTTTGGTCGAACAACGAAAGTTAAAATTAACGAAATCATTCATAAGGTCGACATCAACAATCAGGAGTATAAGTATGGTGAGCAGATCGCGCTCAATGATATCGGTCGTGTTCAGATCAAGGCTGCTGAAGATCTTTCATTTGATCTTTATCAAGATCATCAGGCCACGGGACGGGGAATCATCATTGATCCGCGTACCAATCTAACGGTTGCGGCTGTTATGATCGAAAGTGTTGCCTAGTTATTAGTTTATAAAAAGAGGGTTGGCTTTTGTTTAAGCAAACCCTCTTTTTATACATTTTACTTTTTATTGCCAACCTCCACCTAAGGCTTTGTAAAGAACCAATTGATTTAAGATTTTTTCTTCGAGAATGTTGACCTGCTCTATCTGAGCAGCTAGGGATTCTCTTTGACTGGTAATAATCTCTAAATAATTGATACGTCCTGCCAAAAATAGATCATGTGCAGAATCTACAGAAGATTCTAGTGCGACCACTTGTTCATTTTTATGTTGAAAACGATCAATAATATGGTCTTCGGTCAATAGCGCATTGGAAACTTCATTGTAAGCTTGCAGCACGATCTTTTCATAGTTGAGGAAAGCAATTCCGTAGTTTCCCTTATATTGCTCGTACTGTGTTTTCAATTCTCTTTGATTGAAAATGGGTGCTGTAATACCTCCAAATAATCCATAAGTGGCAGATTTATTGATATCGATCAATTTGTCAAAACTAAAGGAATTGAGTCCGATAAATGGAGACAATACTACTGATGGGAGAAATGCCGCTTTTGCTGCATGCACTTCGTGCATCGCAGATATCATCTGATGCGATGCTTCACGGATGTCGGGCCTTAGAGCAAGCATCAATGCGGGATCTCCCGAAGCTAACTTATCAAATAAATGCACTTCCTCCAGTTTGATAGCGGTACGTTCAATTGGTTTATTGACTCTGCCAATTAGAAAATTGATATGATTTTCGAGTATGCTGATTTCTTGTTTTGTCTTGGCACGATCGGATTTTGAATTGGCAAGAATGGCTTTAAACTGCTGAACGGCTAACGCTGTGGCACGTCCTGCTTCTTTCTGAACTTCAATGATGGCTAAAGCTTTTTCCTGTAACTTGAGATTCTTTTCAAAAACAGCCAATTGATTATCCAAACTGATCAGCTGATAATAAGCGGAACCAATATTGGATACCAGCTCTGTGGCAATTAATTGTTTTGCTTCAAGCTGTGCTAGGTAATTTTCATAAGAAGATTGTCTCAGGTTTTTTAATTTTCCCCAAACATCGATTTCCCATGAACTGCGCAGTCCAACAAAATAGTCTGGAATAGCAGGCGATGGTATCTTTTCGTCTGATTTGAGGTTTTCGGAAAAATTACTATCGTAATTACCTATTCCTTCCTCGGTGTAGAAACCATATTTTGTCAATCCAGCGCCTACCTCTGCATTTACTTTGGGAAATAAGGCTGCTTTTTTCTGTCTAAAACTTGCTTGAGCGATTTCAATACGCTTGATTGCCATCTGTAAATCGTAATTGTACACTAATGCTGAATCGATCAGTGCGATCAGCTTTTTGTCTCCAAATACTTTTCTCCAAGGAATCTGACCAATAGAGGTGTCTGTTTTACTTGTTGTGGGCGAAAATTTTTCTGGCAGTACCGTAGATTGCAGGGCTGTCAGATTTTTTGGAACGGAGCAGCTGGATACCAATAGTAAAACTAGAATGATAGAAGCGATGGTACCTGCTTTTTTCTGATTCACCTTTTTAGGTTTTTTGGAACAAAGGACATATAATGCTGGAATAATCAATACCCCTATAATGGTACCAATCAACATACCACCGACAGAGGCTGTACCTATTGTTCGATTTCCGATTGCACTTGCACCAGATGAGAACATTAAGGGAATTAAACCAGCGACGAAAGCAAACGAGGTCATTAAAATCGGTCTTAAACGGGCGATGGCTCCATCGATAGCAGCCTGTACAATAGACATGCCTTGCTTGTTTTTAAGTACTGCGTATTCGACAATCAAAATAGCATTTTTCCCTAAAAGACCGATTAACATGACGAGTGCGACCTGCGCATAGATGTTGTTTTCTAGACCTAATAATTTTAAGAATAGGAAGGCTCCAAACATTCCTGCTGGAATACATAATATAACGGGCAGGGGCAGAAAGAAGCTCTCGTACTGAGCGGCTAATAATAGATAAACAAACAATAACACTAAGGCAAAGATATAAATCGTCTGGTCGCCGGAAGCGATTTGCTCTTTGGTCATACCCGACCATTCGATACTATACCCCTGTGGTAGTGTTTTCGCTATTTCTTGTATTGTTTCTATTGCTTGTCCTGTACTGAACCCTGCCGCTGGCTGACCATTGATCATAGCACTTGTAAACATATTATAACGTGTGATCTGCTCTGGACCAAATACACGTTTCATCGTCATAAATGCTGAATATGGCACCATTTCGCCATTGTCGGTTTTGACAAAAAGATTCAGTACATCTTCAGGTTGTTTTCGATAATGTGCATCTGCTTGAACCATTACTTTATACATCTGGCCATAGCGAATGAAATTGGTGGCGTAGAAACTACCCATTAAGGTTTGTAATGTATTCATTGCATTATCGACTGATATGCCCTTCTTGGCTGCCAAATCATAGTCTATTTCCAGCATGTATTGGGGGAAATTAACGTCAAATCCCGAAGAAACGCTCTCAATAGATTCGCTGGCATTGAGCTTATTCATAAAATCTTCAAGTACGACAGCAGTTTTATTTAAATCCTCGGTTCCTGTTTTGTCCAGTAAGCGAACTTCAAAACCTGCAGCATTACCAAATCCGGGAACGGTAGGCGGAGGGAAGAACTCAATTTGGGCATCGGCGATATGTGCTGTTTTTTCTTTGAGCTCATTCATCACATCATCGACCGTCTGTGAGCGGTCTTCCCACGATTTTAAGTTGATCATCCCCATGCCGTATGATGATCCGGACACCTCGGTTAAGATGCTATAGCCTGCTAGTGTGGAAACGGTTTCAACAGATTCTAAACTTCTGGAGATCCGGTCGACTTCATCCAATGCTTTTTCAGTACGGTCTACAGTAGCCCCAGGAGGAGTGGTTACACTGACATAGACCATTCCCTGATCTTCTGTTGGGATAAACCCGGATGGTAAGATCGCACTGGTTCCCCAAGTCGCTATAAAAGATAGGACCAATACCAGGACTGTAAGTCCTCTACGGCTAACGGTTTTGGATAGAAACCCACGGTATTTGCCTGCTAATTTATCGTATGCACTATTGAATTTTTTAAAGAATCGCGTCATCCAGTTATTTTTCTCTTTCTGATCGTGTGGATTCTTTAACATCAGCGCACATAATGCAGGTGTCAATGTCAATGCATTGATACCAGAAATGATAATGGCGGAGGCTAATGTGAGAGAGAATTGTCTATAAAAAATACCGACCGGTCCATCTAGGAAGGCTACGGGTATAAATACAGCTGACATAACCAGCGTAATCGCTATCACGGCTGTACCGACTTCTTTCATTGCAGCAAGGGTAGCTTCCATCGGTGGCAGATTTTCTTCCTCCATCTTTGCAAATACGGCCTCGACGACTACAATACCATTGTCGATCACAATACCAATAGCGAGTACGAGTGCAAATAAGGTCAATAGATTGATCGAGAAACCGAGCATCTGCATGCAAAATAGGGATCCGATCAAACTGACTGGAACAGCTAATATCGGAATTAATGTCGCTCTAAAATTCTGTAGGAAAATAAATACAACAATAAATACCAATAAAAATGCCTCCAACAATGTTTTGATCACACTGGAAATCGATGCATCTAAAAATCGGGAGACGTCATAGCCCATGGTATACTTCATCCCAGCAGGAAAAGTCGCTTTTTGCAGTTCGGCCATGCGATCTTTGACACGTTTAATTACATCTTGAGCATTGGAACCTGGTAATTGTTTCAGCATGATGGACGCTGATGGTCTACCGTCGGTTTTTGAAACCATTTCGTAATCTAAAGAGCCAAATTCAATTTCGGCAACATCTTTTATGCGGATAATGGTTCCATCTGAATTGGCACGAATGGGTACATTGGCATATTCTTCAGGTTCTGAAAATTTGCCAGGATAACGGAGCACATATTGCTGCATATTGACCATTTTATCGGAGCTGATACCGGTCTGCCCTGGAGCTGCTTCAATATTTTGTTTTCGCAAGGAGGCAATCAACTCATCGGTTGATATATTGTAAGCGGCCAATCGATCTGGCTTGACCCAAACACGCATCGCGTAATCGCGCATGCCCATGATTTGAGCAAAACCGACACCTTCAATGCGCTTTAGCTCTTTGAGCACATTGATATCGGTGAAGTTGTAAATAAAACGCTCATCTGCAGTTTCATCTTCGGTATAAAGATTTAAATACATCAACATACTATTTACTTCCTTCTCTGTTGTTACTCCGGCGCGGGTTACTTCTTCTGGAAGTTCATCAAGTACAGTGGTGACGCGATTTTGCACATTCACTGCCGCAATATCGGGATCGATACCCACTTTAAATACCACCTGAATCAGTGTCGTACCATTATTGGTCGATACTGTATTCATAGAGGTCATACCTGCAACACCGTTTATAGCACGCTCCAGTGGAATCGCAACAGCATTGGTACTGACTTCAGCATTGGCACCTGTATAGTTTGCTGTGACAACCACAGAAGGAGGAACAATATCTGGAAACTGGGTAACAGGTAATGTAAATAAGGCCAATAATCCCAATAAGGTTATAAATAATGATATAACCAACGATAGGATAGGTCTTTTTATATAAACATCAAACATAATTTTTATTCAAGAACGTGTTACAATTTAACTGGGACAACTTCTACCTTCATACCGTCCTTTAATGATTGGACCCCTTCGTATACAATCTGATCTTGATCTGATAAACCTGCATTGACGATGTAGTAATGGCCTACGCGCTGACCTGCTTCAAATGATTTCATTGAAACGGTTTTATCTTTATTCAAGATGTAGACGTAAGTTTTATCTTGAATTTCAAAGACAGACTTTTGGTGAACAAACTTTGTGTCTCCAGTTTGAATCGGCACAGATATTTTTCCAGATGCTCCATGCTTAAGCATTCCTTGTGGATTGACAAATTTTGCACGTAATGAAATGGATCCCGTATTTTTTTCGAATTCACTTTCTACAATTGTCGCTTTTCCAGAATAAGGATAGGTATTGCCATCGGCAAGGATCAATTTTACATCCTTATTGAAAGAATTGTGGTTAAATGAGGAATCTGAAACGATACGGAGGTATTCATTTTCAGAGATATCAAAATAGACATTCACTTCGTTCATCGAAGACACGGTAGTCAATAAGGAGCCTTGTTCTAAGAGTGATCCTTCTTTTAGTGGTATACGATCGATCTTACCGTCAAAAGGAGCACGTACTAATGTATAATCGAGCTGTGTCTTCGCTTGCTGCATCATTGATCTCGCTTCTTCAACCTTTGACTCAGCAGCTGTATATTGCAATTTGAGCAATTCAACTTCTGTTTTACTCACTATATTTTTAGCAGCAAGGTCTTTGGTACGTTCTAATTCTAGCATCACTTTTTTAACATCAGTCAAAGCAGTATTAAAATTAGCCTTCGCGCGCGCATAATCTGCTTTGTACATGTCATCGCTCAATCTGAACAGCACTTGTCCTTTTTTGACAGATGCACCTTCATCAACATATATATGTTCTAAAAAACCACTCAATCGAGATCGAAGTTCAATATTTTTGACCGATTGTATATCAGCGATATAATCTTTGTAAATTGTTGTATCCATCACGACTAGATTGGAAACGGGCACTTTTTTTGGAGCTGTACTAACTTGCTTATCGTTGCTTTTGGCTGTACAAGCAGATAAAATCGCAAGGCATGACAGTGCATACCAAGACATGGAACGTGTTTTCATATAAAAAATAAAATGTTGACAAATAGAAGTAACCAATACAAGGTATTGATTTTTAGAGTGTTAGATTATAAAAATCTAACTTAAAATTAAAAAATAGGGCAGGAGTGGATTAGAATAAACTGTATCGGTATAAATACTGATAATAACCTGATAAGCAGGCATTTTTTTTACTATAAAGGGGATGCTTTTTCTGTTTTAAAATGGATAAAGCAGAATAAACGATACCGAGAACAAAAATAAAAATGGATAAAATCTGGGGGTTGAAATTAAAAATCCGGTAATCGTCAAATTGAACCTCAGCATCTTTTTCGGGAATTTCAATTGGAATATCGAGCACATCGTCTAGCACAAATTCTAGTAATGAATCGCCCATAAAATATTGTGTGGGAATATTTGTCGCATGCGCATTAGGATTGACCCCAGCTTGATAAAAAAGCAAGTTCAAGTAACTGAATAACGCCAAGAAATAAAATATTCTAGTCCACATAAAAAACAAATATAGAAAATCAAATAACTAAGGTGGAACATCTACATAAATATTACAAAAGAAAAACATACGATTGACATTTAAAAATAGATGTGTTTTTGGTAAAATTCCTAATCGCTGAGATTTCAATAAAAAAAAATCGCGTGACTCTTACTGCGAATAATCAAAATCTCAGCTTAGGGTTTTAAATGAAAAATCAATGAATTTCACTAGAAAATAAATAACTGAAAAAAGCTGATGAAATATGTGTTCATTTAAAATTGATCATCGATTTAGAGATTCTTGTAGAAGGACTGTATAATTTGAGTCCATGTTAATTGACATAAGGATATATAACCTTTGGAAAAAATGATAATGATGCATTGTCGCAGTTAGATGTTTGGTGTAAGTCCATACAGGTAATAAAGCTTGCCAAGTAAACTTTTGTAATCATAAGATTGCACGGTATTAGACTACAGCTCGCTAGTAGCGAATTATAGAATCAGGTTGTACATATAAAATAGTCATTGTAAGCATCACTGTAAATGAGGATTTTAACAAGTCGTATAATTTATATTATGTTAAATAGAAAACAAATACCATCACCTTCCATTATTCAACTGGGATTATTTATTTAATGAATACATTTTCACTAACACCCATTTCAGCTCTTATATCCGATTATTTTTTACTGGCAACGCATGCACTATTCTTACATAATCTAGTGGATTGGGACGCTTGTAATTGTGTTTATTTTAATCCTTAATCCTGCTTTAACCAATCTTCTTAAATCTGAAAATAAATGTGGATAAATCATCATTTTATTCTGTTTAGATGACTCTATTACAATTTTTTTTACTCAAGAATGAAACTGTATACTGTTGACTATCATGATATTATTTCTTAAATTTACCTAACAATGTATCTTATAAAAGTGTAAATCGTATGAAAAAAACAAAATGGCTTATAGACTCAGCCCATTCCTCGGTACAGTTTCGCATCACTTATCTGGTAATTGCTTCTATTAGAGGTAGTTTTAATACTTTTCATGGTTTTGCTGAATGGAATGATAATTTTGAAAATGCTGCTATAGAATTTACTATTGATGCTAATAGTATTAATACAAATGTCGAAGAAAGAGATAAACATCTGAAAAGTACCGATTTTTTTGACACAGAATTGTATCCTACGATATCGTTTAGATCAACTACTTTTAAAAAAATTAATGATGAAATTTTTAGGCTTGAGGGTCTTTTGACTATGCATGGTCATACCAAGTTGATAGAATTGAAGGTGGATTATAATGGTCAGATCGTGGATCAATATGGTATGGAAAGAATTTCTTTTGATGTAACTGGTAAAGTGAGTCGTTGGGAATTTGATATGAAGTATAATTCTGTTTTAGAGGCTAATAGTCTATTGATTGATGAAGACATTGATATATCAATTCATTTGTTACTGCATAAAGAACAATAAATTTATTATTTTTGCGTCAGTAAATTAAATATTTTATAAAAATGGCACACGAACTTTTGGCAAGTCTTGCGAACAAAGAAATTGTATTTTCTGATGTTTTAGCTTATATAGCAGCTCGTTATGAGCACTCTCCTACTGCATTTACTAATGGAGATCAAGTTAACGAGGAGACCGAAAATCAAGGTAGTGCAAAGATCTTGGCTTTTGCCAGCTTGAATAATTTGGATAAAGAGCAGACACTCGCTCTATTTGCTGAGCATTATGAAGCTGTTTTAAACGATCCTGAAGGTGATGATCATCAAAATATACGCCAGTTTATGTTGAATGGCTGGGATGGTGTATCGTTCAGCGGCGTTGCCTTGACGCTAAAATAATATAATAATAGAGAAGCCATTAATTATCTTAATGGCTTCTCTATTTATTTCATAATGCTTTCCTCGGAAATGATATCTGGATACCGTGCATTAATGAGAATGTTCTCCTGAATTTGTCATTTTGGCCAATAAGAAAAATGCTCCTTTTTGAACAATCTTGGTCTGCTCATCTAGCTCTTTTATTGGCGTTATAGCTGTGAAACCACGTGATGACACGCCTTTAACTATAGCTACTCTTTCATATTCATGTCCGTCCTTATCGTGATCATGTCCTTCATGACTCTCCTCTTTAGTAGTGGTAGTCGCATTTTTTTCCTGTTCAGCATGCTCCTCTTTTAAGATGAATATGTAGTCTTTGCCTTCTGTGCTAACGATGCAATCTGTGGGTACGGCTAGAGACTTGTCGTCGCCGATGACTACTGTTCCCTGTACTTGCATGCCATTGATAAGGCCTTCTTTGTTACCCAAGACCTGCGCGTGAACGGCGATCGCATTTGTTTCTTTTTCAAATGCCTGTCCCAATTGATCGATCTGTGCTTCATAAGAAACATGGGCATTATTAACAGGTGAAAATAGAATTTTTTGTCCCTTTTTGACTTTTGAAAAATCCTTTTCATAGACGTACATGTCGACATGCAAAGCTTCATTGTTGACAATTTCTAGAATTGGCGATGAAGCTTCTATGCGGGTTCCGATCAATCCTTGTATGGACGCAACCACTCCTGAAATTGGTGCTTTGATGGTAATCTGGGATGAAATTTGTAAAGAACCTCCTCCGGCTGACAATTGTCTGGATAAGCTGTTTTTCTGCGCTTTTAAATTGGCAAGCTCCACCTCGACTTGTTGGAGTTTTTTTAGAGGTGCAGCATTGCCTTCTACCAATTCCTGTTGACGAATGAGTTCTAGTTGTGTCAACGAGATCTGATTGTTAATCAATTGCAGCTGTTCTTGCATTTTAATCAAATCGGGATTGAGTACCTTACCTAGTACCTGTCCTTTTTTAACAAAATCTCCTGGTCGCGCGTAAAGTTCTTCCAACACTCCACCGTACACGGATGTCACATATGCTTTTTTATCGTTAGGGACATCAAGTACGCCGTTTAATACAAGACCATTGCTTAGTATTTGGTAGGATAAGGTGGTGTAGCTGATTCCGACCTGCTTTTCCTGCGCTGCTGTCAGCATTAGCGCCTCTTCTTCTTCGTGATCATGCCCTTGATGTTCTTCTGTTACTTCTTTGTGTTCTGAAGAATTTGTTTGACAAGAAGCTACAAGAATGCTGCCCGCAAAAAATAGACTATATCGAATTAAAAAATGTAGTTTCATAATTATTAATTTGAATGGTAATATTGATACTGAATCACACTTTGATTATACGCATTCAAAGCTGTTAGGTAATTTATCTTGATATCAATGGACTGTGAAAAGAATTGAATAAGATCTGCATAACTGATTTCGCCGCTCTGATAGGCTAAATTGGCGGCTTTCATGATGGCTTCGGATTGTTTCAATCCGGATTGTTCATAAAACTGCAGTTGTTTTTCATTTTTGGTGATTTCTTTTTTTGCATTGCTCTTTTGCGCTGTAAGATTCATCTTTAACTGTTCCAGCTCTTGTTTCTCTATTGCCGTTTCCAGCTCGGCTACTTTGATTTTGTTTTGATAATATTGATTTGAAAACATAGGTACATTCATCGTTAGTGAAATTCCCGTCACAGGATTACGCTGCCCCCAGAGTCTCTGGGAGAATGCTCTTCCAGAAAAATCCGGCAATTTTGACTGCGCTTCCATTTTTGTGTTGGCTTCAGCTATTTCTATTGATTTTTGCTGTATTTTAATTAAGGGATGCTCTCCTATTGAATCCGGATGTTGAGAAGTTTTAATTTTTTGCAAAGACTCTTTTACAGGTAGAATAACGGAATTGTCATTTAATAAAACGCTAAAATTTTGCGCTGCAATAGCCAAATCTTGCTCATTTTGCAACATAGTGGTCTTATTTTCCTGCCATTTCGTTTCGGCTGCCATTTGCTCCAATCCTGCCGCCTCCCCTGTTTTTACACGTAGCTTTGCTGATTCATATAATTTTTGATGGGTGCTATCGAGTTGCGAAAAGAATAATTGCCGCGCTTCTAGATAGACCAACTGATAGTAATTTAGAGATACATCGCGGATCAATTGCTTTCGAGCATCTTCACGCTGTTCTGATACCATTTGACTGGTTTTCCTTAGAAGCTCTTTTCTTGCCTTGTAGAAACCTGGCCAAGCAAAATCCTGACTAAGTCCAACTTTCCATAGTCCATTTGGCTCTAGTGGTGAAAAATCTTCATTTTCAATAAATATGCCTGTTTTCCCATCAAAAGATCTTTGTTGATCAAGCTGTGATTTTTCAAGCTCCAGTGCTGTATTTTTAAAATTGAGGTTGGCATTTAGGGCTTGTGTGATTGCTTCCTCTAATTGTATCCGCTTTATATTGCTCTGTGCAAAGATTATGTTTGGAAACGATAGGAATAGTATGACCAATGACGTGATGATGGTTGATTTTCCGATTTTCATTTTTTTACTATTAAAAAATAACACATATAGACATGGTAATATAAATAATGTTAAAAATGTTGCAGATAGTAATCCGCCTATCACGACTGTTGCAAGTGGCTTCTGTACTTCGGCACCGGCTCCAGTACTTAAAGCCATTGGCAAAAAACCTAAAGATGCAACCGTAGCTGTCATCAATACAGGTCTTAGTCGAATTTTGGTTCCTTCCCACACGCGTTGAAATACATCGGTCATTCCTTCTTTTTCCAATTGATTGAATGTAGAAATCAATACAATGCCATTTAATACTGCTACTCCAAATAGGGCAATAAACCCAACACCTGCAGAAATACTAAAGGGCATATCTCGAATCAGAAGTGCAAAGATGCCACCAATGGCACTCATTGGTATTGCTGTAAAAATTAATAAAGACTCTTTGAGCGACCGAAATGTAAGATAAAGCAATATGAAAATAAGTAACAAAGCTCCTGGAACGGCTAGTGCCAATCTTTTTGTGGCGGCATTGAGGTTTTCAAACGTTCCTCCGAAGGTATAATAATACCCTGCGGGCATGACATCCATGCTGGTTAGCTTTTCTTGGATCTCATTGACCACGGAGGTTACATCACGATCTTTTATATTAAACCCGATGACAACTAGTCTTTTTCCAGATTCCCTACTGATCTGCGCAGGGCCATCCTTCATGGTAATGGTTGCAAGCTGACTTAATGGAACCTGATCACCGTCTCCTGTCAAAATTGGTAAATTTTCTACATCTGCCATAGATGTCTTAAAGGAGCTATCTAAGCGAACAACTAGATCAAACTTGCGCTCGTTTTCATATATTGATCCTGTACTTGTCCCTGCAAAAGACATGGCGATCACTTTGTTTAATTCATTGACCGTGACATGATGTAAGGCAAGCTGTGTCCGATTGTAGATGATGGATATCTGCGGGAGCCCTGTCGTGCGTTCGATCTGCGGAGCCGAAGCGCCATTGACACTTTGCACTACTTGTCCTACGCGACTTGCGATAGTTGCTAAACTATCAATATTTTCTCCGAATATTTTAATCGCCACATCTTGTCGGACTCCAGTCATCAATTCATTAAAACGCATTTGAATGGGTTGAGAAGCTTCAAAGAATACACCTGGAATCACTGAAAGTGAATCCAACATCCGGTCTGCTAACCCGGTATAAGTATCTCCTGATTTCCACTCGGACATGGGTTTTAATGTAATGATCATGTCGGTCGCCTCTGGAGGCATTGGATCTGTCGGGATCTCGGCACTACCGGTCTTACCGACCACAATTTTGACTTCTGGAAATTTTTTAATGATCTTAGCGGCCTGCATGGAAGTTTCTATGCTTTGAGAAAGCGAGGATCCCTGTGGTAAGATACAGTGAAATGCGTAATCTCCTTCCTGAAGTTGAGGGATAAATTCACTGCCCATCTTGCTGAATAGAAATCCTGAGAAAGCCAGTAGTGCCAAGGTCAATATTAATAATGTTTTTCTAATACTGACGGCTTTTTGCACCAGTGGTGTATACCATAATTGCAGTTTAGCCATCATTTTGTCGGCGAACGTAATCTGGTGCTGAGGTTTTTTAGATAAAAATAATGCACTCATCATTGGGATATAGGTCAATGACAAGACTAAGGCTCCTATAATGGCAAAACTCACTGTCTGTGCCATCGGTCCAAACATTTTACCCTCTACACCTACAAGTGTTAATATGGGAATGTAAACAATCAGGATAATGATTTCACCAAAAGCCGCACTATTTCTAATTTTTGAAGATGACTGATATACTTCTTCATCCATCTCCACTTGGCTCAGTACATGTTTTGTCTTTCTCAATCCTAAATGATGCATAGTGGCTTCCACAACAATCAATGCTCCATCGACGATAAGTCCAAAATCTATGGCTCCTAGACTCATTAAATTGGCGCTTACTCCAAATAAACGCATCATACCTAGTGCGAAGAGCATGGACAATGGTATAGCAGAGGCAACAATCAGTCCTGCTCGTAGATTACCTAAAAAGATGACTAAAACAAAAATAACAATCAGTGCACCTTCAATCAAATTTTTCTCGACTGTACCGATGGCACGATTGACTAAATCTGTACGGTCAGAAAAAGCTTCTACTACGATATCTTTTGGTAGTGATTGCTTGATTCGCTCTAGCTTTTCCTTGACAGCAGCTACCACTTCGGCTGAATTCTCGCCTTTGAGCATCATAACGATACCGCCTACAGCTTCTTTTTCACCATTGTAAGTAAGTGCACCGTAGCGCACGGCCGAGCCCTCACGTACTTCTGCTACATCTCTAATATAGATGGGGAAACCATTTTTATTTTTTATAGCAACATTGCCAATATCTTCCATGGATGTCAAAAGTCCGATGCCGCGGATAAAGTATGCGCTTGGCTTTTTGTCAATATAGGCTCCTCCGGTATTTTGATTATTCTGTTCTAATGCGGAAAAGATCTCATTGATCCCGACTCCTGTTGCTTTTAGTTTGTATGGATTGACAGCGACTTCGTATTGTTTGAGCTTTCCTCCGAAACTATTTACTTCGGCTACCCCAGGGGTTCCATAGAGCTGCCTGGCGATGATCCAGTCTTGTATCGTCCGTAAATCTGCTGCGGAGTATTTGGACTCTGCTCCTTTTGCCGGATGGATGACGTATTGATAGATTTCGCCTAATCCGGTACTAATAGGTGCTAACTCTGGACTTCCGAGACCTTCTGGAATATTTTCCTTTGCTTCTTGCAGTTTTTCACTGATCAATTGGCGAGCGAAATAAATATTGACATTGTCGTCAAAAACTGCGGTGACGACAGATAACCCAAATCGTGATATGGAACGTAGTTCCACGAGATCAGGCAAGTTTGTTAGTTTTTGTTCGATCGGATAAGTGACAAACTGCTCCACCTCTTGGGTGGCTAAGGCAGGTGAGCTGGTTATGATCTGTACTTGATTATTCGTTATATCTGGATTGGCATCTATAGGAATATGAAAGGCACTCCATATCCCCCAGATGATCCATATCAAAGTAAAGAGTCCGATAATAATTTTATTACGGATACTGAACTTGATGATTGCGTTCAACATAATATTCTACTTAAAAATAGCGATACAAAAATACTCATTGAAAATATGAGTGAATGAAATTTAGTCTGTTAAGACTTTAAGAAAACTAGTGTTAACCGAGTTGAGGCGGATGCCAGATGCTGGAGTAATCAAAAGAATAAAAAATGCTTTCGTACGCAATTTCATCTTTTGACTGCAATAATACGGTGACAAAGGAAAAGATAGTATTGTCTGCTATGTTTAAAACTGTAGAGCAGCATGCGCATATGCAGAATGGGGAACAATAATCCACATGTTCTTCTTCACTATGATGGATATCTTTGGACTGTGTCGTGTGTACGAAAGAAGATTCTTGTACATGATCTGCACAAGGTACCATCGTCAATGCGATGAAATATAAGCTTAATATATAGACAAATATCTTCAAGTACTGGATTTAAATATAGTACAAAAATAATAAATTAATTAAGAACGCAAAATTAATGGCTCCTTTTTAATTTTCACATGTAACGGTTATGTTTTATAAAAAAAATGTAATGAAATATGTTTAATTTTTATATATTAGCAATTCAAAAGGGAAAAATTTACTATAATACATGTCAAATACTTTTAACGAATTCATCAATTACGTTGAGAAACGCAATCCAAATGAACCAGAATTTCTACAAGCTGTACAAGAAGTTACAGAGGATTTAATTCCATTTATTTCTGAAAGTCATCCAGAATTACTTAAACTGAAGATTTTAGAAAGATTAGTTGAGCCAGAGCGTGTTATATCATTTCGTGTGGCTTGGTTAAACGATAAAAACGAAGTTGAGATCAATAGAGGTTACCGTGTTCAGATGAGCAGTGCTATCGGTCCATATAAAGGTGGATTACGATTTGCGCCATCGGTAAACCTGAGTATCTTGAAATTTTTGGCTTTCGAACAAGTGTTTAAAAATAGCTTGACGGGCTTACCTATAGGTGGCGGTAAAGGTGGCGCTGATTTTAATCCTAAAGGAAAATCGGATGCTGAAATTATGCGTTTCTGCCAGAGCTTTATGACTGAGCTGTTCAGACATATTGGTCCAGATACAGATGTGCCTGCTGGTGATATCGGTGTTGGTACACGTGAAATTGGTTATTTATTTGGACAGTACAAAAGATTGCAAAATGCATTTACGGGTGTGTTAACCGGTAAAGGCAGTGCGTGGGGTGGCTCCTATACGAGACCGGAGGCCACGGGTTACGGCTTGCTTTACTTTGTTGAATGTATCTATGACTTCAACAATCAAGATTTAAAAGATAAAGTAGTGGCAATATCTGGAGCGGGTAATGTAGCGTATTATGCTGCTGAAAAATCGATACACCTAGGTGCAAAAGTAATTACCTTATCCAATAGTCAGGGTACGCTTTATGATGAAGATGGAATAACTTCTGAAAAATTGGCTTATATCGGAACTATCGGACGTGATTTGGATCAATACATCATCAAATATCCGAACGCAAAATATTTTACGGATAAAAAACCATGGGAATTTAAATGCGATATCGCGCTCCCATGTGCTACTCAAAATGAATTGACAAAAGAAGATGCACTTACCTTAGTTGCCAATGGCTGTCAATGTATTGCTGAAGGTGCAAATATGCCTTCTACAGCTGAGGCCATTAAAATTTTCCATGACTCCAAAATTAGTTTTGCACCAGGAAAGGCTGCAAATGCAGGTGGTGTAGCTGTTTCTGGTTTAGAGATGTCGCAAAACTCAATTCGTCAACAATGGACGAAAGAAGAAGTTGATTGCAAATTAAAAGATATTATGGTCAATATTCATAAGACTTGCGTCAAATATGGACATGATAAAGATTATATCAACTACCTAAAAGGAGCCAATATTGGTGGCTTTTTGAAAGTAGCTAGAGCAATGACTGAACAAGGGATTGTCTAATTTTACGTTTTATTTTTCCATATAACGGTTAATCCTTCAATAGGATTAGCCGTTTTTTTATTTACTTTGTAAAAATTAGTAACATGAGAATATTAGCAGAATTACCACATCCAGATTGTAAGATATCTATATTTGGTATGAACCAAAAGTTCATCATCAAATTTGAGCAGGGAACCTTAGAACAATCTTATAAGATTGCAGAAACAGATATTGTAGGGGGAGTTAATGGTGTCTTCGAATTGCTTGACGATGCCTTCATTACAGAAGTACTTCAACACTTCAATGGCATGCGCAGCTCTTTCCTGAATGCCTTTGAGAGATATGATTCTTAACTTAATGATAACACGACATTTATCTTATTGTCAATTGATTAGAATTCAATAAAGCTTGAAACAAAATATTATTTGGCACTTTTGGGGCGCTTGTAGACCATCTAGAGACCAAGCCTACATTTAAACCATAGGTAAAGCTCGTAAAGTGCTGTAAAACAAAAAACTATATACAATGACAAAATATAATTTGGTGTATGATTATTTTTGTTTTAAGATAAAAAAGGGTATCCAAAATTTGGATACCCTTTTTCAGTATTTTGATATAAGATTGATTACAGTGAATCTTTATTTCTTAAAAAATCATTGATGACGGCAGGCACCATATTGACAATTGAACCCTTATTTTTCCAGACATCTCGAACGATCGTGGAAGAGATATGAGCGAGTCCACTCCTGCTCATTAAAAAGTATGTTTCGATGTGTGGAGCTAATATTAAGTTGTTTTGTGCGATACTGTTTTCAAATTCAAAATCTGCAGTATTTCGCAGTCCTCTCAGTAAAAAGTTGGCTCCAACTCTATGGCAGAAATTGATGGTCAACCCTTCAAAAGAAACAACTTCAATGGTTGACCTATCTTTAAAAACTGCTTGTATGGTTGCCAGCTTATCTGCTGCAGTCAACAATCCCTGTTTAGCACTATTGACACCAATTGCAATATAAATTTTATCGAAGAGAGGTACAGCGCGTTCCACAAGGTCTTGATGTGCTAATGTAAATGGATCAAATGATCCCGGAAAAACAGCAATTTTCATAACTTAACACGTATAAAATGAGAATGATGAATATCCATACTTTCTTTTTTCGACAAAATTTGGATGTGGATCCATTTCTCTAGTTGATGGATGTTCAATAATTAATAAACCACCCTTATTGAGAAGCTCATTTTCCAATATCAGATGTGCTAGCTGAGGTAATTTTGGAATATCGTATGGAGGATCTGCAAAAATAAAGTCAAACTTGTGCTTTGCGGTTTGGATATACTTAAAGACATCAGCTTTTTTAGCTTTTATACTTGAAATATTCATCTTTTTTGCCGTTTCGGCAATGTATTGTACACATTTGAAGTGTAAATCGATTGATTCTACAGCATGTGCATACCGAGACGCGAGTTCAAAACTAATATTACCGGTACCAGCAAATAAATCAAGACAAGTTAACTCGTCAAAATCTAGACGGTTTTGTAAGATATTAAACAGTGCTTCCTTTGCGATATCCGTCGTTGGTCTTACGGGTAAGTTTGTGGGTGGATTAAGACGTATACCACCATATTGTCCTCCTATTATTCGCATAGTATCGCGTCAAATAATGTGTTATAATTTTTTAAATTAATGTCGTCGCTCTCATGATTAATATGAACCTTACTTTTTGATGATAAGTAGGCTACATTATAAGAATATCTTTCTAAACATTTCATATAACTGTCGTTTGGTATATCTCCAGATATCAATACTTTAGATACTTTTTCAGACAAAGAAAACTGTTGTAAAATATTTAGAATATAGTAATTTAGGTCTTCAGCAAAATAAACGTCAAAAGAATTGTATAAGATGAATTGTCCGTTTTGAAATACATACAGGTCTACCAAATGGTCAGATACAAAATGCACACCAAGGACCGATCCTCTAATGGGTACCAGATCTTGGGCCTGATCAAGTATAATACAAAATTCAGGAAAGATTTGAGCATCTGGAAATAAAGCTTTCCATCTGTTGTATAAAATCAAGTCGTATTCAAATACTGCTACAATACCTAGATTTTTCATCTCATAGGTGTGTATATGGTTGGGTACATGCTCTACGAGATAGGGTGCATAGTCACTTAAGCGATCCTCTTGAAAAACTTCTTTTGGAATAAAGGTTAAACTTTGGTGCGGTATTACCACTTTGACAAATCGAAAGGGTAAGCTCAAAATTTGAGTGGCTTCCAATTTTGGATTTTCAGCATCATATTCCAGTAAGAGATTCAGGTTTAACTCCTTATCGGTTACTGTAATAACGTCTTTGCTAAAACCTGCTTTTGCCGATAAGGTATATTCTGGCAAAAAATGGATATTGAAGTCCTCAGAGATATAATTCATATGTATGCTTTCCAAATTCAATTTTTAAATTGTACAACCTAACAAAATTAACTTTTCTAAACGATAAGACAAACCTTTTAGATAACTTTGATGGTGCTTATTAAAGATTTATTAATCCAACGCTTTCCTTGGACAGCAACTCCACAGCAAAATTCTGTGTTTGAATTGTTAGCTCAATTTTTGAGTTCCTTTCACACGCAAGATTGTTTTGTCTTAAAAGGCTATGCGGGTACAGGTAAGACCACCATCATCTCCTCTTTGGTCAAAACATTGCCTTACATTAAGAAAAAGGCAGTTTTACTAGCTCCTACAGGACGTGCCGCCAAAGTAATGAGTTTCTATTCCGGTAGACCTGCCCTTACTATCCATAAAAAAATATACCGTAAGAAAAATGCGATTTCTTTTCAACTTGATTTTACATTAGCTGAAAACTTGCACGAAGACACGTTGTTTATTATTGATGAATCGTCAATGATCTCAAATGAAAGCGTTAATATGTTTTCAAAAAGTTTACTCGACGACCTGGTTAGATACGTACGTAGCGGTAAGCATTGTTCAATTATGTTTGTGGGCGATACGGCTCAGCTACCACCAGTAGGACTATGGGAAAGTCCCGCTCTCAATCCAGCTTACCTCGAAAATGAATTCTATTTTCATCCTTACACGTTCGAGTTGACCGACGTCGTCCGACAACAAAAGGATTCGGGTATTTTATTCAATGCGACAAAGATCAGGCAAGAAATAAACTTGGAAGAATTGGAGGGTACCTACCCTTTTCCAAAGTTTATAACAAATGGATTTAAAGATATTTATCGCATGACAGGCGAACGTTTAATTGAAGGTATTAATTACGCTTATGATAAGTTTGGGATTGAAAATACGATGATAATCTGCCGTTCCAATAAGTCAGCCAATTTGTATAATCAACATATCCGCAATCAAATTTTATTTCGCGATGAAGAGATCACGGGAGGTGATCATATTATGGTGGTCCGCAACAATTATTTCTGGCTACAAGATAATGGTGTCGAGAATGGTTTTATTGCAAATGGTGATATGGCTAAAATAAGAAAGGTGAGCAATGTCCACGAACAGCATGGTTTTCGGTTTGCGGATATCACCATTGAATTTATGGATACCCAACATCAAGAGCCTATCACTTGTCGTGTTATCTTGGATAGTTTATATACCGATAGTCCTAATCTTCCATATGAAGATCAAAAAAAGCTGTATGAGGCGGTAGCTCTCGATTATGAAGATATATTTCTGAAGCAAGATCGCCTAGAAGCCATCAAGAAGGATCCATACTATAATGCGTTGCAAATTAAATTTGCCTTTGCTATTACCTGTCACAAAGCACAAGGTGGCCAATGGCCTGCTGTTTTTGTAGATCAAGGCTATTTGACGGATGAAATGTTGACAACAGAATTTTTAAGATGGCTTTATACGGGCATAACACGGGCCACAGAAGAGCTATTTTTAGTAAATTTTAATGAAAAATTCTTTTCTTAAGGGTCATTAACTAAAATTTTACAAGACTTACTTCTTTCTTATGCGATTACTTAATACTTTTGAGTTTATTATACATATAAAACTAAAGAATGAATAAAATTTACTTATTCTTAAGCCTGTTGCTGCTATCTTTTTATGCAACAGCACAAGAATCAACCCCTCCTCCTAAAGCAAATTATCAATTGGCGGCTAAATTTTCGCCTGAGAAGCTTAAGAAAATGATCTTCTCGACAACAATTAAACCCAATTGGATTAATTTTACCGATCGATTTTGGTATGATTTTACTACTCCTCAGGGTAAAAACTGGTATTTAGTAGATCCTGCTACCAATAAAAAGGAAGTCCTTTTTGATAATGAAAAGCTAGCTGCCCAAATTACCAAAATCGTAAAAAACCCATTTGACGCACAGCATCTTACTCTTCAAAATCTAAAGTTTACAAAAGATGAAAAGAAAATTAGATTTGAAGTTGCAAGTACCAAAGATACCGTGAAATCTAAAGAAGAGATTGAAAAGTTGAAAGTAAAGACGGATACGTTAAAAAAGAAAATCTTCTTCTTGGAATACGATCTGGCTACACAAAAAGTTAGGGAGCTAAGTGATAAAACAAAAGAGAAACAAGCATTATCTTGGGCTACCTTCTCTCCTGACACCAATACGATTTATTTTGCAAAGGATTTCAACCTATTCTGGATGGATCGCGCCAATTATGAAAAAGCTGTTAAAAATGAAAAAGACAGTACGATCATAGAACATCAAATCACGAAGGATGGGGTTCAATATTATGCTTGGGCTGGTGACGAATACAGCACCACAACAGGTGATGATAAAAAGGACGACGATATTGTTAAACGTAAACGTGTATGGATGAACTGGTCTCCTGATGGAAAACACTTCGTGATTACGCGTAAAGACAATAGAAGCCTAAATCCCCTATGGGTTATCAATAATGTAGGCAGTAAACGTCCGACTTTGGAGACTTATAAATATCAGATGCCCGGTGAGACGGATTCTACGGAGACGCAGTTATTTGTTTTTAACGCTTCTGATAAATCGTACAAACAAATAAAAATTGGAGCTTTTAAAAATCAGACTTTAAGTAATTGGTCAAAAAATGTTGACAAAAATAGCTATAAAGGTGATTACGTTATCAACTACTGGTTAGGAACAAATGATGCTTTTTATCTTGCTCGATCTAGTCGCGACTTAAAACGTATCGACTTGGTTAAAGTAAATATAGATGATTCAACTCAAGTATTGGTAGAGGAAAGATCCAACGTTTATCAAGATATCAAAAAACCATTATTGATCAATAATGGTACAGAGTTTATCCACTGGTCACAACGCGATGGATGGGGTCATTTTTATCTATACGATAGCCAAGGCAACCTGAAACAACAAGTGACCAGTGGTTCTTTCAATTGTGAAGAGATTACGGGATCTGATATGGCGGCAAGGACCTTGTACTTTACGGCAAATGGTAAAGAGCAAAATGAAGACCCCTATTATTTGCATCATTATAGTGTAGGGTTTAATGGAGCAAATCTGAAATTATTAAATCCAGGTAACTTTGATCACCAAGTTGATGTCAGTGAAAGTTCTCGTTATTTTGTGAATAATTTTTCTAGGGTAAATAGCATTCCTGAAATCGCATTGTATCAAACCAATGGAAAAAAAATAATGACCTTAGAGAAGGCCGATCTCTCCTTACTATTTGCTGCTGGATATAAATTTCCACAACCTTTTAAAGTTAAAGCTGGCGATGGTATCACAGACCTATATGGCGTGATGTATAAACCATTTGATTTTGATAGCACAAAAACGTATCCAATCGTAGAATACATCTATCCAGGGCCACAAACGGAGGCTGTCAATCAATCATTTGGCAGAAGTATGGACAGGATCGACCGATTAGCTCAATTTGGTATGATTGTCATCACTGTGGGTAACCGTGGTGGACATCCAGCAAGATCAAAATGGTACCATACGTTTGGTTATGGAAACTTAAGAGATTATGGACTGGAGGATAAAAAGGCTGCAGCCGAACAATTGGCCGATCGTTACAAATTTATCGACATCAACCGTGTCGGTATCACGGGACACTCTGGTGGGGGTTTTATGTCCACAGCAGCCATGCTGGTATATCCTGACTTTTTTAAAGTAGCCGTTTCTGGTGCTGGAAACCATGAAAATAACATTTATAACAGATGGTGGAGCGAAAGACATCATGGGGTTACAGAAAAAGTTAGTACCAAAGGGGATACGACTTTTACTTATCAGATCGATAAAAATACTGATTTAGCAAAAAATTTGAAAGGTAAGTTATTAATCGCAACTGGCGATATTGACAATAACGTTCACCCCGCCAATTCAATTCGAATGGTCAACGCATTGATCAAAGCCAATAAGCGATTCGACTTCTTATTATTGCCTGGTCAACGTCACGGATTTGGTGATATGACGGAATATTTCTTCTGGAAAATGGGCGATTACTTTTCCGAGTACCTGATCGGTGATTCAAAAATCAAAGAGGTCAATATGATGGAAATAAATAGAGAAATACCATTGAGTAGATAATCAATGATAACAAAACAAAAATTAGAAATTTTTTCCGCTATCTATACGCAGTATCAGGTAGCGGATTTTTCTTTGAATATATTACAAGGACTTTCTTTGATCGACTTATTGGAGCTATCGATGTATCAGGAAGATAAGCAACTTGCTTTTCGGAGTGCTTGGATATTTGAAACGATTGTACTGAAAGACAAAAAGCTGTTAGACAAAAACATCTCTACCCTGCTTATCCAAAACTTAAGTACCCTGAATAACTGGAGTTGTGCTAGAAGCTATACTAAAGTTCTCATGTACCTCACTTCCCCTAAAGCGACAGCTATCCAATTGGATGATGTGGAATATGACATTATAATCCATGTGTCTTTCAGCTGGTTAATTGACCCTTCTTGCCCTATTGCTGTACTTGCAAATTGCATAGATATTTTAGATCAACTGCGCGTCAGATATCCTTGGATAAAAGAGGAGCTGTACACACAAGTCGAATACTTACTTCGCATAAATCCTACTCCAGCTATTAAAAGCCGGAGTTTAAAGATTTTAAAAAAGCATAAAAAATAGTGCTGATATGCACATTTCGATCACGATATTGCTTGATCATATCCAACCTATATCATGACAAAAGAGAGATTTTAAAAAAGCGTATTTCCCTTATGGGCATATGCTCTACCGAGATGTCTAAAAGCGGCTTCTGTACATTCACGCCCTCTTGATGTACGCATGAGATAACCCTCTTGAATCAAGAAAGGTTCATATACCTCTTCAATAGTTCCCTCGTCTTCACCGACTGCGGTGGCAATTGTTTTTAAACCGACAGGTCCACCTTTAAATTTGTCGATAATGGTACTTAAAATGCGATTATCCATTTCATCTAAGCCATTTTCATCCACATTTAATGCATTCAACGCATATTTGGCAATTTCCCGTTCAATAGAGCCTGTCCCTTTGATCTGGGCAAAATCTCGTGTTCTTCTTAAAAGGGCATTGGCGATACGTGGTGTTCCCCTACTTCTACGTGCTATTTCATAAGCACCCTCATCGCTGATTGGTGTTTTAAGTATATCTGCAGACCTCAATACAATAGTGGTCAATAGTTTGACATCATAATATTGTAGGCGTGCATTGATCCCAAAACGCGCTCGTAAAGGAGATGTTAATAGTCCTGACCGTGTCGTTGCTCCAATTAATGTGAATGGATTTAGTGATATTTGTACTGAACGCGCATTAGGTCCAGTTTCTAGCATGATATCGATCTTAAAGTCTTCCATAGCCGAATACAGGTATTCTTCCACAATTGGACTTAAACGATGGATCTCATCAATAAATAGCACGTCACCTTCTTCAAGATTGGTCAATAGACCGGCCAAATCTCCTGGTTTGTCCAGCACAGGCCCTGAGGTGATCTTGATGCCTACTCCCATCTCATTGGCTATGATATTGGAGAGCGTCGTTTTACCTAGACCTGGAGGGCCATGAAGTAAAACATGGTCCAAGGACTCGCCTCTCAATTTAGCGGCCTTAACGAAAATATTAAGATTCTCTAAAATTTTCTCCTGCCCAGTGAAATCTTCAAATACTTGCGGACGCAATACACGTTCGATATCCCGATCCGTATGATTTAAATTCTCCGCATTCGGATCTAAGTGCTCATTCATTTACGCTTCCCTTTCTTAGATTTAATTATATTTTCGCGTCCAACTTGAAATTTTCAGTTGGATAACGCCAAAAAAAGCTTCTTTAAAAATACTTGTACTCATTTTTGATGTTCCTTCGGTACGATCTGTAAAGATTATAGGAACTTCTACAACCTTGAAGCCATATTGGATTGCTGTAAATTTCATTTCAATTTGAAACGCATAACCTACAAATTTAATTTTATCCAGAGGTATCCGCTCCAAAACTCTCCTCCTAAAACAGACAAAACCAGCTGTTGCATCTTGAATATTGATCCCCGTAATAAATCGCACATATACGGAAGCAAAGTAAGACATCAACACCCTATTCATCGGCCAATTGACAACATTTACTCCTTTAATATAACGCGATCCAATACTCATATCTGATCCATCTATGCAGCTTTGTCTTAAACGTATCAGATCTTCGGGATTATGACTAAAGTCTGCGTCCATTTCAAATATAAATTCATAATGGCGTTCCAGAGCCCATCTAAACCCGTGGATATAGGCTGTACCCAATCCTAATTTCCCAATGCGTTCTTCGATAAATAATCGTCCTACAAACTCTGCCTGCAAAGATCGCACGATCTGCGCAGTTCCATCTGGCGAACCGTCATCAACGATTAAAATATGAAATGGTACAGCGAGTGAAAATACTTTACGAATTATCTTTTCGATATTTTCTTTCTCGTTGTATGTAGGTATGATAACTAAACTATCGGACACTTTAAAAACATTTTGTATGGGGTAAAGTTACTAATTATATTGGGATTTTGATTGGACTTTGATGTCAATAATAGGTGTATATCAAAAATAAAAAAGTCCACTATTTTGCAATAGCGGACTTTTATTAACCAATTATAAACTTAAATTATGAGACTACAAATATATGATAAAAGGTTTTACCAAGCAAAGAATTTGCGTTTTTCTGCCTGTTCATAACATAAAAATTACAAAGTCCCGAATTAACGATCCACCTCGCCCAGTACGATATCCATAGAACCCAATATGGCGATGAGGTCTGCTATCAGTGTTCCTTTGCCCAATTCAGGTAATACAGAAAGATTATTAAAACTGGGGCCACGTGCTTTCACTCTTTTGGGGATATCAGACTTCTCTTGAGTGACGAAGTAAAACCCTAATTCACCTTTCGGATTTTCTGCTCGTACATAATAATCTTGTGCTTTTAAATTTACTTTTTTAGGCACTAAAGCCCTGGGGTCAAACGTATCGGTGCGTGGAAAATCTTTTACTAGTCTTTCCAAACATTGTTCAATGATCTTTACTGATTCTTTTACTTCATCAACACGTATTTTATAACGGTCCCAACAATCGCCCACTGATCCCATCTCCCCTTTTCCGATTGGGATTTCAAAATCAATCTCTGGATAGGCAGAATAGGCATCGATTCTCCTGAGATCCCATTTTATTCCTGACGCTCTTAACATGGGCCCCGATACACCATAATTAATGGCAACATCGGCTGGCAATATACCAATGTTAGCTGTTCTGGATATAAAGATTTGATTTTCGGTCAATAATTGATCAAGTTCTACCAATTTTGGTTTAAAATAGGTGATAAATTCGGCACATCGCTGTTCGAAATCTACAGGTAGATCGTAAAATAAACCTCCCACCCAAATATAATTGTACAACATACGTGAACCGGATACCCATTCTAGCATATTCATGATATGTTCCCGATCTCTAAAACACCACATAAATGGTGTAAATGCACCAATATCGATACCGTATGTCCCTATTCCGATCAAATGTGAGGCGATGCGGTTAAGTTCGCAGACCAATACACGTATATATTCTACTCTTTTTGGAATTTTATCGGCGATACCCAACATTCTTTCTACTCCCATTACAAATGCATGGCTATTATTCATCGACGATAAATAGTCTAACCGATCTGTAAACGGAATACTC
Source organism: Sphingobacterium sp. UBA6320 (assembly GCF_002440335.1). Taxonomy (NCBI): domain Bacteria; kingdom Pseudomonadati; phylum Bacteroidota; class Sphingobacteriia; order Sphingobacteriales; family Sphingobacteriaceae; genus Sphingobacterium; species Sphingobacterium sp. UBA6320. Next base: position 215,449 of record NZ_DJTA01000017.1, on the reverse strand, counting down.
TTTCCATAGTTCATGGATTCGGCATGTTTATCAAAACACCGATGCAAATAACCCAAATGCGGAATAACCTCTTTTACGATTTCACCATCAGTTATCAACTGCAATCGAAGCACACCGTGCGTGGAAGGATGTTGAGGCCCCATATTTATAATCATTTCCTGAGAGCCAATACTTGCTAGATGTTGTTCATATTTTTCTAAAGCAGCAGTATATTTCGTATTCGACATATTTGTTGTTATCGAGTTCTTATTTATTTAATTTTGATTCCATGATAACTTTCAGGATCTTGATAATCTTTTCTTAAGGGGTAGCCTTCCCAATCGTCAGGAAGTAAGATACGCCGGAGATCAGGATGATTGGTAAAAAATATGCCCATCAGATCAAATGCTTCGCGTTCATGCCAATCTGCTGTTTTCCATACGGCTGACACGGATGGAACCTCTGGCAGATGCGCTTCATCTCGATCATTCTCGATTAACACCTTCAACACCAAGGTATGTAAATAAGGAATAGATGTTAGGTGATAGGTGATTAAAAATCCATTTTCATGGAGATCAACTGCCGAGATATTGTTTAAAAAATCAAAATATAATCCTTCTTCGTCCCGTAAATAAAAGCAGATATCTTCTAAAAGATCGACTTGAACAAACAGTGCTGGCTGAAGCCCCGTCTCCTCAATCTTTTCAATAGCATGTTGTCCGAATCTGGAAACGATTAGAGTTGAAATTTCTTGCGTATTCATGATACTAAGGTGCTAAGCGTATTATTTTCCAAGAATCAGAAACTTTTTGGAAAGCAATTCTATCGTGTAGACGACTAGAGCGACCTTGCCAAAATTCGATATATAGTGGCTTAATTAAGTAACCGCCCCAAAACTCTGGTCGAGGTACCAATTCTTGGTTTTCAAATTGCTTTTCAAGATCTGCTACTCTTCCCTCTAAAAAAGAACGATTGGGAATGGTTTCACTCTGTGGTGATGCTAAAGCACCAATGCGACTTCCTTTGGGTCTAGATTGAAAATATTCGTCCGAATCTTCTGCTGGAAGCTTTTCTATTAATCCTTCAATACGCACCTGACGCTGCAGTTCTGGCCAGAAAAATAATGCTGCCACATGTGGGTTGCCAAACATTTCTATACCTTTGCGACTATTGAAGTTTGTAAAAAAACTAAATCCATTATTTTTCAGATCTTTTAATAATACAATCCGTGATGAAGGTAAAGCAAACTCTCCCACTGTGGATAAAACCATTGCGTTGGCTTCAAGCACCTCACTATGAATAGCTTCGTTAAACCATTTTTCAAATTGCACTAAAGGATCGTTGCTAACGTCGCTTTCACTTAGATTACCCAATGCATAATCTTGTCGGATAGCGGCAATATCTTTGTGTTCGATTGCCATGACTTTAAATTTATGTATGTCACAAACATACTAAATTCACTTATTTTTATCGACTAATCTAGTATAAATTAATCAGCAAAATGACTTTGGCATTAATTTTATTGTACTATAAGTCTAATTTATAACGAAAATGTTTAACGAACTTGATCCACAAACAGGCTGTTTAATAATATCTGAACCCTTTATGCTCGACACCGACTTCGAGCGATCGGTCATTTTGTTGTGCAATCATGATCATGAAGGAACCCTAGGGTTTATTCTCAATAAAAAAGTGGTAGGCTGTGTTGGAGACCTTGTTAAAGAAATGGCAACATGCACATTTCCGCTTCATATTGGTGGACCTGTGGCACAAAATGAATTATTTTTCATCCACTCGCGGTTTGATCTGCTATTAAGTGGTGATGAAATCCGTGAAAATATCTATTTTGGAGGAGACCCAGAATTACTATTTCCATTGATCAATGAAGGAAAAATCAAAGAGGATGAAGTGAAATTTTTCTTAGGCTATTCTGGCTGGCAGCCAGCACAATTAGACGCAGAAATCAACGTAAACAGTTGGGCTGTTCAAAATAAATTTCCAACAGCTTTAGTGTTTGAAAAGGACACGGAACTACTTTGGAAAGAGGCTGTTATCAGTCTGGGAGCTAAGTATGCTCATGTAGCAAATTTTCCACAATCACCAAGCTTAAATTAAATTGTTATTTTGTCGGATTTTTTATGAATAAAATATAATATTCACTAATTTTTAGTATATTTGTGTCATTAAGCAGAGTCCTTACGTTTTAAAACATATCAATTTTTCTTAATTCGAGATATGGCTTTCACCTTTGAATTTATTTAATGCGATGATTTTTGTTTAATTAAACTGCTAAAAATTGAGTAGTTTAATATGGTTTAATATTAATTTTAAATAAATAAATGAGTAGTTCAGAAAGTTTTAGCAAAAAAGAAAAAGAGAAAAAGAAGTTAAAAAAGAAACAAGATAAGGAACAAAAGAAAGAAGAAAGAAAGAACAATACCGATAAAGGTAAAAGTCTAGAAGAAATGTTTGTTTATGTCGATGAATATGGAAATATAACTTCAACACCTCCTGATCCAACGAAAAAAACAAAAATTAATGTAGAAGATATCGCGATATCAACTGCTAAATATGAAGCAAATCCAGAAGATTTAATCAAATCAGGTATTGTGAATTTTTACAATACTGATAAAGGTTTTGGTTTCATCCGTGATCTCAAAACTCAGGATAAAATATTTTTCCACGTTAATGGTCTAATTGACGCTGTTAAAGAGAATGATAAAGTTACTTTTGAAACAGAAAAAGGATTAAAGGGTATGAATGCCGTTAATGTTAAATTGCAAAAATAACATTGACCGTTGTATATCAAAAAAAGGGATTTAAGTAATTAAATCCCTTTTTTGTGTTTTATTATTTCAACAGCTTGACTTCATATAGGTCTTTTCGACGATCTTTCATAATTTTGACTGTGCCATATTCGTGAAGGTCGCGAAGTGCATATAGATCCACATCAGCAATCAATACCATTTCGGTATTTGGAGTTGCTTCTGCCTTAATCGCATTATTTGGAAATGCAAAATCTGATGGAGTAAATACCGCTGATTGTGAATATTGAATATCCATATTATTAACACGGGGTAGATTGCCCACAGATCCCGCTATCGCAACATAACATTCATTTTCAATAGCACGAGCCTGAGCGCAAGACCTGACACGAATATAACCATTTTGTGTGTCGGTCATAAATGGGACAAATAAGATCTGCATGCCTTGATCTGCGAGGATGCGGCTGAGTTCAGGAAATTCGACATCATAACAAATCAATAAACCTACTTTTCCACAATCGGTATCAAATACTTTTACTTCATTACCTCCTGTCATTCCATAGTATTTACTTTCATTTGGAGTTATGTGTATCTTTTTAAAAGAATCCAGTTTACCGTTCCGGTGACAGAGATAAGAAATGTTATACAACTTTTTATTTTCCATAATAGGCATCGATCCAGCGATGATATTGACATTATAGGAAACTGCAAATTGTTGGATTTTATCAATAATCTCAGAAGTCTTCTCCGCTAATTTTTCCATCGCCAACCGTTCTGGTAATTCATTATAAGGACTCATTAATGGCGAATTGAAAAATTCGGGAAACATAATAAAATCTGTTCCATAATCACTTACCGTATCGACAAAGAACTCAATCTGATCATAAAACGCATCAATATTGTCAAATAAACGCATTTGCCATTGTACCAAACCTAAACGGATTGTTTGTTTGGTTGTTGATATAGAGCGTGATTCCGACTCATAATAAATATTATTCCATTCTAGTAAGGTGGCAAACTCCATGGATTCGGAATCTTCTGGAAGATAATGCTTCAATATTTTTTTAACATGAAAGTCGTTGGACAATTGAAAAGTTAAGGTCGGATCAAAAATCTCTTTTCTCTTTACTTTTTCAATGTATGTCCTTGGACTCATTTTATCCGAATAGTTGTGATAATTGGGAATCCTACCTCCAGCTATAATAGATTTCAAGTTCATCTGCTCACAGAGTTCTTTTCGTGCATCATATAGACGTCTTCCTAACCTTAAAGCCCGATGATCTGGATGTACGAACACTTCTATCCCGTAGAGGGTATCTCCATCGCTGGTATGTTTGGAAAATTTTCCGTCGTCAATAATTTCGTAATAGCTGTCGTATATATTACTTTTCTTCGAGTTTAAAATAATAGAAAGTGCACAAGCGACCACATGGCCATCAATTTCTACACATAACTGCCCCTCTGGAAATAAATCGATGAGATCGACAATATTTTCTCTTGTCCAGACATCTCCCACTCCTTGGTAAGCTTCGGTCATTGACCTTCTCAAATCAACATAATCTTTCTTCGTCAAGTTCCTGACTTGAATATCCATACAATATAATTTTAGTGACTTAAATTTAAACAAAATTCAAGCCTAAAAGCACGGTTATTTGGTTTTAAAAGAAAAAGAGCTATAGCCGCTGGCTATAGCTCTTCTAAAAAGCTGATTTATTGCATTTTGTAATGCGAAAAATTACGCTTGACCTGTTGTTCCTCCAAAAGGGAACGCAACAGTTGGATCACCACCGATTACTTCTGCATCAGTAGTTTGGTTTCCAGCAGCAGCAATAGCGTCAAAGCGGATAACGTTATCTTGTAATGCACCTAACAAACGCTTAGCATGTTCAGGTGTCAAAACGATTCTAGATTTCACTTTAGCTTTCGGCACACCTGGCATTACACGTACGAAGTCAATCACAAACTCTGTGTTTGAATGTGTAATGATCGCTAGATTTGAGTAGATCCCTTCTGCTACTTCTTCTGTCAACTCGATACTCAATTCGTTTTGATTTTGATTATTTTCCATAAAATTTATTATAAGTATTTGAAATATATGTTTTTCTATTAATTACTAAAAGTTCTAAAGTCCTGTCCTGCTTCAATATTCAATAATGTCTCATAAATCAATCGGATCACATTGTCCACATCTTCTTTATGCACCATTTCTACCGTAGTATGCATGTAGCGTAAAGGTAAGGAAATCAAAGCAGATGGCACACCTCCGTTACTGTATGCAAATGCGTCGGTGTCTGTACCCGTAGATCGTGACGAAGCTTGACGTTGAAAAGGAATTGCATTTTTTTCCGCAACTTGAACCAACAATTTGTTTAGATTAATCTGTACAGCTGGTGCATACGATAATACAGGTCCACCTCCAGATGACAGATCCCCTTGCGTGATCTTGTTGATCATCGGTGTTTGCGTATCGTGTGTCACATCGGTGACGATTGCAACATTAGGTTTGATACGTTGCGCGATCATTTCAGCGCCACGTAGACCGATTTCTTCTTGTACAGAGTTCACTATATACAAACCAAATGGCAATTTTTTCTTATTTTCTTTGAGTAAACGCGCTACCTCTGCAATCATAAAGCCACCAGCACGGTTGTCCATTGCCCGACCTACGTAGTAACGGTTATTCAGGATACTGAATTCATCTTCATAAGTAACCACGCAACCGACATGAATACCTAATGCTTCAACTTCTTCCTTGGAAATACAGCCACAATCGAGGAAGATATTTTTTAAAGTAGGTGCTTCTTCTTTCTCGCCAGAACGTGTATGGATTGCGGGCCAGCCAAATACTGCTTTTACAATCCCTTTATCGGTATGAATATTTACTTTCTTGGATGGTGCGATCTGATGATCCGAACCACCATTGCGGATGACATAAATTAATCCATCTTTTGTGATGTAGTTAACAAACCAAGAAATCTCATCAGCATGAGCTTCTATAACTACTTTATATTCAGCCTGAGGATTGATCACTCCTACAGCAGTACCATAGTTGTCCGTAAATGTTTCGTCGACATATGGCTTCAAATAATCTAACCACAGGCGCTGTCCCTCCCATTCAAATCCAGTTGGTGATGGATTATTAATATATTTTTCAAAAAAAGAAATCGAGTCCTTTGTTACTATTGAAATATGTTTATTTTCTTTCTTCTTCTTGTCTGCCATGCTCCAAATTTTATTTCCGACGTCAAATTATGAAAAATTATAGTAACCACAAAAGTAAAAATTGAATTTATTTAATCTGGGACGATATCACGCACTTTTCTCCGTTTTTTAGCTTTATTCCTATTAAATGATGTTATGAAAATGATTTTAAACATTATATTTACGCTTATAAAAAATTAACAGACAATATGGAGAATTTATTCAGCGTCATACATTGGAATTTAGATCCTGAAATATTTAAAATCGGCACTTTTGGTCTTCGTTACTATGCATTATGTTGGCTAGCGGCTTTTGCAGTATCGTATATGATCATGCTTAAAATATTCAGAAATGAAAATAAGAGTCAAGAATTATTGGATCAATTGAGTATTTATATCTTTCTAGGCACATTAATTGGCGCAAGATTAGGTCATTGTCTATTTTATGAATTCGATTATTATAAAGACCATTTGTGGGAGATGGTATTGCCCTTTAAATTTGTAAACGGTCAATTTCAGATGACTGGATTTGCAGGATTGGCTAGCCATGGTGGTGCTATTGGTATATTGACCGCATTATATTTATTCTGTAGAAAAACGAAAACAAATTTTCTGTGGTTAGCAGATCGTCTAGTGGTTGTCGTACCTATTGCAGGAGCATTTATTCGTTTGGGTAACTTTTTCAATTCGGAGATTATCGGTACACCAACGGATAAACCATGGGCGGTTGTTTTTGATCATGTAGATCAAGTGCCCCGTCACCCAGGACAACTTTATGAAGCTATTGCTTACATCATCATCTTTTTTATTATTGCTTATCTATTTAAGAGCAAAAAAATGCAGAAGCCAGGTGCTCTAATGGGACTCTTCTTTGTATTACTTTTCTCCGCCCGCCTATATCTCGAAACTTTTAAAATAGATCAAGAGGAATTTGAGCAAGGTATGGCACTAAATATGGGACAGCTTTTAAGTATTCCTTTTATACTAGGAGGCCTCTATTTTATGTTTAGAAAGCCAAAAGAAGTGAAACGCTAAGCAGGAAATTTCTAAAATTTAATAACATAAAAGAGGCTGTATCCAAAGTCAATTTTACTAGATTGACAACAAATAAAATTTCGACGCTTTGTTAGATTAAGCGAAAAAGGATCAAAACTCATCAGAGATTTGATCCTTTTTTTATGATTTCTGTAATTAAAAGCTATCTCAACAAAGAGAGAATTATAGACAATAACCTGTTTATTGGTTTAAGACTATAATCTTTGTATATTTTTAGAAAGGATACAAAGCGGATCCTAAGATGTAAAAAAGACAGGGTGCTGTTAGTAAGCTAACAACACCCTGTTTTCTACATAATTTTTGGAGATCTTATTTCATAAAAAAGGGGGATGCAATATATGCATCCCCCTTTTTATATAGATCAATTTGTATTTAATTAAATTTGAATTTGATACCAAACTGCATATAGTATGTTGATGTTATTGTTTCATTAACGCGAGTTGTTGATCTAATTACATCTCCGTTTGCACCATTTAATCTAAATGTCGGATTTATATTTCCTTGAACATCTAAAGCTGGAGTTGAACTTGTACTCGTCATGTTGGTCGGGATTAGCAATAAATTATTACTTGTTTTAAATACACCCCAATCTGAATTGAATAAATTTCCAACATTAAATACATCCCAGAAAAATTCTAATGAATTTTTACCACCACCTATTCCATTGAATAATTCTTGAGATAATCTTAAATCAAACTGATGTCTCCAAGGCATAGTACCACCATTACGTTCGGCATACTGACCTTTTCTACTTTTTAAGTAATCGTCATTATCAATAAGGTCAAAAAATATGTCAGATTGTTCTTTTGCTGTATATGCTTTTCCACCATATATTGATCCTGGTGAAGCTGCAATATTTACAAATGTAATCTCAGAAGCATCCTTAGGTACATAAATTAAATCATTGTTCTGTCCGTCACGGTTAAAGTCTGCAGAATAGGCATATGAAACACGTCCTGTTGAAGATCCAGAATAAAATATTGTCACAGCGGTATTCAAGTTTTTAATCCACTTATTATTATAGGAAACTGATCCCACCAAGCGATCTGGCAACACATTATCGGTATATCCTAATGTTGGAATATTTGAATTACCTATTGATTGATAAGGTAGAGACCATAAATTCGCGATTTGACTCCCTGCTCCATCACCGTAATTTTTAGCTCCACTTCTAGTATAAGCTAAAGATGCAGAGAAACCATCTTCAAATGCTTTTGCCAATTGTGCAGTTACTGACCAATAGTGTCCTCCCTTTTGGTTTGACATTTGAATAGCAGAAAATGCGCTTTTACCAGTTGAAGATGCCTGCCCTTTATCTAATTTATTGATGTATTTATCTATGTTTGCATCCCCATATATAAAGCGGTGATCTGCATATCCGGCAATATTCATTTCTTTTGGGTCCGCTAAATTAACATTCCTAGCAACTACTGCATTGATATCTTTATTATAAATTGCTTCTAGAGTACCGACTACGCCAAAAGGTAATTTATAATCAAAAGCAAGACTAGATTTCCATGTAGACGGGAATTTCAAATTAGGATCCATAACCGAAATACTTGATGATGATATTGAAGTTGTGGGATCAGCAATAGTAGCTGGGTAATTTGCTTTAATATCTGGACTAAAATTAGGAACATCTGGCCCAGATTTTGTAATCGAAGCTTGTAGCATTCCTGAATCCCCCGATTGGGACACAATCCATACAAATGGTATACGACCAGTAAAAACTCCCGTTCCTCCTCTTAACATAAGTGATCGGTCTCCAAGAACATCATAGTTAAAACCAAATCTTGGCGAAACCATTATTTTTGTTTTTGGTAAAACACCTGTGTTTATTTTCAAACCATCAGCAAATGTTAAAGCTGAAATTAAAGGATGTTCTTTTACTTGACTTACATCTGGGTAACCCGGAAGTTCAAAGCGTAAGCCTCCAGTTAATTTTAACTTTTCATTTACAGTGTATTGATCTTGAAAGTAAAGAGACCATTGATTGAATTTAAAGCCTGGAAATGCTTGAGAACCATCAGGTGTTAATGGATAAGTTAGGGCATAATTAGTTGCTTTCGCGCCGTTTTTAAAATCATCCCATGAGTTAAACAAATAATAGCCTGCACCAAATCTTTGAAATCCATTTTTAACATTACTATTTTCAAATTGCAATCCAGCTGTAAAGTTATGGTTATCAACGGTATAATCTACATCATAATTTGCAGTCCATGTTTTTACGGATCTTAAATTTCCATATGAAAATGGTTCATAGCCAAAAGTAGTTATAACATTATCACCTTGTTTGATATCAACCAATGGAAATAAACCGCCATTTACTGAGCGAGGTTCGTCTTGGTTGACATAAGAAATCCTAGCAGATTGATTAACATTTCCAATTTTACCTGTGTATTCTAAAGTTCCAGAATATAAATTTGTTTCTTGAAAGTAATTGGAGTTTGAAAAATGTAAAGCATTACTACCTGTACGACTTATACCAGATACTCCAGAACCTGTATAGGAGTTACTGATCGTGGCTGGAGTTTTAGCTTTAACTTGATTATATCTAAAATTAATTTTATGATTATTTGCTATATTCCAGTCAATTCGTGCAAATATTTTATCATTATTACTTTTATTTGAGTATCCTTGATATGGGCCAGTCTCATAACCATATTTATCCCTCAGGTAATTCGAAACTTCGTCCATAAAAGCTTCTGTTGGTCGTGCGACATAAGAAGGAGTTGTTGCAGCTCCAAATACATTTGATGGTGAAGAGGCAATTTTAACTGGTCCTGGCTCTTCAGTCTTATTTTGTTCTAAGTTTACAAAGAAGAACAATTTATCTTTAATAATTGGTCCGCCTAAACTTACACCATATTGTTTTACTGAAAGTTGATTTACGGGAGTTAAAACATCTCCAATTCGAGTACCTTGTTGCTTGTCAGAACGACCAGTGTAAAAAGCTGATCCAAAGAACTCATTTCTACCTGATCTAGTAACTGCATTTATTGCTGCTCCAGTAAATCCAGATTGTCTGACATCATAAGGCGTTACATTTACAGAAATTTGTTCAATCGCATCAATAGATATTGGAGAGCCATCTGCAGGCACATTACTTCCAATACCAAATTGGTTATTAAAATTGGCACCATCCAGTGTAAAATTATTTGATCTAAAATTACCTCCCCCAATTGATGCACCATTAGCTTGCGGTGTCAATCTTGTCAGATCATTTACGCTACGACTAATAGATGGCAAATTTTCAATTTGACGGCGACCAACAATTGTAGAAGCTCCATTTTTTTCACTTTTAAGTGTGTTTCGTCCTGTTACGACAACTTCATTCAAATTGGTTGTTTCATTTCCAAAAATAGGGTTTAACACAAAAGGCTCACCTAACTGTAAATAGACATCATCGTATACAACCGGCTTCTGCCCGATAAAAGTAACAACGATCTTGTATGGGCCTCCAACACGCATATTGGCTAAATTAAAGCGTCCAGCTGCATTTGCTGCACTCGAATAAACCGTACCTGAAGGAACGTGAGTGGCTTTAATCGTTGCTCCAGATGTCACTTGACCTGAGGATTCTTTTACAATCCCAGTCACACTACTCGTGGTTACTTGAGCATGAATGGTACCATAACTTGCTAATACAAGCGCAAAAAAGAGTAAGGGTCTTTTCATAAAGAAAATTTTTGTTAATAGTTATGCCGCAAAAGTAAAAAGAGAATTTAACATTGGAAGCACTTAACAAAAACTTAATATACTCTTAACAAGAGTGTTTACTTGTTGAGCTCTTTGTTAAAATCATAAATAATTACGAAATCCGAAAATTTAACAAAATTTAACATATGGTTTTACAATAATTCTATTTAACCATTGTAAGTATTGTTAAAATCGTAAATCAATCGATTTTGATATCTTGTAATTTAGATTGAAAATAAATTTGAATATTACCCTCTTGTGTAATATTTGACATAACTCAAAACAAAAAATAGGAGTTATTGTTTAGGTGCCTTTGCGATTATGTTTAAAAAGCCAGTTGTAAATTTCGTCTTTATGGAACAAATTTTCTACACTTCCATGTGTACCTCCCGGTATAATCGTTAAGGTAACATCAGCCTCAGGATCTGCTTTTTTTATGGCATTGACGATTTTTTTTGACTCGGACATCGGTACGGCTCGATCACGATTACCATGTTGCACCCATAGGGGTACCTGACTTAGATTGTCGGCATATTTAACACTTCCTCCACCACATATGGCTACAGCTGCTGCGATACGATCAGGATACTTTCCTGCTACATCCATGGTTCCATAACCTCCCATACTCATGCCACAAACATAAACGCGATCTGCATCTGCATTATAATGCTCGATCACATAATCCACGATCTCCATGACTTTGTCAGGATCCCAGCCACCTCTAGATTGGGGAGCTATAATTATCCCCGGGACTTCTTGCCCTTTATCCATTGCATACAATACGCCATACCTTTTGACACGGTCCAAGTTGGTTCCTGAAAGGCTTCTTCCGTGTAAAAATATAAGAATAGGCTGTTTTGTAGTAGCCTCTCCTTCTGGCAGATTGAGTAAAAATGGATAAGCGGTCTGTCCTTTTATAGCTTTCAATTGAGCTTGACAATCCTGGTGCAGGATGCTAAAAAATAAGGTTAAAACAAGGTTGAAAACCAAAAATGGATATGGATTGCGATCTTTCGTTATATGCATAAGAAACAAAAATACATTTTATTCTGAATCAGCAAAATAGATATTAATATTAATTAACTTCTTTTTTATAGAAAATTCGAGGTAATTTTAAGTTTTCACGCATAAAACATGTCGCTAAAAATTTTACATACAGCCGATTGGCATTTGGGTAAACGATTGGATTATTTCTCCAGATTTGATGAACAAAAAGCAGTATTGGAAGAAATTATTGCAATCGCAGATCAGGAACAAGTAGACGTTATTCTTGTTGCCGGAGATCTATTTGATGCCTTTAACCCTCCTGTCGAAGCTATTGAACTGCTTTATAAAACACTTAAACGGCTGACCAATAATGGCACTAGGCCAGTTATTGCTATTGCAGGCAACCATGACTCTCCTGATCGTATAGATGCACCAGATAGTTTGGCAAGGGATTGCGGTATTCTATTTGCCGGTAAGCCCAATATGCGATTTGCCCCTTATCAGATTGAAAATGGTTTTGAGATTAGTAAAGGTGATGTCGGTTTTTTTGAAATTAAATTGTCCCATCTAGATTTTCCTCTTCGGCTTATCGTAACGCCTTTTGCCAATGAACATCGGTTAAAAGAATATTTAGGAGAAGATGAACAGTTGGGACTTAATGAAGTACTCACTCAAAAATGGCAATCTTTGGCCGACCAATACTGCGATTCCAACGGTGCCAATATCTTAGTATCACATTTATATATGAACAAAAAAGGTGGTCCTGTCTTGGAAGAACCCGAGGGAGAGAAACCTTTACGTATTGGTTTTGCTGATACAGTTTTCACAGACTGTATTCCTTCACAAATACAATATACGGCACTTGGTCATCTTCATCGCTATCAGGAAATCGGTGGACATCAAGCACCTGTTGTGTATTCAAGTAGCCCCCTATGTTATTCCTTTTCAGAAGCTGGACAAGATAAACATGTTGTTATCGTGACTGTTCAACCTCAAAAAGAAGCTACTTATAAAACCATTGCCTTACGATCTGGTAAGCAATTAATTCGTAAAAAATTTAATGCGGTATCGGATGCTATCGACTGGTTACAAGATCATCAAGATAGTTTAGTTGAACTAACACTTGTCTCCGAAACATCGTTGACACAGGCCGAAAGAAAACGTATTGAAGACAGTCATCCCGGTATAATCTACCTCATTCCCGAAGTACATAGTCGCCGTGATGGACAACAAGAAGTCCTCGTATCCAGAAGAAGTAAGAGCATTAACGAAAATTTCGCCGATTATTACCGTCACAGAAATAATGATCAGTCACCATCGGAAGAATTGTTAGCACTATTTAATGAAGTATTAGGAACTCAAAACGAAAAGGAGAATTAGTCATATGTTGCCACTATATCTATCGATAGAAGGACTCTACTCCTATCAGACAAAACAGGAAATAGATTTTACATCCTTGACTTCCGCCGGTCTCTTCGGTATTTTTGGAAAAGTCGGATCAGGAAAATCATCGATCCTAGAAGCCATTACTTTCGCGCTATTTGCTAATACAAATCGGCTAAACAGTAATAATAGAGCCTATAATATGATGAATTTGAATGCTAACCTGCTTAGAATCGAATTTCACTTTATCGGCAAGGAAAATAAAAAATATGCATTTGAAGCATCTTGGAGAAGAAATGGTAAACAGTTTGATAAAGTCACGACTCCTATACGAAAAGCCTATGTATTTGATGGTGAAGAAAAGATACCACTAGAGAGTACGGATGCTGAAACCATACTAGGCATCTCTTACAAAAACTTTAATCGTACTGTTATTGTTCCACAGGGACAATTCAAGGAATTTCTTGAGCTTAAGGGTGCCGAACGATCCAGTATGATGAAAGAACTTTTCAACTTGGATCACTATGACCTTTTTTATAAAGTTGCTGCTCTCAATAAAGAAACAGACTTGAAACTCCAACATCTTTCAGGGGCGGTTCAGACATTGGAAGACTATACCGAAGAAAGCATTGCGGACTTACTTACACAGTTGGAAAAAGAAGAATTGGATCTCCTTGATGTGACCAAAAAACACCAACTGTTGGAGCAACATCATCAAAAGTTATTAGAGGTTCAACAGCTTCATCTTGAAATTGCAAAAAAGAAAGCGGTTTTTGCGCAACTAAGTATAGAGCAGGTTCATATTGAAACGCTTAAAACTCAGATTCAGCTTTTTCAGAAAGTAGAGCGAATTTTCAAAAATATATTGGATAGCGTTGCTAGGGAACTTAGCGAAGAATCAAAATTGCAAGAAGATGTAAACAGTGCACAGTTACAATTAAATACTGTGCAGGGCGCATTGATCCATGCAAATAATCGATACAAACTGGTGGAAGGTGACTTCAATCTGCTTGATCATAAAAAATTAGAAGTCGAGGATCTTAAAAATATTGTTCAAGTTCTACAATTGCAGGGTGATATTAGCAAAGATAATGATCGATTAGCTAAGGGCAAGCTTGTTCTTCATGATGTGGAACAAGAAATCCAGAAAAAACAAGTTTTCATTCAGGAAAAACAGCAGGATATAATAAAATTAAAGGAAAAACGTATTTCAGGTAACCTACTCGTAGCAATTCATGCTTGGTATACCAAGCATGAATTGTTCATTAAAAGCCAAAGTGAGCTTCAGGTAGAATTGCTGACTAGGAAAAAAGAACTGCAAGCTATTCTATTGCAATTTGAACAGGAAGATCTAGATCCATCCAATTGGAATGAAAAATTGAATGATCAAGAAATAAAGGCAAACCAACGGTTGGAGATGATACAGTCCGATGAAAATAAGGCTCAGGTCCAACAACAATTAGCGAGTTATTCTCATGCATTAACAGCAGGTGAAGCCTGTCCACTATGCGGATCTGAACACCACCCTCATATCATGCAAACTGAAGACCTGTCTTCATTATTGAATTCATTACAGTCTGAAAAATCAAATGTGATTGCTGAATTAGTTCAAATTCAAAAGCAAAAACAGCGGTTTATTCAACTCGCTGCGCAGTTGTCAAATCTGCAGAAAGATGTGGATTTAAATACCGCCAAGTTGGACACTATAGCTATCGATTTGAGTGACCACCTTAAACAATTTACGTGGACCACATTTCAGCCAAATGACCGTCAGGCATTTGACCAATGGCAGTTGGAAGCGGTCACGATAGAGCAGAATTGTACAGTAGCAGAAAGCAACTTAAGCTTGTTACAAGATGAATTGAATGAATTAAAGGCTAAAAAGGAAAAGTATAATCAGGTGCTGACTAATATTGCGGTATCTAAATCGGCAATTGAGGGCCGGGCTGCGAGTCATCAGCAATTGATCAAACGGCTGAACCTACCCGATTTTCAGCTCATGCCCATTTCCGATATTGAAAATACAATTGCACAATCAGTTCAGTCTATCATCGCTACAGAGCAAGAATTCAAGAACTTATCTGATGAAATTAATCGATTAAATATTGCGATAGCAACGCAATCTACACATACTACGAGTCTGCAGCTACAATTAAATACGACACGTTTAAAAATTGAATCTTATCAGAAATCGATAGCTGAATTATTACAGGTACATGGTTTTGAATCTACGGAGGCGATACAGCAAATACTGCAACAGCAGTATGATCTGGAAAATGAAGAATCCCGAATTAAACAGTTTGAAGAACAATTTGCTATTGTAAAAACAGCAATACGACAACTAGAGGACAGAATAAAGCAAGAAGCAGTTGATATATCGCAACTAGATACCGCAAGTCAAGAACTACAGCTTACCAAAGATGTCAAGGACAAATTGATCGGTCAGTTACAATCATTAAAGGACCAACTTATCATCTCGAAAAAGAAATATGCAGAAAAAATACAGTTACAAAGTGAACTGGATAAGCACATACTGCGAAGTAAGAATCTAAATATACTATCTAATCTATTTAAAGGAAATGGATTTGTAGATTATATCTCGACGCAATATTTAGAAGATTTATGTCAGATTGCCAATCAACGATTCGAACGTTTGACAAGAGGTCATCTCAAATTAATGATCAATGCAGATAATGATTTTGAAGTGATAGATCATCTTAATGGAGGTAAAACCCGGTCAGTCAGAACATTATCAGGAGGTCAGTTTTTTCAGGCATCCTTGTGTTTGGCACTCGCATTAGCAGAAAGTACACGTAGTCTAAATCGAAATGAAAAGAATTTCTTTTTTATTGATGAGGGATTTGGTACGCAAGATACTGATTCTGTTAACCTCATTTTTGAAACGCTAAATGCCCTTCATAAAGAAAATAGAATTGTAGGCATCATTTCCCATGTGGATGAACTACAAGAGCGTATTCCAGCGTCAATAAAAATTGTCAAAGATGAAGAAAGAGGAAGTTTAGTGATCCATAATTTTTAAAAACTAAGTCATCTTAATTTATATACGGATTGGTGACTTGTATGAATATAAAAATAGAGGCCTAGGCCCCTATTTTTATATTTCTTGCTTATGGGCAATTTCTAGATTAATAATAACATCTCGAATTTTCCCTTCTACAAAGGATAGATTGCCGATCACAAAGACACCTTTATTTAAACTATTCTTTTCTGCAATACCATAGACCGTATTTTCATCATCAGGATTTGAATCTCCTTCATAACGGTATACATAGTCAATCTTATAATTGGATGGATTAGCAATTAAAGGTTCTAACTCTATATTATAATCAATCACATAACCAGCCTCTTTCAATTTTTCTAAAGCAACAGTAGCAGAATCATATTTATTCCTATTATCCATAATCGTATATTTTGATCTTTACTAAAATAACAATTGGAACAGCAAAACGTTTTTTATCGTTCGCTTATTTTTTGGTGAACATACCAACGATATCATCAATGGCACTACCATCTTTATTTTTGTCAAAAAAATCAGTGATCTTATCGGTCAATCCTCCACCGGATGAAACTGTTGCACCTTCTGCTTTTTCATCCCCTCCAAATATATTTCCTATTATACTCCCTATTCCACCTCCAGCGTTAGAATTTCCACCTAAAAACCCACCTAATAGATCTCCTAACGGATTACTGTTACCACTTTGTGCATGATTTGCCTTTTCTTTACCTAAGTACCCCATCACGATCGGTGCCAAAGTAGCCAATACTCCTGTGATCTGCGCAGAGCTAAATCCACTTTTCGTAGCCAGATTTGAGCTTACATATTCAGCATTACTGCCAAAGATGTGCTGTACGATCTTATTGCCATCTTCTGTAGGTCCCTGTTCGATGACTTCATCGACATGATCTAAGATTGCTCCATCATGTTTGGTGTCCAACGCTTCGGCAAAACCATTTACATGATTGGCATCTCCTTTACTTTGGTTATATTTAATTGCCCCCGCAATTAGAGGAACTGCTATTGCTAAGATCCAAGTTGCTTTAGTGGAGTCAATCCCCAACTTTTTAGACAATCCTGCGGCCATTTTATTTCCAAGGCCACCTGTTATTAAATCAGTCATTCCCATAATTTTATATTTTAATATGAATCAATGAAAGTTGACAATAATTAAGCCAAGCATCAAGGTATAAGCAGCTCGAACGCCACAAAAAAAGAGGTTCGTAAACCTCTTTTTTATATTAGTACTTTTAAAGTGTTATTTTTTGTAATATTTTAATGCCTCTGGTAGCATCTTTTGAATGTCACTGATACGTCTAGCATCACTTGGGTGTGTACTTAGAAACTCTGGTGTTCCTTTTGATCCACCGGTTGCCATACGTTCCCAAAATTTGACAGCTTCACTTGGATTATAACCCGCCATGGCCATGATGACAAGCCCCATATGATCAGCTTCCGATTCATTTCCGCGAGAATACTTCAGAGAAGTCAGCTGGCCACCGATGCCATATGCACTATTAATAACACCAGCATAACTTGTTCCTGATGTTGCGACTCCAATGACATTTCCTAATGCCTGTGTTGCATATTGTCTGGACATTTGCTCCATTGAGTGACGAGCGATCGCATGCGCGATTTCGTGTCCCATCACAGTCGCAAGACCTGTTTCATTTTGTGTAACTGGAAGAATACCGGTATAAATAGCTACTTTTCCACCAGGCATACACCAAGCATTGATCTCATCACTCTGTACCAAGTTAAACTCCCAATTGAAATTAAACTGATCTGCTATCCCCTGTTGGGTCAGGTACTGATTGACTGCTATAGCCAACTTGTTGCCAACTTTTTTAACTAATGTGGCTTGACTAGTACCTGTAATTACTTTTGTTTTTGAGGAATTTAAAAATTGCTTATAAGAAGATGCCGCTTGCTCTTGAATCTGACTATCACTGACTAAACTTAATTGTTTACGCCCTGTGATCGGAACAGTAGAGCATGAAGCTAAAGTAGCTCCTATTAAGAGCATACTAGTATATTTAAAAACCTTTTTCATATGTTAATTGTTAGACATTGCATTATAAAGTAACTAATGCAATTCCTATGCCTAAATATTCTTTTTCCTTTTAAAAAGGTAAACTTTAGATTCGTGTCCTTTCAGCAAACGCTCGATGTTCTTTTGATGGGTGATTAAAATCAGCGCACAGATCGCGATACCATAGAGTAAAACTGATGGAATAGATGTTTTAAATAAGAATGCGATACTGAATGGAAAAGTGAAACCAGCCATAATCGAACTTAACGAGACATAATGTGTGGTCAATAAAATAATAATAAATATGCTCACACAAAGTAATGCGGCTGGCGCATGAATAGCGAGTATCATACCAAATAAAGTGGCAACTCCTTTCCCTCCCCTAAATCCAGCAAATACTGGAAATAAATGACCCAAGACAGCGATTACCCCTAACGCCAACTGATAGTTGACAAATTGTACATTACTGGTGCTCTGACCAGCTTCTATTAGATAAGCTAAATTCGTAGATGTAAACCCTTTAAAAATATCAACAAACATCACTACAGCACCTGCTTTGGGCCCTAAAACACGAAAAGTATTAGTTGCTCCAGCATTTCCACTACCGTATTCTCTTACGTCAACACCATAAAATGCTTGTCCAAACCATACCGCAGTAGGGATTGATCCAAATAAATAAGCTAGTAATACTGCACTTACTAAATAAATAGAAATCATTAATTATTGTTAAATCCTAAATTAATTTGGCTTTTAAACTTAAATCCAAACTTTTGACAGAATGTGTCAAAGCTCCTGCTGAAATGTAATCTACCCCTGCTGCTGCATATGCTTGAAGCGTTTCTTCTGTAATTCCACCAGAAGCCTCAGTAACAAATCTTTCGGCAATGATATCGACTGCTTTCTTTACATCCGCAGGGCTGAAATTATCCAGCATGATGCGATCAACATGTCCAAAGGTAATAACTTCAGCTAGTTCATCAAAATTTCTAACTTCAATTTCGATTTCAATAGGCTTATTCAAGGTCGCTCTGTAAGCATTAGCGCTAGCTAAAGCCTGTGTTACACTTCCGCTGTAATCCACATGATTGTCTTTAATCAAAATCATATCGTACAGACCAAAACGGTGATTGGTTCCCCCTCCAATTTTGACTGCTTCTTTTTCTAACAAACGAAGTAAGGGAGTTGTTTTACGAGTATCTAATATTTTCGTTTTTGTACCTGCCAACAACTTGGCATAACGGTGAGTAGTCGTAGCTATTCCGCTCATACGCTGCATCACATTTAAGATCAAACGTTCTGCAATTAAAATACTATGGATCTTTCCTTTTAAGAATAAGGCGATATCACCTACTTGTACAGCACTTCCATCTTGGATAAGGACTTCACAAGTAAGCGTCGGGTCAATTTGCTCGATAATTTCTAAAGCAACCTCTACACCTGCTAAAATACCATCTTCCTTGACAATTAATTTGGCTTCACCAATTTTATCCTTTGGAATAGTTGAAAGTGTTGTATGATCGCCATCGCCAACATCTTCTAGTATTGCATCGTGAACAAATTTTTTAATATATTCTCTTTTTTCCATCTTGAGTTGTCACTAATAATGTAGCGAAGATGGAAATTTAAATTTTATTCAAGAAAATAATTTCGAAATATTATTTAGAGGCCTGTTTTTCAACTCTAAATTCTTCGATTGTCTGCCCACTTTTTGATAAATTGATTTTAATAAAAACTCGAAATAAATTTTTGTTACTTGAAAGCTGGTAGACGTAGTAACTATAATTGGTTTTATTTGTAATTTTCTGTAGTAATTTTACTGCACTAGGTTTATTTTTAGAGAAAAAACCTTGTAACAGCATTTCGGCTTGAAATTTTGAATAAAGACCATCTTCATTCAAAATTGACAATGTTATATTTGACGCGAAAAATCGTGCTATATTCTTCGCATTTCCAGTTTTAAGTTCGATCAGAAGGGTATCATTCATGTCCGCCATGTTAGGTGTCATCATAAATGACTGATAACATAAAATAGCATTATTTCCTCTCATATGATTAGCAAATACGCACACGCCCATGCACATGAAAATACTAATAAAAAATATAATTCTTTTCATTAATGTAGATAATTAAACCTGATGTAGTCCAGGAACTTACTTAAATAGTTATTGCTGGTAGACTAAACTGTTGTGATTTTAGTAGATGAGTTACATAAACAATGCCAAATCTACGGAAATTTACATTGAAAAAACATTAATTTTCTAATACCGCACGTATAGCCTTGAAATATCACTTGTTTTAAATTATATTTGCTTATATCATTATGGAAAAAAAAGTAGCACTATTAATCCTAGACGGATTAGGATACGGAAAAGAAGATCAATCTGATGCTGCATTTGCAGCTCATACGCCCTATCTCGATTATTTAAAAGCAAACTATCCAAACTCAAAACTTGAAGCTTCAGGTGAAGCTGTTGGTTTGCCTGAAGGTCAGATGGGTAACTCTGAAGTAGGACATATGAACTTAGGCGCTGGCCGTGTTGTCTATCAAGAACTAGGTCGCATTCACAAAGCAGTTCGAGATGGTGTATTCAATACCGATACAACCATTCAAGATGCTTTTAAATATGCCTTGAACAATAATAAAAAAGTACATTTAATAGGATTGCTTTCAGACGGTGGCGTTCATGCACACACGAGCCATCTGCGAGGTCTATGTGACGCCGCTAAATATGCTGGGTTACATTCAGACCAAGTCTTTATTCATGCATTTCTAGATGGTCGTGACACTGATCCAAACTCTGGAATTACTTATGTTAAAGCATTGCAAGATTTCTTACCACAATCTGTAGGTACGCTAGCATCCGCTATTGGACGTTATTATGCCATGGATCGTGACAATCGTTGGGAACGTGTGAAGTTGGCTTACGATCTAATGGTACATGGTACAGGTACGGCAACCAAAGACATCTTGGAGTCTATACAACATTCATATGATCAAGAAGTGACAGATGAATTTGTTCAACCTCTTGTATTAACCAATGCTGCAGGTCAACCTATGGCAACCATTCAGGATGGTGATGTCGTGATCTGTTACAACTTTAGAACAGATCGTGGACGTGAGATTACAGTAGCTTTAACACAGAAAGCATTTCCAGAGTATGATTTAAAGCCACTTGACCTGTACTATGTCACGATGACCGCATATGACGAGTCGTTTAAAAATGTAAAGGTTATTTTTAACAAAGACAATTTAACCAATACACTTGGTGAAGTATTGGCTGCAAATCATAAAACACAGGTACGTATTGCCGAGACAGAAAAATATCCGCACGTTACTTTCTTCTTTTCAGGAGGACGTGAACAAGAATTTGATGGTGAACGTCGTTTATTAATCCCTTCGCCAAAGGTAGCGACCTATGACTTGCAACCTGAGATGTCTGCCCAAGGCATTACCGATGCTATCGTAAAAGATATGGAAGAAGCACAACCGGACTTTATTTGTTTAAATTTTGCTAATCCAGATATGGTTGGGCATACAGGTGTGTTCGATGCCGTTGTCAAAGCCGTAGAGACCGTTGACAATTGTACTAAACAAGTCGTAGAAAAGGGATTACAATACGGTTATTCTTTTATCATTATTGCCGATCACGGTAACTCTGAGTTTATGCTCAATGCAGATGGCTCGGTCAATACTGCACATACAACGAATTTGGTTCCATGCATCTTGATTGATAAAGATTATAAAAAAGTAAAAGATGGAAAATTAGGTGATATAGCACCTACTATATTGAAATTATTGAAAGTTGAGATCCCTTTACAAATGGATGGTCAAGTATTGGTAGAAGACTAATATGAAAAATAAACATATCAACAACACACTCTTGCTATTTATAGGGAGTGTGTTGTTATTTTGGTCCTGTAGCAACGAAAAATCGGTCCAACATGCCAAAGGATCCACACTTTCTTTGGACTCATTTTTTAATGCTGAAATTGAAAAGTTAACAAAATTAGATCCCACTGTCGTCAAGACAGTAGCTAAAGATGAGGACAGTGAAACTAAATCTGTAAAGATTCCAAACTGGCACACCGAATTAAGTGGATTTATTGCCGCTGATATTACCAAAGATGCAGATCCAAACCTCTACGATTTTAAAGAAGTAGATTGCAAAACGATCTATCAAGCTAAGGATCATCGTTTAGCAATTCAGTACTTAGCTGTAGAGCATGATTTAAAAGGAAAGATTCAACAAGTTGTTATCAAACGAAAAGTTGATAATAGTTTATATTCGAGTAATGAAAAACTTATTTACGACGTAGATTCCTTATATGAGATTGAAAAAGATCAAGATATACTCATCTTGGGTAGAAGTCAATATAAGATTACTGGTCAGTTAAAAGCACATTAATGAACGATCACCTCTCCTAATGGCAGGAATGTAAAATAAAAAAGCACTTTATGTTTTTTAGTCATAAAGTGCTTTTTACTGTTTTGAAAATACTATTTCAAGTTATCACGGTAGATTTTAGCTTTTTTAATCTCCGTTTGAATATCTTTACGAGAAGCATCGAAAGTCAATACTTTTTCGTAATCTTTTACTGCATTATTGTAAGCGTCAGTCGCTACAGCTTTATTGTAATTAGCCACTCCCGCTGTACCTACCAAAATTCCATAGTCACGGTATGCTAATGCTCTGTTTTGGTATAATTTAACATCATTTGCATTCAAAGCGATTGCTTTAGAATAATCTTCGATAGCAATCTTCAATAGCGACTCACGTGCTGAACTGTTCAATTTTGTTGACGTTTGAGTTGCTAAATTATTATTAGCTTTTCCTTTAAAGTAGTAACCATTTGCATTTTTACTGTCCAACGTAACAACTTTTCCAAAAGATTCTGCTGCTTTTTTGAAGTCGCCATTTTGAAATTGAGAGTAACCCAACATATATAATACATCTGGATCTTTACTCTCTGCAGGTAATGACTTTTCTAAGTAGACAGCAGCATTTTTAAAATCACCGTCTAATAGTGCTTTTTGCCCTAAACGAACATTTGGATTGGAGTGTTCCTCTTGTTTTGCTGTCTGTGCATATGATGAAAGAGACATCAAAGCAAATGCACCAGTAAATAAGCCTAATTTAACTGATTTAAGATTCATATTTAAATAATTACGTTTCATTTTAAAGTATTTAATTCATATTCAAGCGTTTACTGTAATTTTTGAAAACCTTTTCCATTACGCTCCCACTTACAACGCTATTCCTGCATCAATATTACAATTATTATGCCTATTTACACAATATTTAAATTAAATAATCTGACATTATGGAGTCCATAGACTGCCTTTTTTGCTTAATGCACTGCAATATTGAATCATTAGTTTTCAAATAATAGGTTGGCATCTTACTTGCAATACCCTACAATAACAATTTTAAAATAACTTTTTATCAGTTTTACGACATGTTGTCATAAACTGACATAAAATAAAAATATACCTTAACATAATATGAGCAAATTCGAAACATTTGATTTCAATCAGGCGATTCCCATTATATCTGAAGATACCGAATTCTTTCCATTATTAAGTCAACAAGACGAAGATGACATGCGCAATGCCGAAATTCCTGAGTCGTTATCCATTTTATCTCTTCGCAATACCGTTTTATTTCCTGGTGTTGTTATTCCGATAACTGTGGGACGTGACAAATCCATCAAATTAGTTAAAGATGCTTATCAAGGAGATAAAACAATAGGAGTTGTTGCCCAAAAAGATATGTCTATGGAAGACCCAACTATTGATGAACTCTATCAAGTAGGTACCGTAGCACATATCATTAAGGTGCTGCAAATGCCTGATGGAAACACAACGGTTATCTTGCAGGGTAAACAACGGTTCAAATTAATTGAAGCCGTTCAAACAGAACCATATCTTAAAGCAAACGTCGAGAAATATAAGGAAGAAAAACCTAAAGCAACTAAAGAGTTCAAAGCTCTGATTGCGACTTTAAAGGAAATGGCGCTTCAAATTATTCAATTATCGCCCAACTTGCCAAGTGAAGCTGGTATTGCTATAAAAAACATTGAAAGCCCTACTTTCTTAATTAATTTTATCTCTTCGAATATCAATGTTGACTTGATTCAAAAGCAACAATTGTTAGAGTTGTTAAATGCAGATGAGAAAGCACGTCTTTTATTAGAATTGTTGACTTCTGAGATTCAGATTTTAGAATTGAAAAATCAAATCCAAAATAAAGTAAGAATTGATCTGGACAAACAACAACGGGATTATTTCTTAAATCAACAATTAAAAACAATTCAAGAAGAATTGGGTGGTAATTCTCCTGATCTGGAAATTATTGAATTGAAAAAAAGAGCATCAAAGAAAAAATGGAATGATGTTGTAGCGAAACATTTTGAAAAAGAAATCGAAAAATTAGCGCGTATCAATCCTGCAGCAGCAGACTATTCTGTTCAGATCAATTATTTGGAATTATTGCTCGACCTACCTTGGAATGAGTTTACAAAAGATAATTTTGATCTAACTAGAGCACAAAAAGTGTTGGACAAAGACCATTACGGATTGGATAAAGTTAAACAACGTATTATTGAGTATTTGGCAGTATTGAAATTAAAGAACAATATGAAAGCCCCAATTTTATGTTTGGTAGGCCCTCCCGGAGTCGGTAAAACATCTTTAGGTAAGTCGATTGCAAAGGCCTTGGGACGTAAATATACAAGAATGGCACTTGGAGGCGTACGTGATGAGGCAGAAATAAGAGGTCATCGCAAGACCTATATTGGTGCCATGCCAGGCCGTATTATCCAGTCTTTGAAAAAAGCCGGAGCTGCTAACCCTGTTTTTGTCCTCGACGAAATCGACAAGATGAGTGCAGACTTTAAGGGCGATCCATCTTCAGCTCTTCTAGAAGTATTAGATCCAGAACAAAACACAAGCTTCTATGATCATTACGTAGAGATGGAGTATGATTTGTCTAAAGTGATGTTTATTGCTACTGCAAACTCCTTAAATAATATACAACCAGCGCTACTGGATCGTATGGAGATTATTGAAGTCAATGGCTATACAATCGAAGAAAAAATTGAGATTGCTAAAAAACATCTCATTCCGAAACAACGTGAAGCGCACGGTCTAACAGCCAAAGATATAACGCTGAAACCTAAAATTATCGAAAGAATAATTGAAGAATATACTCGTGAGTCTGGTGTCCGTGGATTAGAGAAAAAAATAGGTTCGACCGTACGTGGTATTGCAACTCGTATTGTAATGGAGAAAGAATATAATGTCAATATCAATGAGAAGGATCTTGTCGAAATTTTAGGGGCTCCTATTTTCGATAAAGATAGCTATGAAAACAATGAAGTGGCAGGTGTGGTGACCGGATTAGCTTGGACCTCGGTTGGTGGCGATATTTTATTTATTGAATCAAGTTTGAGCCCAGGAAAAGGAAAAATGAGTTTAACTGGTAACTTAGGTGATGTCATGAAAGAATCAGCTTCCATTGCTATGGCATATTTACGTTCACATGCTGAAGAATTCAATATTGATTATCGGGTATTTGATCACTGGGATGTACATATTCATGTACCGGCAGGAGCTACTCCAAAAGATGGACCTTCGGCAGGTGTTACGATGTTGACTGCATTGACATCTCTATTCACACAGCGCAAAGTGAAAGAAAACTTAGCCATGACAGGTGAGATTACCTTACGTGGAAAAGTACTTCCTGTAGGTGGTATCAAAGAAAAAATATTGGCAGCTAAGCGTGCAAATATTAAGGAGATTATTTTATGTAAATCCAATCAAAAGGATATTGAAGAGATCAAAGAAAGTTACATCAAAGACATGAAGTTTCACTATGTAACAGAAATGGCTGATGTCATTGCGCTCGGATTATTAGATAAAAAAGTAAAACATGCAAAAGATCTGACCAAAGGATTAGAACCAAAGAAATAGTCAAAATTGTTCTAAAAATAAAAAGCCGCTATAAATTGATCTTTATAGCGGCTTTTACATGTAGACACATGAACAACTCTGACTAGACATTGACATACTTGAAATAATTAAATAAAAGTGGGAAAGGTCTATAAACACAAAATGCTTTCTGTTTAGGAAAAGCAAGTGTCTAATTTGTGGTTTTAAAAGCGTTGAGAATTATTTCTCAAGCTTGTCGTTTTCTTTCTTCAATGCTACGGGACGATCTTCTTTAATCTCCGTTTCCATAAATCCCCAGTTCGTCATGTAGTACATGTATGGGTTTTGTTCAATTTTTGATTTTCTTGTTCTTTCTCTTTTTATCATATATATATTGTTTTGATTGTTTATTATTCTTCAAATATCGAGCCAAATTACCATTAACAAGCATACTCCCTATTTAAATATCACTATTTTCACTTCATATCATACTAAACCTCAATCGTATAATCGGACACTGCATTTATTAAATAGATCTCCAATTGCATTTATTGAAGTAACATCTTTGACTAGATTAATGAGCAAAAGTTTAATAACCTAATAATCTATTTTATATCAAACTAGATCAGGACAAAAAGTGAGATGTGAAGATTAAATGCTAACCCATCAATTATATGGGATAGGTTAACATTTAAATGTGTAGATTACCTACAGTAATTCATTACTCTTAGATGCCAATCTCCGACAAGATCTTTGTTACAGTTGGTACACCGACTTTTTTCCAGATAGGCTCTCCATTCTTGTAAAGGATTAAGGTAGGGATAGAAGTGATCTTAAAATCTTTTATGATGTCAGGATTTGCATCTATTTCTATTAAAATTGTCTTGATATTGTGATTTGATCTGCTGTTGAGCGAATCCAATACCGGCAGTACTTTTTTACAAGGCGGGCAATAGTTTGATCCAAAGTCAACCAAAACATATTCCTGAGATTTCAATGCTGTTTTAAAATCATCCAGTAGGATCCTATTTTTATTTTGAGCAGATACCTCTACTGGTTATCCTGCTCCAATCCAAGCTGAAATACCTGGTGACAAAACATAGATCTTTGTAAATCCACGTTCTGCGAGTAAATTGGCGATTTTTGTAGAACGCCCCGTTTGTATAGAATAGATAAAGACGGGTTGACTTTTGATTAATTTATCCAATTGCTGTTCATAACCTTCGACAGCAGGATCAATCTGGATAGCTTGTGGTAAATGTGCTTGATTAAATTCTTCTTGAGATCTTGCGTCTAAAATCTGTGAATGACGCTGCTCGATTAATTTTTTATGAAACAATGCGGCTTGTGTTCGAAAGTCTTTTTGTTCAACCCTCTCCTTTTCTACTACAGATGATTGATTTTGTCCTATGCTGTCAACCGTTGTAGTGAGCAATAAAACTAAGATGAATATGATTTGTTTTTTCATTTGTTTGATCCCTTTTAATGTCCAATTATATCTCAATATGCAATCCCTATTTCTTCTAAACGCTAGCCCATATATACTTCATTAGAAACGGAACGCAGGTGCTGCTATTTCTTGTGTTTTACTTTTTCGAAACTCTTTCATTGATAAGGGTTCTCGATCTTCAAGTTGGGCGAAATCAACGACACCGTTAATTTTAGCCCAGTTGAAATAAGCTTGAGATAATTGGGATACCACATCATGATTTTGGCTAGCAACATCTTTTATTTCAGTAGGGTCGTTTTCTAAATTATACAGTTCCCATTTATAGGAAGGCCAAGTCGAGACCAATTTCCATTTACCGATACGAGCAGCACGATTTCCTGCACGCTCCCAGAAAAGTCCTTCAGGTCTGTCAATTTGATTTTCATCTCCAAAAATAACCGGTAACAGATTTTTTCCTTTCAAGTCATTCGGTTTGATCCCTTTATACGTCTGGGGGTATTTTGCTCCTGCTAGAGCGTAGAGTGTCGGCGCTAAATCAATAATATGTCCTTCCCCATCCTTAATGGTATTGGCTCGAATACGATTTGGAAACCAAGCAATAAACGGCGTATTGATACCACCTTCATAGGTGTAGTCTTTAAAGGCTCTATAAGGTGTATTAGAAGCATATGACCAGTTTTTACTTTGAGACTCATATGACCCAGTCGTACCAACAGGGCCTGAGTTTACTCTTGCGCCATGATGCCATTTCACCAAATCTTCAGCTGGTGCGCCATTATCAGATAAAAATACAATTAAGGTATTATCCAATTGTCCATTGTCTTTCAATTTTTGTATGAGCTGACCAATACTCTGATCTAAGCGGTCTACCATTGCAGCATATATTTCCATTTTCCTTGCCCACAATTGACGTTGATCAAAGGCTAGTCGGTCCCAATCATAAATATCTTCGTCACGTACTGATAACTTAATATTCGGGCTTATTAATCCCAACTCCTTCTGACGTTTAAATCTCTCTTGGCGAATTGCTTCCCAGCCTTTATCGTATTTTCCCTTATATTTTGCAATATCCTGAGGTAGCGCTACAAGTGGCCAGTGTGGAGCTGTATGAGCTAAGTAGAGAAAAAAGGGTTTCTTATCATCTTTTACTTGATCCAAAAAAGATAAAGCATGTTGATTGATTACATTAGTCGCATAGTTTTCAGGAAGTGGATATCCTTGTGCATCTGTTTCTCCTTTAAAACCCGGTGCACCTGAATCTGAACTCTTTTCTTCCTTTGGAAATACAAGATCAAAACCGCGTTGCCAAGGAAGACTTTTTCCTTTTCCAGATACATGCCATTTGCCCGAAGTCATGGTATGATAACCGTTCTCTTTTAGTACTTCGGCAAGGGTTAAAGATTCTTGATTGATGTAGCCCTGATATGCGGGCAGTCCAAGATCATTAGAAAAATAGCCCACACCTGCTCGATGTTGATACTGCCCTGTCAATAAAGACGCACGTGTTGGAGCGCAAATGGAATTATTATAAAACTGGCGCAACCGCACGCCTTCAGAAGCAAGCCGATCTAAGTTTGGGGTTTCAATCTCACCTCCATAAGCACCGAGATCCGAATAACCGAGGTCATCGGCTAAAATCAAGACAATATTAGGTTTGCTCTGTTGCGCCATACCTAGAGCCGTTAGACCCATCGATAAATATAATATGGAAAATATTCTTTTCATGTTGATGTAAATTTTAAATGTTAACGAAATGAGGATTGTATTTTGATGCGATCGTAGTTTACAACGTCATTGTCCTTTGCCCATTCCTTGTACAATTCTTCTAGCTGTGCTACCACTTGAGGATATTGTGCTGCGAGATTATGATTCTCTGCTCGATCCGTGTCGATGTCATATAACTCAGCTTTATTACCATTTCGATAGATTGAAACCAATTTCCACTTTCCGTAGCGAACAGCTCGGTTACCGGCACGTTCCCAAAATAAGGCTTGATTACGCTCTACCTGTACCAGATCAGTATGTAACAGTTTTCTAAGACTGACACCCGGAAGTGTATGAGTTGCGACATCATAATTGCTGTTTGGATATTTAGCCTGCGCATAATCATATAGCGTTGGAGCAATATCAATGAGATGTCCAGTTCCTTTTTTAATCGTGTTGGCCTTTACTTCCTTGGGATACCAGACGATAAAAGGAGCACCGATGCCTCCTTCATAAGGATTGTCCTTATAACTTCTTAATGGTGCATTACCCGTTTGGGACCAATTGCTGTTTTGCACATCATAGGAACCTGCAGAGCCTACCGGTCCCGAATTTCTAGCGGTATAAATTCGCGCACGATCACCCCCTTGTGCACCGTTGTCAGACATAAATATAATCAGGGTATTATCGTCGACTTTCAGCTCCTTTAGTGTTTGGCGGATCTTACCAATACTTTGGTCCACCCGATCAATCATCCCGGCAAATACCTGTTGCCTCCTTTGCCAATATTGTTGCTCATCATAGGTTAACTTTTTCCATTCTTGAATCAACGTGTCTGGAGCAGTTATTGCTTGGCCTGCAGGGAATACCCCTTGTTCAACAGCATTTTCATAACGTTTAATACGTAAACTGTCCCAGCCCAAGTTATAAGTTCCTTGATATTTTTGTGTTTCTTCCTCTGGTGCCTGTAGAGGCCAGTGAGGTGCATTAAATGCTAAGTACAGAAAGAATGGCTTTTTATCTTGATGCTGCTCTTTCAAAAAACCAATAGCCTGATCGGTAATTTCATCGGTCAGATACCGATCCTTAGGTAAATAGAAGGGTTTATTATTCTTGTACAAAGGAACTGTCGCTTGAGTAGAATCGTTGATTTCATAAAAATTAGACGCTCCTCCTACAAAATTGAACGACCGTTCAAATCCACGTTGTGCTGGCCACTGGTCATAATCGTCACCAACATGCCATTTGCCGGATATCATAGTGGAATAGCCGGCCTTTTTCAAGACTTCTGCTAAAGTCGGCGATTCTTTATTCAAAAATCCTTGATAAGCAGGGAGTCCTAGGTTTACATTGAAGTAACCTAGTCCTGCCTTGTGGGCGTATTGCCCTGTCAATAAAGATGCTCTTGTAGGAGCGCATATCGAGTTATTGTAGAACTCCTGAAAACGAGTTCCTTGGGACGCCAATTCTTTTAGATTCGGAGTATGAATATCAGAAGCGCCATAGGGTTCAATATCTGAAAAACCAAGATCATCGACCAAGATCAAGATCACATTTGGACGCTTATCCTGCGCCCAGCCTACTATGCTGCAAAAAATGAATATGAGCGTCAATAAATTATAATTTCTTTTCATTATATAAGATTTTTAATGACAGTGAATGGTTTTAATTATTAACCCAATCTGGATGCTGTTTAAGATTTGGATTTAAATTCAGTTCCCGTTGTGGCGTGGGAAAATGAATATGTCTTGGAGCCGCATTGACTTTACCTGCCGCTTTTAGTTTTGCAACATAATAGGTCGCTCCTCGGCGAACGAGATCAAACCATCTTTGATACTCAAATGTTAACTCCTTCCTTCTCTCTTCAAATACGGCTTCTCTGAAATTATCTTTGTTTAAATTTTTATCAATATCACCGATTGCAGCTCGTACTCTTACTTTGTTGATAGCAGTCTGAGCTAATGAAGTGGGGCCATTAAGCTCATTTTCAGCTTCTGCCAATATCAGCAACACTTCAGCATACCGGATAATGGGTAAGTTCTTTGAGGACTGACTTTGATTGCCCACGACGCTCTCGTCATAATATTTATTGAATTGTGGTTTTGCCAGTGCATAGTATTTACCATCCACCGGAGAAACCATTCCATTTGTAAAGGTGGTTTTTAAACGCTTATCCTGTGCGGAAAAAGCACTATATAAGCCCCCTTCTGCATGCCAAGCATCCGCGTAATCGCCGTTGATACCCGGGATATCCGCAGGTGCTGATCTGCTGGCAAGTGAATTGCCCTGATAACCGCTATTCCCTTTAAACTGTGCAGAAAATATATGTTCAATACCATTTTTCTTGTCTATATCGAATACATCAGTAAATTCAGAAAACAGATCATATCCCTCTTTATCAATCACAACCTGTGCTGTTAACTTCGCGTTGGACCAGTCTTGTTGCGTCAAATATACTTTTGCCAATATACTTTTCGCAGCGCCCGATGAGGCTCTTCCTTTGTCGTTGTCGCCGTATGATTTATAATTTGGTAGATTTTCTGCATCTTTAAGATCAGCAATAATTTGACTATAGACCTCGTTTTCAGATGCCTTAGCTACGTAGAGATCTTCTGAGCTAAGTGATGTTACTGGTTTGAGAACCAAAGGAACTGGTCCAAACCAACGAACTAAATTAAAATAGTGTAATGCCCTTAAAAATTTAGCTTCATTGATTAGACGTTGGCGGATCGTTTCATTGATCTTTGCAGGTGCAATCAAGCCGATGTATTCAATATTTTGATTTGAAGCATTTATTGCATCATAACTCTGCTTCCACAATTGTTCCATACGGTCATTGGAAGCATCATGTGTCAAGTTGCTGATAGCCCTTACATGCGCATTACGAGCTCTTGGTCCAGCCTCGTAATCATCTGTCGCCATCTCCACCCCGATCTGAAAAAGACTGTTATAAATGGACTGTCCACTTTCATATAATTTTCGATAAGTTCCGTTTACAGCAGAAATCGCTTGATTTTCATTGAGGTAAAATTGTTCTGAAACCAATAGGCTTTCCGGCTTTTCATCTAATTTTGAGCAAGACACGAACCCGAATAATAACGTACCCGCAAATAATAAATATGTAATTTTCATGAGTATCTCCTGTTTAAAATGTTAAAGAAAGACCTACAGTTAGTGAGCGTGAAGCGGGATAAATACCCGAATCCGTTCCAATTTGTACATTGCTGCCAGACGTTACTTCTGGATCAAACCCTTTATACTTACTCCAAGTCAACAAATTTTGTCCCGATAGGTAGACATTCAAATTAGAAATGCCAGCAGCAGTCAATAGTTGTTTAGGAACGGTGTAGCCCAATTGAAGGGACTTTAATCTCACAAAGGAGCCATTCTCAACAAATTGATCGGAAAAAATTGGAGCAGGGTCCAACTTCGCTCTAGGATAACTTTGACTTGGGTTTGTTTCTGTCCATCTCTCCATCGCATCTATTGACGCATTTTGTTGACCCGTAAACATTTCTAAGTTTTGACGGTTGATGTTGAGCAGGTCATTTCCAACTGTTCCTTGGAGCAAAAAAGTAAGATCAAATCCACGATAAGACAACGTATTGGTAAGTCCAAAAATAAAATCTGGCTGTGCATTGCCAATGATAGTACGATCATTGGCCGTCGTAAATTTACCATCACCGTCAATATCTTTATAAAGACGATCTCCGGCTTTAGGTACAGCATTGCCCGTAAATAGACCTTGAGTTGATTCCTCTCCCTTTTGCAAAATTCCACTGGTCTGCGTACCGTAAAAAGTACCGAGAGGTTCGCCCACTTTAATGATGTAATTTCCGGAAATATAAGACTTTGCGCCAGTACCGATAGTCAATACCTTATTCCGATTAAATGAGAAGTTTAAATCAGTATTCCAGACAAAATTTCCATTTAAATTTTTGGTTTTCAGGCCCAATTCAAATCCTTTATTCGAAACTGAACCAAAATTCTGTAAAGAAGAAGCATAACCTGAGGTCCAGGGAATTTCCACATTGAGCAATAAATCAGTTGTCTTTTTATAGTAGTAATCTAATGTAAATTGTAACCTATTGTTAAGAAAGGCTATGTCAAAACCACCATCATATTGATAAGTAGTTTCCCATCCTAGATTTTTATTTGGGATACGCTGTGAAGCAAAACCCGTAACTATTTTATTGCCCAATAGATAGTTCAGGTTATATAAGGTTGACAGAGATTGGTACTGACCGATCTCCTGATTACCTGTTGTTCCAAAACTAGTTCTGATCTTTAAATCATTGACTGCAGGTAACGCTTCTTTAAAGAATCTTTCATTACTTACTCTCCAAGACAAAGCTAGAGAAGGGAAATCACCCCACTTGTTATCCGACCCAAATCTAGAACTACCATCACGACGGATACTAGCAGATAGGTAGTATTTATTTGCATAGTTATAATTGACACGCGCCAAATAAGAATGCAGCACCCAGGAATAAGCATCTGAGTTAGGACGCACAAGGGTTGCTCCACTTTGTAAGCTATTGTACAAAAGATCGTCCGTCACGAAGTTCTCAGCACCTGCATTGAAAATCTCATTTTTTGCTTCTTGCTGTGTAAATCCAACTATAGCATTTACATGATGCTTTTGAATTGTAGCGGTATAATTTAGCGTATTTTCATTCAACCAAGAATAGTTTTCCAGGTATCCTAAATTTGCTTTTCCATTATTGCCAGATCCTTCATAAATATAAGAAGGCAGGTAAAACTTATCTTTTCTATTATTTAGATCCACTCCAAGCAGTACTTTAGCCTGCAGCCCTTTTATAATATCATATTGGGCAAAGGAAGTTCCTAAAATGCGTAATGCATTTGAAGTATTAGTGGTTTCCTTTAGTGTGGCAATTGGATTTGCAAAAATATTTTCAAATGGATTTCTTAGCGTGTACGATCCATCGGCATCGTATACCGTTGCTGTAGGGGGCATGATCAATAATGCATTGACTATTCCAGATGGTGCGATTTGCGATGTCGTCCTATTTATAGAGAAATTGGCTCCAACGTTTAAGCGTTTAAAGGGGTTCGCATTGATATTAGAACGGAACCCTATACGTTTAAAATCAGTATTTTTAATGATGCCTTCCTGATCAAAATAATTGGCGCCGATAAAGTACTGTATTTGTTCAGCTCCACCAGATAGGGATAGTTGATGATTGTTTATTTTTCCAGTTTGAAAAGCTTCTTCTTGCCAGTTTGTTCCAGCTCCCAATTGGTCGATTTTATCTTGACTTAGATATTGAAATTTTCCCAGATTAGGATAAGCGTCATATAAGACCTCATTGCGCAGGATCGCAAAATCTGGAGCATTCAGCACCTCGATTTTTTTTAATACTTGCTGCTTACCAATGCTACCATCATAATTTAATTGTACACGGCCCGCTTTACCCTTTTTGGTGGTGACTAATATAACACCGTTCGCGCCGCGTGAGCCATAGATCGCAGTTGCAGCGGCATCTTTTAATACTTCAATGCTTTCAACATCACTCGGATTGATACTCGCCAAGGGATTGACGGGTGTACCACTCCCTACTCCCGTACTTTCAGTTTGATTATATATCGGAAATCCGTCAATAACATACAAAGGTTCATTTCCACCTTGAATAGATGCTCCCCCACGAATACGAATACTGACACCACCACCCGGCTGTCCTGAGGTCTGTGTCACCTGCACACCAGATATTCCTCCTTTCAAAGTTTGATCTAAAGAGGATACATTTTGTTTCAGTAAGGATTCATTTAAGGATGCAACAGCGCCCGTGAGATCTCGACGTCTCTGTGTACCATAACCGACGACAACGACCTCATCTATATTTTCCGTAGTAGGGCTTAGTTCGATTACTACAGGTGAAGTATTGACAACAATTCTTTTCTTTTCGTAGCCAACAAAAGATATAATCAGCGTGAAAGGAAGCTTTTGACCAGTCACAAATTGAAATCGACCATGCCCATCCGTTTTGACACTGTGTGTCACAGCTTCCAGTTGTACGGTCACTCCCGCTATAGGTTGTTTATTGGAAGCATCTATAACTGTTCCTATTAAGGAGGCATTGATGATCGGTTTGGGATCTTCTTGAGCATAAAGCTTATTTATGCTATATAAAAAGAAGAAAATATAGATAGAATACCGAAGTACTCCTAATTTTTTCATAGTTTTACAGTGTTTTGTAGTGAATACTAACAAGTGCCAACGCCAATTGAAGACTTGTTGTTCATGATATGCAAACGTGGGGAAGTGTCAAAACTTCCCCTATTTTTTTTAATAAGATTTTGAGAAATTAGATACACATTCGCATCCGAAAGGAAAGACAATAAAGAGAAACGTAATCCGTCAAGAATACAGCTTGTTTCGTTAGGTTAGTGAGGTAGTTTTTCATAAACTTTGTTAAATAGTAAATATTGATTTAGGATTCGTTTGCCAACGCCAATTGAGTAACGATAAGGCAAATATAAAAATAAATTTTACAAAGTCTACTAACTAAGTAGATTTTATAGAAATATTTTATAAACCTACTGATAACATCCTGTATTCCTGTTTATCAAGAGCAAAGTTGCTCCACAAACACGATCTATTGTTCGATGAGCTCACCAAAAACTAATCCTGAAAATAAAAAAATCGGATATAGCTTCCATAAAGGCTATGATCCGATTTAGGCATTAGGATTTAATATTTAATGCGTGTTAGGTATAGTTTCTATTCTTTTACCACGTCCTTACACCATTATTTTGGCCGGTTGCATTGATTATTAGTCGGCATGATTTTTTAACCATTCAAGACGTCTTTGATCGGCTAGGTGTTTTACAGAAAAGTTTTCAAATGTTGCATCAAACCCATTACCATCTGGACATGCAGCCATCAAACCAACCATTACCGGTGTATTATCTTGCAGATAAGCATTACGCATTAAGGTATATTTTTTGTCATCAAATGAATAAAAGATCTCTACAGCATCTAAGCGTCTTACAGCTTTTATCCAAACATACGGTACCGCATTTTCAAGACTAATGATACTCCAATCGCTCGTACGATGCGTTACTACTGTACTTAAATTATATTTTCCGTCGACAAATTCGATTCCAGCTTTAATATAATTCTCTTTATCGATGCGCAGCATCAGTCCCATCTGATCAAATCTAGCTTTGTAGTCAGCAGAAATTTTGACTTTAGTTTCAAATTCTCCACCATAGGTACCATAATAAAATGGCGCATCATCAACGGTAAAACCATAATGTGAAATCCTCCAATAATCACTCTGTGGTGTGACAAACATATGGAGCGCCTGATCTTTTATTTCCCACTTTGCTGGCTCATTAAACCATTGCATTTTAGTTAGATTTTGTGCCACTGTCCACTGTTGCCAAAGTATAGTCACGATGACCAATATTAATTTCTTCATCAGTTTATCCAAATAATCTTATAATTTTTTACTTTAGCAAAGGTATACGTGCACATAAAGATTGTCAATACTGATAAATAACCATTTTTACGAAATGAATAATATTGCTGGAATTCTTAATGAAAAGCTTTTAAAGCAGGTATTTGATCAAGAAGTGGATCCCTCCAAACAGCTGGAGCAATACCGATATATCGCACAATTTTATGCCCACATCGAAAATGCTATAGCAGTTTTAAGCGATCTTAAGAATAATAAAAGCTATATCTATGCAGGTGGTCTTGCCAAAACATTGGGAATATCTGATCATAATGTAGAGATTGATTCCATCTGGGAAGATGCTATTTTTAATCTTATTCATCCGGACGATCTAATAAAAAAGCATATGCTGGAATTGCAATATTTTCATTTTCTAAAACATGTCCCACTAACGGAGCGGCATAATTATCATGTGATCAGTAAAATCAGAATGTACAATCATGAAAATCAATATAGCTGGATATCCCATCGTATGTATTATGTACGTAATTCACCCAATGGCAGTATTTGGTTAGCACTCTGTTTATACAATTTTGCTCATTTCTCTGAAAATACAGAAGCCTACGAGGGTTGTATTGTGAATAGTGTCACTGGACAGATCATTCAATCTGAAAATCAGGAAAGTAATAATTTGCTATCTAAGCGCGAAATCGAAATTCTTCGCTTGATCAAACTTGGTAAAAGAAGTAAGGAAATAGCCCATGTTCTCTCCATCAGTATTAATACAGTCAATCGACACCGTCAAAATATACTTGAAAAACTCCGTGTCACAAACTCTATAGCAGCATGCCGTATCGCATCCTCTTTAAATCTGCTATAATTCATCATCAATATAATGAGTTTTAGGCTGAGTAAAAAAATCTAGCAAAATCAGGAGTGATGATCGTACAGATACCTACTACTGAGCCATATATTTGTGTGGGATACATGACAAAATTGGCGTGAAGCTATTTCTTCACGCCAATGATAAATAAGGTTGCTATGATGAAAAAGCCTACTCCTGTTAATATAGGCGGCAATAAATCTGATCTAAATCCTAGATAAATCATTATTAAAGCAATTACACCAAGCAGCACGATTAATATTATTTTCATATTATTCCAGGTATTATCAATCACATTTGCTCCAATTTAATTAAAAATAAACAAACGAAATGTGATCCCCTGTTCATAACCATGATTTGCCCCTATTTACCGGTGATTACTACCATTTCGATCAAAACATGCCTTATTGGCCAACTTCATTCAATAGATTGAGATCTTCATGGTCTAAACAAATCTTAGGTGCATCAAACAGTGTTTTTAATTGATTTTTACTCGTTGCACTAACAATAGGAGCTGTAATTAATGGATTGGCTAGCAACCATGCTAAGGCTACTGTAGCGGGTTGGGTATCATATTTCAATGCTATTGTATCAAGAGCCGTTAGCACATTCAGACCAGTTGCATTTAAATATTTACGCACACCTTCCCCACGAGCACTCTTGCTCAGGTCGGATTCAGTTCTATATTTTCCAGTTAAAAAACCAGCTGCCAAAGACCAATAAGGAAAAGTACTCAACTGATATTGCTCGACTAATGGCGCATAATCATTTTCAAAGGAGCTCCGTTCCATCAAATTATAGTGCGGCTGTAGCGCAACGTATTTCGGAAGATTGTTTTTCTCAGCAACTTCAAAGGATGCTCTTAATCGTTCTGGTGAAAGGTTTGAGGCAGCGATATAACGTAGCTTACCCGCTTTTATAATTTCATCGTAAGCTGATAATGTCTCCTCGATAGGGGTTATTTTATCGTCAAAATGTGTATAATATAAATCGATATAATCAGTACCTAAACGCTGTAAAGACTCATCGACAGATTTCAGAATATGTCTTTTGCTGATGTCAAAACCATGCTCTTTCGTCTCCGACCCAACTTTTGTCGCAATGACCATTTTCTCCCTGTTATTCCGGTTTTTCATCCATTTCCCGATGATCGTTTCAGATTGGCCTCCTACTCCATTTACCCACCAAGAATACGTATCTGCGGTATCTACAAAATTGAAACCTTCCGCAACAAAAGCATCTAAAATGTCAAACGATTCCTTTTCATCCAAAGTCCATCCAAAAACATTACCTCCAAAATTGATCAGTGCAATGTCCAGATCTGTATTTTTAATTGTTATTTTTTTCATGTTTTGTCGAATAAATATTTAAGTAAAAGTACTTTATTGACCATGCAATTGATTCATATTTTTGTAAAGATGTTGACTGTATGCCAGTATGCTTCATTTTTGAGGCAGATTATTTATTTTAATAGGGAAACACGGTAATCATCGTTGAACGCGATATAGCGCAAAAAAAAGCCATATCTTACGATATGGCTTACTGTTAAACCGATAATTAGCTCAGATTCTGATTCAAAAAAATAATGAAATCAATTATTTCGCAGCTTTTTCATTCTTTTTATCCAACAGCGCGATATACTTTCCATATCCTTTTGCTTTCATTTCTTCTTTAGGAATAAATTTTAGTGAGGCACTATTTATACAGTATCTCAAACCACCTTTATCAGCAGGGCCATCGTTAAAAATATGCCCAAGATGTGCATCTCCAGTTTTACTACGTACCTCTGTACGTTTCATACCATAGGAATTATCAGCAAGTTCTTTAACCATTTTTTCATTGATTGGTTTTGAGAAACTCGGCCATCCACATCCCGATTCAAACTTATCTGTTGAAACGAATAGCGGTTCCCCTGTCGTAACATCCACATAAATTCCTTCTCTAAATTCATCCCAATATTCATTTTCAAATGCTCTTTCTGTCGCATTATTTTGTGTTACCTCATATTGCAGATCCGAAAGCTCTTTTTTAAGCGTCTTTTGATCTTTTTTCTTATAATCAGCGTCTTTAGGAGGGTTTGCCTTTTTTGCTAGATCAAATAGATCGGGTCCAATGTGACAATACCCCCCTGGATTTTTGTCCAAGTAGTCCTGATGATAGGTTTCAGCATCATAGAAACTTTTGATCGGTCCAAACTCTACCACAATCTTCTTCGGATACAATGTTCCCAATTCTTGAATCTTTTGTTTGACCAAAGCCTCATCCGTTTTATCCGAGAAGAAAATACCCGTCCGATATTGCGTACCAACATCATTTCCCTGTTGATTCAATAAAGTAGGGTCAATTGTTTTAAAATAAAGATCGATCAATAAGTTGAGATCTATGACTTCTGGATCATAAATAACTTTTACGGTCTCAGCAGCACCGGTCACTCCTTTGGAAACTTCCTGATAAGTAGGTTTTTTAATCGTGCCATTAGCATAACCCACTTCTGTCCCCGTCACTCCCCTCACTTGTTTGAAAAAATGTTCCGTTCCCCAAAAGCAGCCTCCTGCAAAATAAATTTCTTTTGTTTTGTTATCTGTCTTCATTTCCATACTTGTTTGTCCTGTAGGCGCTGTTGCCTTTTTGTTTATAGAAAAGCCCATTGCAGTCAATGCAACGACCAAAATACAACATGCCACGATGATTAAGCTATTTTTCATTGTATTATTATTTTAAAGTTTACGAGATATCTTTAATCGCCTGCGCTTCCGTTGGGGTAAATTTAAAAATTCCGACCCACAGGAGTATAAGAACCGAACCAAAAAGAGAAATGTAATATCCCACTGAAGACACTACAGACGAATTACTATTTTTGTTTGCTACATACATATGAATTGATTTTGAAGTACTACGTATTGATTATATGATATATCCATAGTCGCACTAACTTCAAAATCCTGACAGCAGCATTAGTTATTTTTTATCTTTTCTCTAATTTTATTTTTAAGTCGCTCAAGATCAATTGGATTAAATACTATCGCATGCTCCTGAGGTACATGGTGCCGTAATACTTTATCCATTCGGATAGATTTTTTTTGATAAGCTTTGCACAACTTGCAAATAGCAAGATGTAATTTGAGTCTTAATTTTTGAATAGAAGAAAGCTGTCCACTTTGTTGCATTTCGATGAACAATGTAGTCTGACTACAAGGAAGTAGTAAAAAATGTATCATTCTTTTTAACATAGCAATCGATCAATTTTGGGTATTAAACCAATTATTATCCAAACAAACACGCAGTTGCAAACGGCTTCTCTGAAGAATTTTCCAAAGGTTAGTCGAAGAAATTCCCATTTCCTGACAAACCACAGTTGCTTTTTTTTCTTCCAAATAGTACAGCTTCACAGGAATCTTCCATTTAGGTGGTAGATCTTCGAGACAATGTTCCATTATTGCCATAAATTCTGCATCATCCATCAAGTTGAGATCTTCAGAAGACCAATCTCGGATCATAGCCGTATCTCTCCATGAACCGGTCTCATCAAAAAAATAATCCAAACTAATCGGGTTACTATTTCGATATTTCTTTCTATAAAAATCAGCAGCTTTGTTTTTCAATATATGCATCAACCACGTTAATGGAGCGCTATTTCCTTTAAAGTTAGGATAAGAATCAAAAGCAGCAATAAACACATCCTGCACCAAATCTTCAGCATCCTGTCTATCCGACAGCAAATATAACGCACGTTTCAAGAGTGCCCCGCTGTACTCTTCGACCCACTGATCAAAAATATGTACATGATCTACCATACTTTACCCATCATATATTGCTATCAAAATACTTGTTTGGTAAAGTTAAAGAATAAATCTCTGACTTATACAAGTTTAATATGCACCCATATATGAAACCAATGGGATCGATAAAAAGTCAAGACAAAGACCATGCAGATTAGATCAGCTCGATGGACTTATCCATTCCTATTGATTCAGCGTTACATGTGCTCATACTTATAAAATAAAGGATTATTTACCTCCTAAAAGTCCGTTGAATAGCTGTAAGGGCTTTCGGTTTGATTTCATATGCATCCATAAAAATAGAGATCCAATGGCAACACCAGTAGCCAGAAAACTGAATGAAGCAACAGGAGACAGATCAAGCGGGTTCAACAGATATAACATCATTAAATTAAAAAAAACAAGTATGAGCATAATACCCTTTCCCAGACGTTCTTGTTTACGATATTTTATAGCGTAACTAACCTTATAACTCGTCATGGAAGCATGGAGCAGTTTATCCGAAAATTCTTTCGAAGGCACATCCATTAATTCATTGTTTAGTATACTTGCTAATGGATCATTTTCTCTTGATATTCTATTTTTCATAATAAATCCCTCAGTTCATCATTCAATAAATCTTTTAAAGTTTTCTCTAGTTTTTTCCTTCCCCGCATCAATTTCATTTTAATGGCAGATTTCCCGATATCAAGTATTTCCGCTATCTCCGAAATACTTTTTTCGCCCAGATAATGCAGCGTAATGACCATTCTCTCTTCTTCTGCTAGCTTATCGAGCGCTAAAGTGAGGTATTTCTTGCGATCAGCTACAACTAGGTTATTAAATTCATTTTTTTCGTCTAATATATATGCAGATGCCCCAGATTCCTCATAAAGTTCTGTGGTATCATGACGTTCATTGTTCTTTTTTGTTAGTGCTGTATAGTACACAATTTTATAGAGCCATGTTGAAAATTTTGAAGCATGACGAAAATGAGATAGCGCGCTAAAGGCTTTCATAAATGCATCCTGTACCACCTCTTCTGCATTTTCACTATTACCACAAATTTTAAGCGCGAGTGTATAGGCCAAGTTTCTATAAGTAGCCACCAGATATTCAAACCCTTCGCGTTCGCCCAGAATTGCCTGCTGCAAATAATAATCTTCTTTCTTACGGGGCTTTCCAAACAGCATACTTGTCAATAGATTAATTTCCTTCTACTCATGCTTAGACTCCGTTTAAAATAAATTGGTCACATTGGTGACCAATGATAAAGATTTTCAGTCTTATTAAGAAATTAACATTAAATAATTTAAAATGGAAACTACATCAGCAGCACTATTTATATCCATATCACTCGTTATATTCGGAATCAGTTATTATTATTTCACCACTAGGCACAAGGAGCGGATGGAAATTCTCGAAAGAGCATTACCACCAGATTACTTCAACGGTCAATCTGATTTTTCACCGCTCTTATTAGTGCTCGGCATCATCAGTATTGGAATATCTCTGGGTATTGTTTGCGGTACGCTATTCAGTGATCTATTCCCTACACATCAGGTCCATCTCATGATCATCAGTATTTTTCTTGGTTTGGGGATAGCACTGATCATATCATACTTTATAATCCGAAAAAAGCAAAAAAAGGATTAGGATAACCACTAAAATCAATTTTAATTTCATACTTACCTAAATTTTATAAAATGAAAACATCATTTATGGCATTGCTATGCCTTGGATTTTCAGTTCTTTTTCCACAATTAAGTCCGGCGCAGGATCACACCAACCAATTGGACTCCTTAGTCAAC
This sequence comes from Sphingobacterium sp. UBA6320, assembly GCF_002440335.1. Classification (NCBI taxonomy): domain Bacteria; kingdom Pseudomonadati; phylum Bacteroidota; class Sphingobacteriia; order Sphingobacteriales; family Sphingobacteriaceae; genus Sphingobacterium; species Sphingobacterium sp. UBA6320. Next base: position 172,372 of record NZ_DJTA01000017.1, on the reverse strand, counting down.
GATGGACTTCCCAACAATGCTCCTGGCACTGTCCTGTACTTCACAAAAGGAGATCAGGTTCTTTATCAAAAAGCATTAGGCAAGGCCAATTTGGAGCTCGATGTTGATCTACAGGTCGATCATGTATTTCGATTGGGATCAGTCAGCAAACAATTTACAGCATGTGCTATTTTAAAACTAGCAGAAGAAGGTAAACTGTCTCTTCAAGATGATATTCGTCAATACATTCCCGATTTTCCAATAAAAGATCAAATGATCGCTATTGAGGCCTTACTCACGCATACTGCTGGAGTGAAAAATTATACTGGCCTGGCCAGCTTCACAGAAGAATTAAAGAGAAAAGACCTCAGCCCCGCAGCATTGATCAATCTTTTTAAAAATGAACCGCTTGAATATGAACCAGGGACGAATTATAAATATTCCAACTCAGGTTATATCCTTTTAGGCTACATCATTGAAAAAATTACAGGTCAGACTTATGCCACATATATCGAAGAAACTTTCTTTAAGCCACTGGGAATGAGACACTCCTATTTTGATCATCCCGTTAACCTTATTAAAGGAAGAGTATCAGGATATTCTCAAAGAAATGGTAGGTATCAAAATGCCCATTACTTGAGTATGACATTGCCGTATGCAGCAGGATCACTGGCCTCTACTCCAGGAGATATCCAAATCTGGTATCATGCCCTGTATCATGGACAGGTTCTAAAACCTGAAACATTAAAACATGCCTTTACCTCCTATACACTCATCAATGGAAGATCAATAGGGTACGGGTATGGTTGGGAAATCGGTAATATAAAGGGAACCCCGAGTGTCAAACATGTTGGTGTCATCAACGGTTTTTATACCTATGTAGCTTATTTACCAGAAGAGCAGATCACTCTATCCATTTTTAGAAATAGTGATAGTCCTACTGATCTTGACATACTAGCATCCAAAATGCTCGCTGTCTTATTAGAAAAACCCTATATGACAAAAGAGCTCATGATGACAGCTGCTCAATTGACAATTTATCAAGGTGTGTACACATTAGACAATGGTGAGGAATACCGTATTCGATTAGAGGACGGGTATCTTGTATATTTCAACGCTGGAGGAACAAAAACGCGATTAGTTCCAACGGCAAAAGATCAATTTATACTAGGAAATAGTTTGAATACCTTAAGTTTTAAAAGAACTAAACAGGGTAAGGTCGCAGATTTTATAATAAAGGGTACAGGAATAGCATCCAATGGTTATCGAAAAAACGTCAAGATCAGTTTACAGTCAAAAATGGAGATGTCCCTACAGATGTTGCAGCGATATGTAGGTGGTTATCAATTTCAACCAGGACCGGTATTTGAAGTCATACTAGAGAACAATAAACTGTATGGACAAGTTGGACATGATAAAAAAGAATTGGTTCCATATGCAGAGCACAAATTTTTCGCTCGAGATTTAGATGCTTCACTTATTTTTCAGGTCAATTCAAAGGGCAGTGTTATAGGTTTGACCAAGATCCAGAATGGCGAGATGACAGCTACGAAGTTATAAGCCCACAGCGAGCTTCCAATCATAAAAATGGAAGCTCGCTTTCGATATAAAATTAGCTGTGCTCGAAGTTTTATTAACCAAAAAAGGCCACATCCCATCATGTAGCCTAATATTAAAGATTTGATTTTTACGAAATTCTCTATTGATAAGAAGTCACTGATGCTGTTACTTTCCAAACGCCAGATTCGTTTATTAAGGTTACTAAATCACTTTTAGTAAAGCCTTCAAATTGCATCGTAACTTTAGCAATTGCATAATTTGTAGATGCTTCAATAATCTCGGTACTCGTTTTACAGTTTAATTTCTCCCCTTTTTGCTTTTTCAAAAAATCAATTACTTCCGAGCGATTATTCGTTTTTATGCTCGCACCTTGTGACTTTTGAGTGAAATCCGACGCAAGTAATTGTTCTAAACCTATAGACTGTCCTTCGGTAAGGATATCAACATAATGATCTAGTGCATCAGTCGCGCTAGAAAGATTGATTGTTTTTTTGTCGGGTTTGCCAGCTGCCATAGCGAAAGTACTGATAGCGATCAATGCCGCTGCTGCAAATGTTTTTACTAAAGTTTTCATAATGTCTTTATTTTATTGTTTTAGTTATGAGTCTTTTATCAATAAGTCCATCAAAAATAGATGTTGTTGTTATTTCCTTTAACTTGATGATTCAAAATTAAGACAAACAACCTAATCTAATTATTACATTTAGATTAACATTATATTAAACTCGGTAAGATGCGGAAAAATAAAGGTAAAATGAAATAATATAAGTTAATCAGCATTGCCCCCCTTAAAATTGATTACTTTCGCTATTCATTAATTCCAATTTGATATATGAGTAAAGAAATAAAAATCTACAGAAATACCATTAAAACTAGAAATTTACTATTAAGTTCAGCTGCCATCTGTATTCTGCTAGCCGCTGTATTCATCTATGGACTAGGTCTTTTTGATCATATTTTTAAGGCAAAAGTGGCAGTTGGTAGTGGCGCAGTTTTATTGATTATGTTGATTCTAGTCATTAAAAGCCTAATCAACATGAACGATAAATCTGCCATGTTTGAATTCAACGAAAACACGATAAGTGGAAAATCAGCTCCTTTATCCAAAGCTATCGGGCCAATTGCCTGGAAAGATGTTACAGCAATAGAGAAACATAAGGTCGGCGGCGATACGCTAGTCGTCGTGTATTTAAAAAATGCCGAATCCTATAAGACGAGGCTCTCCAAAATGTATTGGAATATGGCATTTGAAGAGCAATCTCAGGAATTGCAAATTATGTATTCCGCTTCCGAAATTGATATGAACATCGACGAATTACTGGATCTATTTTTATCGTATTGGAAGCAATCTGCTGAGTAAGTAAGCACTATAGGTTGAATGCAGAGCACCATTATAATTAAAAAAGGAGCAGAAAAAACTAGGATTTTGCTTCTTTTTTATGCTTATAACAGTTATTGCAAGAGTAGAAAATACTCATATTCCTTATTTAAATTAGTGTTCTTTCAGCAACTCTACCCAAAAAATCACTTCATAACTTATTTAAATTAATACACCGATGGATTAGGGTATAGATTTCCGGATTGTTTACTTGTTCGACGACAGTAAGATTATGGTACCCGTTTTTACGACGAATAGATAGGCCGGTGGAATGTGCCAGATCCAGTATTAACAGAACAGTTTCTCAGAAATTCCACCAAATTCACTCATATCAACCGACTTGCTATGGTTTTCTAGCATAGTTTTCATAAATTTACGCCATGAGCAACAATGATATTATGAAAAAGCTACGCGTAGCTTTAAAATTTACTGACGACGATATTGTTGGAGTATTGGCCCTGGTGGACTTCAGAATTACAAAGACAGAATTGGGTGCAATATTCCGTAAGGAAGACCACGCAAATTTTAAGCCTTGTGGTGACCAGTTGTTAAGAAATTTCCTGAATGGGTTGATTATCTACAAGCGCGGCCCTAAACCTCGTACTAATCTAGAAGATTAAATTATAGGACAAGTGAACTTGTAAAATCATACCCATAAACTTCTTTTAAGATTCTTTATCTCAATATTACAGTTATCGTTGTAAGTGTTTTTTGAAGTAGGCAGCATCATCAGCTGCACTTTTCATGGGGCTGTGTGCAAAATTACCTCCCTGCTCCAAATAGTACAATTCCAGTCCTGACTTGATCGGATCTGGAAGTATTTCTACATAGTCAATCGAACCATTGCCCAACTCGGTATAATCTCTGGTCACTTTATCCATGTCCTTGATGTGCCACATCACATATCTCCCTGGCTGATTGTCGACCAATTCTTTGGGCGTAAGTGTAGAAGAATGCATCACCCAATACATATCCATTTGCAGCTTGACCAAAGAGCTGTCTGTTTCATTTAAAATGATATCAAAACCATTTTCACCATCATGGTCAATAAATTCGAAGTCATGATGGTGATAAGCAAATCCAAGGCCTGCATGTTTTACCTGCTCTCCTATTACATTGAGTTCGTGTGCCATCAACTTGAAATTATCAATCGTCCTTTGTTCTGGTGCGATCCATGGCCAAGTGATATATTTCATATCCAAGTCAAGGGCTCCCTTTATACACCGATCCACAAATCGCATCAATTCATCTTGTGGCTTTGTTAGATATGAAGAAAAACCGTAATGTCCACTAGAGGCTGTAATATCAAGGTCTTCTAATATCTTCTTGAACTCTGAAGACTTAAGTCCATAAAAGCTGCATTTCTCACTGTCAAATCCAAACGTCTCACAATCCGCATACCCCATCTCCTTTACAGCTTTCAAAGTGAGAAGAGGTGCTTGGGTCATATCCTTATGAATGGTAAAGAGCTGTAATCCCATTTTATACTTAGGTTGATCAAACATTGAAAAACCAGAAAGGGGTAATGCAGCTATAGTTCCTAGCATTCCGGCAGATTCCAAAAATTTTCTTCGGTTCATTTTCATTTATGCAGTGAGATTAACTTGTTTTCAGATTTCGATTATCCAAACATACTATTTCTTAATTAGACCTCCAATATTAAAAGTGGAGACAGATTTGAAAAAATAGATTTAAATTTGTTTAATTATGAAAAGAGTATTGGATGATTCTTTTAAGAAGATGGAGCTAGATCTATGATATACAAAAGTATCGGTATCCGCAGCAGCAAAAGAACTAGATATTGATGCTAGTAGGATCAATGTAGCATAGATCCTATAAAACTTACAACGTGAGTGGAGTAGATTAGGTAGTATATTATTCAAATGGAAATAGAATTTTTATTTTTAAGGATGTACCAATTGTAGTTGTAATAACATCGACAGCATATAATACACCATATGGACACAAGCAAGTCGACAAAATAATGCAGTACTATTTAATAGAAGCAGTAGCGAAATGACAAGAAAAATAACATTTAAACATTTATTTAAGGCAACATTAAATTGGGTTTTGAAAAAACAACCAACCACAGCTGGATTTTATAGTAAAAGTCACCGCATTTCGATCGAAGGTAAAAAAGATATGGAGATTTCGGCAGCTAAAGCTTTCAAAGGTGATCCTGAATTGCATAATCCTGAGGATCTCTTGTTGAGCAGTTTAGTTTCATGTCATATGATGTCTTATCTATATGTTTGTGCCCAGAACAAAATAGAAATCCTCACCTACTCGGATCATGCTGAAGCAGTCTTGGAGGTCAATCCAGATGGAAGTGGACGTTTTGTTGAAGTTCGACTAAATCCATGTATTACCATTACAGATCCTCAGCAAATAGCATTAGCAATGGATTTACATCAGAAAGCCAATCAACTGTGCTTTATAGCCAATTCTTGTAATTTTCCAGTAATACACCACCCAATTGTAGAAATGAAAAAATAACCTCCATAAATCCATCTGGAATCGGATGTTAATCTTTTCATCATTCATCTAAAAAGATCGAGCGCATCAGCTGATTTGATAGCTGATACCATGATTGGGTTTAGATGAGAATAAATGAAATATACCACTAAACTACAATAGTTAGCATGCTAATTTATTATACCAGTTGATAGCTGTGTTAGCTCAATGTACAGCAAAAGTTTGACTACTTTTTAGCTTTCTCCGGTTCATAGTTGAGAAATTGCGGTCCCTAATTCCAAAATAGGTGTCACTTGTTGAGAAACTTCGACAGCAATTTATAAAATAGGTGTCACTTGTTGAGAAACTTCGACAGCAATTTCCAAAATAGATGTCACTTGTTGAGAAACTTCGACAGCAATTTCCAAAATAGATGTCACTTGTTTAGAAACTTCGACAGCAATTTCTAAAATAAGTATCGCTTGTTGAGAAACTTGGACAGTCATTTCCAAAACAAGTATCACTTGTTGAGAAACTTGGATAGCTATTTTCAAATAAGGGACTGCAAGTTATTGAGCTGTTGCCCCTACTTTCTAACTTTCGATTCTTTGTTCCTAAATAGGGATTAAAGGTCGTCAATAAGTAGTCACAAAAAGCTAAGAAGCAGTCCAAGAAAGACGTCGAACTATACAGAAATACGCATCAAAGGCTCAAATAAGGCTTTTGAATCAATAAGGAGCCTCAGCACACTGTGTTCTGGTCAAGATTCTAAAATAGTTGCCTAATTAACTAATTAGCGAAATCCCTTCCCTTACGCTGGTTTAATTAAGTTCCAAAAACTTATTTTTCTTCTCGTCTTAAACCCCAGCTTTTCGTAGAGATTGATAGCACCGCTATTATTTTCTGCCACATGTAGATAAGGTACTTTATTTTGTAAAAATATCTGGTGGCAAGTATGTGCAACTAATTTTTTAGCAAATCCAAGACCCGTATAACGAGGATGTGTGACCACAGCACTTACTTCTGTATAAGCGTTCATCTTCATCCGTTCACCTGTGACAGCAACAAGTTGACTGTCTTTATATATACCATAATAATTCCCCAATTCAGAAGTCTTATTTTTGAAATATCCAGGTTGAACTAAATTGACTAAGTTGAGGAGATCATCATGGTGATCGACACGAAGATCGACTATATGTTCATCCATTGCTATCGATATCTCCTTATCAAGCACCATTTGATGACAAACTAATTCTTGATGCAGTATGATCGGACTATTGAATTTGGGTTGATCACCCACAACATAGAAATTGGACGTATCTCGAGCATATTCAGCTATAGACTTTGCAGTCTGATCCATTTTTATAAAACCACCAAAAGGACAATACTGAGGCTTGTAGAATTTTACTCCATCAAATTCAAGTGCGCTATCGCGATGAGTTTCTGAAAGTGAATACCATACAGGATTATCTAATTTACTTGTATCCAATACCCTATCATTAAGTTAAAAAAAATAAAGCAATAGGCATTACTCCACTGCTTTGATACCTAAACAAGATAGTAAAACTTTATACATTAATCAAACTGTAAAGTCAGTAAAAGGTCATTGAGTGACCAGATTTTTCAGCTTGAGCTTATTAAAATAAAACCCCCTGTATGTGACGATACAAGGGGTTTAGCACAATGCCTGTTGAATCTTCTGAGCACGATCATAAGCAGGGTTTTCTAAATTAAGATTTAAAATCGATACCCTTAAAAACACGAGTCGGATTACCCCGCTCAATTTCAGCATGATTTTGCCACTGCTTATCGACATCCTGTTGCGCAGATTCATTTTGCAATTGCATTAACTTATGTGCCAACCGTTCCTTCGCTAATTTTTTATTTTGCAATTGCGATCTTGTATCCATGGCAACCGCAGTAATTCCTGTAGGCATGTGAAGCGCTCTAACAGCAGAGCTAACTTTGTTTACATGTTGTCCTCCTGCTCCCGAGCTTCGCATGACCTGATACAGAATATCTTTTTCCAACAGGATGATCTCTTTTTCTTTTGTAATGACAAAAAGTGCGATAAACCAATTTTTCCTTTTATGAAAACGGCGAAACGGACTTTCACAAATCCATAGTAGCGAACCTTTCCATGCTTGCAGAAAGATATCGATCTCTGCTCCCGTCAATTTACATACGACAGACTGGATTAAACCGCTTCCACTTTTGTCTTCATTGATCACCATCACGTGTATCTGCTTTGTTAAAGCCTCCCTTTGAAAGATGCCCAGCACACGCGTTAGGAAAAAGTCACATTCCTTGGGACCTTTTCCCGAACTTAATTGTATATATACCTCCATATATGTTAACTTTCCATACGAACAAATTTGGGTTTGAAAATACCCAATACCTGTATTAATTCTTTTTGAAGATGCATCACCTGATCGATGTCCTTGTAAGCCATCGGTGATTCATCCATACTTCCCCCCAGCAGTTGAACTCCAGCCTTTGCCAGATTCTTGTTCATTTCTGCTTTTGTAAAACTTGATTTTGCATCAGCTCTTGAATATAGACGTCCGGCGCCATGTGAAGCCGAGTTGAGGCTATTTGGATTTCCTAAACCTTCAACAAGGTAACCCGGAGCAGTCATAGAGCCCGGAATAATACCCAATGTACCTTGAGCAGCTGGTGTTGCCCCCTTACGATGCACGACACATTCCTGACCATTCACAGTCTCCTTCCAAGCAAAATTGTGATGATTTTCGATGGTCAATGCGATACGCTTACCCAAAGCTTTCGCAATGCGCTGATGGATATTTTCGTGACAAGCTTTTGCATAATCTCCTGCCAGATTCATAGCCAGCCAATATTCCTGTCCATCATGTGTATCGAGATCAAGCCAAGCCAGATGCTGAACATGTTGTGGCAGCGGGCATTGTTTTTTAGCCAAATAGGTATAGTGCTTTGCAATAGCTGCTCCAAGGCCACGCGAACCACTATGCGATAGTACGGCCAAATAACAGCCCGGACCAAGTTTCCACTCGGGCCGCGGTGCAGCTAGTTCGATGATACCAAATTCCACAAAATGATTTCCACCACCAGATGTTCCCAATTGTTTGTAAGCTTTATCTTGCAATCCCTTTAGCAGCGGAATATCCTGAAATTCCGATCGGTATAAGACCTCATGGTCAATTTTGTTTTTATGTGTTTCATACATGCCAAATTTGGTATGCGCTGACAACATATTCAACAACATAGCATCTTTACCTTTTATAAAAGATGCGGGTAGATCAAATATGGACAGGCTCATACGACATCCAATATCAACACCCACCCCATAAGGTATAACGGATTGATGAGTGGCCAATACGCCACCTATAGGTAAGCCATAGCCAGAATGTGCATCGGGCATCAAGGCTCCAGCCACAGCTATTGGCAATTTTAGGGCATCATACAATTGAAATTTTGCCCGCTCATCAATGAGATCTTCTCCAAAGATTGAAAATGGAACACGATGGGTCAACAGTTCGTGCAGACGAACGTCAACTGGTTTGATTAAACTTTCTGCCAATTTGCCCCAAACTCCATGACCACTAAATCTTGCAGGAGCTAATAAAACTTCGTTTACTTCTTGTAAAACCGTTTCTTTTTTCTCCCGCTTTCTATAGCGTTGTATCTGAGATAAACCGATATTAATGCTGTTATTTTGTGGAAAACCTAGTTTTATAAGGTCTTTCCCTGAGATTTTACTTCCCATTATTGTATTATTAAATTGAAAAATGTGTTTAGAAAACACCATGATTGCGTTGGATATGGTATCCAACAGATTTCAATTCGGGAAATTTTGAGTGCAAAAAATGGAATAAACAAAAAAGCCCGAATCATCTTCGGGCTTTTCATATAATGATTGGATGAATCTCTTATATCTGGGCACGAAGAATCACTACCGCATCTATTGCAGTAATGTTAAACGCTATGATATCAGATATATTCATTTTTGTTTTCTCCGTTAAAGGGGTTTTTTATTATTTATCGGGACAAATATAGGATTTATTTTGAATTAGTAAAAAAAATATAAAAAATAATATAACATCAGGTTGATCCACATCAAATTAATTATTCTCCCTGCATCTGTTTACATGCGTCGGCTAAGTTCACCAATTCAGGTAACGCCTGAAACGAAAAATAGGATATATCATCATCTTGCCGCTCCTGTAATAGTTTGGTATAAGCTTGCACACAAGCATGGATATGTTGTTCAAATAATAATTTCCACTGTTTTTTATTTTTTTCATTATAATTTTCAAATGATTTTTCTCCCGCTTTCCATATCTGATCAAATTGACGCTGATCCAATTGAAGTGTCTTGCCCTTTACGATTTCAAGTAAAATAGGTTGAGTCGTTTTATAGTAGTCTTTTATCCGCTTACAGAGTAATAGCATCTGTTTATCCGTGGTATGTTTTTCCATGAGCTGCGTCATGACCAGCCCTTCTGTACGCATGAAAACAATGTCCCTCAACGTATTTTCATCTTTTAAATCTTGAGAAATTAGTGCCGAGCTTTGTAATAACAGGAAAATGGTGATGATAAAAGAATAGACTCTCATATTTGCTTGAATTATATTAATACTACGGTTTCATGATATTACTATACATCAAGCAATAAATGTTCTATTTTTCTGTTTGCACTTATAAAACAAGTATTTACAACTAAAAAAAGGAGTTTATTACCATTGTAAGTATTTATACCTATATCCATTTTGCAAGCCCTGGAGCTTTCGTTTACCATATGTAAGCATACTGACCATAAAAAAAAGCAAGCATCCAAAGATGCTTGCCACACAAATTGTTTGAAGTTTCACCCATCAAAACAATGTTTTAAAGTATAAAAAAGAGATTACTGTCCAACAATTATAAATCCGCCATCCGCTTGAAGCGTTACTTTCAACTGTTTTCCTTTTTGTGCAGGCAATACCTGATACTGTGGTGATCGATCCCTATTGTCCTGATAAAGCTCCCATTTATTCCCCGAAAGCATGGGGAGGTTTAGCGTTAGTTCTTTTGCTTTTTTCTCCGCATTGATGCCAGCTATATACCATCGATCGCCATGTCTTCGAGCCAATACCACATATTGCCCCGGATAACCATCGATAAAAACAGTCTCATCCCAGACCGTAGGTACCTCTTTCATAAAGTCAATCACATATGCGGGCATTTCCGTTAGATTGTTGGGTGTAATTCCAAAATTTTGTACTGGGGTCTGAAATAAAACAGCAGTCGCCAATTGAAAAGTTTCGGTTGTTTTTCTGCTCATCCCACCATTGTTCTCCCGGTTATGTCTTTTATTCAGTAAAACTGGGCCAAAATCCATCGAACCTACAGCATTCCGAATAAAGGGATGCAAGCTCGCATGAAAGGCCTCTGTATCATTGGCATGTTGACTAAAGATCAGATTCTCCGATGCCAGTACCGCCTCACTACCAACAAAATTTGGATACATACGCTCCCAGCCGCGAGGCAAGGTGCATCCATGAAAAATAACAGTTAGACCATGATCATTAGCATCCGATAGAATATCCTCATAAAGCTTCATCGTCTCCTGTTTGTCCCCTCCAAAAAAATCCACTTTTATACCTTTTATGCCGACCTTTTGCATCCAAGCCATCTCTTTTTTTCTGGCAGCAGCAGTATTCATCATGTTTTTAGGAGTCTGTGGAGCGTCATTCCAAAAACCATTGGAATTGTACCACAAACAGATCCCTACACCTTTATCTTGACCATAGGCGATCAAGGTTTCGATTTTATCCCGACCGATTTTGCTATCCCACCAGTTGTCTACCAAAACAAACTCATAGCCCATAGCCGCAGAAAGATCTACAAATTTTTTCTGATCTTCCATATTGATACTCCCATCTTGCCATTCTAACCAGCTCCATGTTGAACGTCCAAACGTATACGGTTTAGAAGCTTTATACAGCGGTTCGACCACATCAAATGCAACGGTCGTTTCAACAATAGGTTTTAGCGTGCTTCCGACAGTCAACGTACGCCATGGTGTATTTCCTGGTAGTGCAATAACGGGTTGAGCGCTACCTATACCATTATTTTCATCCACCTCAGGGAAAGCAATCTGATAGAGACCATCTTTGGTCCCTTCACTCAGTTTCGATCCACAGTACAGTGCACCAACACCTGTTTCGGATACCAGTACCCAACCGCGGTCCCCCACGTGAAATAACCCAGGAAAGGTATAACCTAGCCCATACTTAGAACGCACGCCCAATTGCTCATCGGCAGTATATCCTTCTTCATAACTTGGCTTTGATTTCATCCAGCCAGACATCGCCGGTGCTTGAGGAGTTAGGAAAGTTGTCGTCAAATTCGGAAATTTAAAGGCACTCCGTTCTTCTTCAATATAAAAATTAGCAGCTTCACCCGATTGAGGTACATGGTAGCGAAAAGCAATATCATGATTGCTGACTCGAAATATAACATGCAAGGCTTGTTTATCCGCATTTTCTAATTTACAAATCAATTCATTTGCTTGGTAATGGACCTGTTTGCGCTTGATCTTCTGTTCCTCATATTGTTCATCAATTTGGTTATATACCTGATCAATTAATCTTAAATGAGTAGATAGATCGACCTCTCGTCCTTTTAAGCCAAGTGCCGACCTTTCGAGCATGACTTTTCCATCCAGTTGGACATCATAATAAAGTTGGCCATTTTCTAGAGACAGATTTACGACAAGTCGTTTATCAGGTCCGGCCACAGTCAGTTTTTGTGCAAACCCCAGTACCGATGTAAAGCCTAGAAAAATGACGATAAGAAAACGTTTCATTTTGTGTAAGTTTTTGTTTAAAAAATGATTAGGAAAGTAAAACTTTCTAATGAGTCGGAATTACTTTTTTAATACTTCCATCCGTACCAAATTCCATTTTATCCATACATACTTCGCGGTTAAAACCTGCTGCGTCACCCATATGGATACCGTCGGGGTAACTAAATCGGTGATACACGATATACCATTCATCAGTACCAGGCACTTGCAATACGGAATTGTGCCCAGTACCGTAAATTCCCTTTGATGGATCCTTTTCAATTACAATATTATTTTCAGGAATATGGATCGGCCCTGTCGGTGATGAAGACGTGCCATATCGTACCCGATAATTCTCACTGCGCGTATCATCCTCGGACCATAAAAAATAATAGGTACCATTTCGGAAGATCACATACACGCCCTCGCGAAACGTTCGGTCAACATTCAGTACCTGGATCGTATTTTGTTTGATCGAGATCATATCTTTATTCAGTTCTGCAACAGCGAGGTATCCATTGCCCCAATACAGATAGCTTTTACCAGATTTAGGGTCATTAAAAACTGCAGGGTCGATTTCCTGCCCGCCCTTAATACCATTCGGTTTAAAATCTATCAATGGTTTTCCCGAATCCTTAAATGGACCTGTAGGCAGATCAGCAACCGCAACTCCTATCTTTTGAGCAGCAGTAAAATAGTAGTAATATTTATAATCACCTTTCACTTTTTTCTCTGCTATCGTAGGTGCCCAGGCATTCCTCGGTCCCCAGGGTACATCTTTCTTCAAATCCAAAATAACCCCTTCATCTTTCCAGTCTTGGAGATCAGTGGAAGAAAAGGTCTTAAAGTAATACCCGCCCCAACCATTGAATCCGTCACTCGTTGGATAGATATAATACTTTTTGGTTTTATTGGAATAAAGCACATCTGGATCGGCATAGAAACCATCCAATATGGGATTTTTCTTTGTCGACAACTTGATGTCCGAAGGTGTCCCCCAACGATCTGTCAGCTTTTTAAATTCACTTCTGGACAAAGGGATAATAGAACCATGCCGTGGGTGAAAGTCCATATTGACTTCATGGTCGATGACTTTAAACCGATCGAGATCAACAGATTCACAAAATTGATATTTCCCTTTTCCATATACATCATACATCAAAATATAGCGATCCGACTGATTGAGTTTAAAGACACTAGATCCCTCTACGGCATCATTAGTCTGCTGCTTATAGCCCGGTTGTTCAATCCATTTGCCTGATGTCAGCGAATCTGTCAATGCCAATTTTATTCCATTGCCATGTCCTTCAGTTTTATAAAATAGATAGAAGAGACCATTTTTATTGATGATATCCCCATCGATGCACGATTTGCCATTTTTAGGAAGAAATAATACCCGAGGCTCAGATTCCAAATCGGAGAACTCAGCATTCGCATATGCATAATATATGATATCAGCACCATCACCATGTTTCATCGACCAATAGACCATATATTTACCAGCAGCTGGATCATAGATCGTTTGTGGAGCCCATACCCGTTTAAGGTTTTCATGACCTTTAAATCGCTCTTGGATATTGATCACGTGATGCTTCCAGTGAATCAGATCTTCCGACTTCAATAAGATCATCGCACGATTAGAGTCCCACCCCTTAGAGGAGGTCATATCGGTCAATACCATATAAAAAGACTTGCCATCCTCCCCTCGGAGTATATGCGGATCCCGCACACCACCTGTTGTGCTGATGACCTTGGAGTCCAGTACCGGTTGATTGTTATGCAGCGCACGATAAGTATAACCATCGGTACTGACTGCAAAGCACACCGATTCATCCGCTACGGCATTGCCTTTAAAATAAGCAAATAAATAACCGACAAAGTCTTTTTCCGCTGGACCAGATCTATACTCCTGTCCAAGAACTGGAGCTATGATGCTAAAGGCAATAAATGTGATCAAAATATGGGCGAGTTGCCCTTTTCTTTTGTTCATGTCAGATATAAGTTATGAAGTAAATATGCAGTTTAGAATATATAAAAAGCTATTATTAAATGTTAAGAGTACACTTAAAAAAGTGACAAATTTTTTTTTGCTGATCAAAGCTCAAGCATTCCACTATGCATTCATACGCGTTGATTGAAGGTTTAAAAAATCTATTGGTTATAACAGTTAAACAAATATAAAAAAATAAATGTAAAACAAACATTTATTTTTCACACATCAATAATGCTTCACTTGACAAACAAAAGCAGATCGATCTGTATAGGCAAAAATGTGATAGTCGTACAGGACTGATCACTATTTAATCAAACCTGCACGACAAATAAATAAGACCGCTTTTACGCTTAAAGTCCAGCAGCACTACCAAATTTATGGGTCAGCGTTACTAGCTCTTCGGCAGTTATGGGCATGACCGATCCATGTCTGGGTGTAAATTCACCCCCTACCGGTGTATTCTGTATAAATGTGAACTCTGCCAAATCAGCACTTTTGCAAAATTGGTAGTAACCTTCCGTATAACAGTCATACATCAGGATGTATTCATCAGAATCAATCAACTTAAACACACTAGAACCTTCAACAGGCTTCTTCTGATCTACATGGAGATGCCGATATTCTGTTTGATAAGGTCCTGTTAAGCTTTTACTTGTTGCTCGCATGACACCACTTTTAGTACGAAAACCCTGATTCATGGTCGATAAACCCTCATCCTTAAAAAATAAGACATAATTCTTATTCTTTTCATCGTACACGATATCAGCATCAATCGCGGCAGTTCCAAAATCAAACAACAGTTCAGGTGTACTGATATCGGTAAAATCAGCATTGGCATAAGAGTAGTAAATCTTAAAATAGGGTTGTTTTTTATCACCAACGGCATACTCCCAATCATGCCGACCTATTGAATAATAGATCATATACTGTTGTTTATCATGATCCCAGATGATCTGTGGAGCCCATACCGCATGCAAATTGTCCCGATCAAATCCTTTTAAATTAGGAAAACGCGTAGGAAAGTCAATTGCCTGATGTTTCCAATGGATCAGGTCCGTACTTTTGAGCATGATGATACCATCATTGCTCTGCCAGCCCTCGCTAGAGCGCATATCGGTCATCACCATATAAAAGTATTTTCCATCGGGAGAACGCATGATATGTGGATCTCGGATTCCTTTTTTTAATGCAATACTATCGGATGCAAGTACTGGTTTTCCAGCATTTAGAGGCTTAAAATTTAGACCATCACGGCTAAAAGCATATCGAAGCTGCTCACCTTCCGGGCTATTATCCGAAAAGTAAGCGAATAAATAACCGACAGGTTGACTTGCGGTATCTTTTTTATGTTGTCCATAGACAGATACGCCCTGTATGATGAAGCACATGACCAGCTGTAACTGGATGGTAAATGGTATCTTTCTCATCTGATCAACTACTTTTGTGCAGGTATACGGAAAACGGTAAAGGAATAAGGAGACAATTTGCAACGATCTAGCTCTAATGTTGCTGCGACAGGGCGCGCGGTACGATCTGTTGGTTTTCCTGCGATAACAGTTGCCTTTACCTCTTGCTTGCGAATTCCGATCGCCGAAAGATCGAGTTCAAGATCCACCTCAACAGGCAATAGATTCACCAATTTTACGATAATATCTCCAGTTTTTGCGTCGCGTACAATTGATTTACCGATGCGTTTGTTGACCGCTTCATCTTGATTAGATAGCTGCAGATCACTAAATAGATACGTTTGGCCAGCATGTTGTCCAAATGCCTGCTGGATGTAATAACCTACTGTGGGTTTTACGGTTGTATTATTAAAGTAGATCAAATCGGGAGACCATTGCGTATTCCCTTCTTTTGCTAGCAAAGGAGCATAAGAAGTCATCGTCACGACATCAGCATTCCGTTCGACATTGCACAGATGTAAAGCTTCCGCCAGCGCAGTTTCAATGTTACTGGCACGATCAGGGAGGTGTGCCGCATACTCTCCAAGATATACTTTAGACTTACTGCGGTCATAACGGTCGTAGAAATCCTGATTGTGGATAAACCAGCCCGGCGGATTGTAATAATGCTCGTCGATCAACGGAACTTCTAATTTTGTTGCCAAATCCCACCCTGCTACATAATCAGATCCTTCATAAAATGGGCCTGCAGTACCAATCACTTCGATATGCGGATATTTTTTCTTTATCGCTTCATAGATCATCGTAAAGCGTTCTTTGAATATATCGGTAATTAAATCTTCATTACCGATACCGATATATTTCAAGTTAAAGGGAGCTGGATGTCCTGCTTCAGCGCGTTTTTTGCCCCAGACCGTATGGACATCTCCATTGGCATACTCAATCAGATCAAGGATATCTTGCACATAATGCCCCATCTCCTCCATCGGTATGCCGCACTGCTGACCACCAAGCTTATGGCCATGATGTGCCGAATTTTGACAAGGAACTCCGGCTGCTACGACCGGTACAGGTTCTGCACCCAGATCTTCACAAAATTGAAAATATTCAAAATACCCCAAACCAAAGGATTGATGGTATCCCCACAGATTGCGCTGTGGTTTTCGCTGTTCCACCGGACCAATGGTATTTTTCCAATGATAGATATTTTCAAGACCATCTCCATGCGCCACACATCCTCCTGGAAAACGGACAAAACGTGGTTTCATATCGGCAATAGTAGTAGCAAGATCTGCTCTCAGGCCATTTTCTCTATGATGAAATGTATTTTTAGGAAATAAAGAGACCATATCCAGATCAACTGTTCCATCCTGAGAATAGGTTATGACCAATCGGGCATCTGAAACGCTTGCATTTGCCAACATAGGTAAGGTATATTGCTGCCATTTTTTTGATAACTTCTTGGTTCGCGTCTCTGCAATGGTATTTCCGTCTCGATCTATTAATCGGATCAATAATTGGCCTAACTGTGCTGATTTTGCACGCGAATAAACGGAAAAGTTATACTGCTCCCCTTTTTTGATCGCAATCCCACCAAAACCTTCATTCACGATTCCTGCACCATCTTTAACCTTCATGGTCACATAGTGCTGATTATGCTGATGGATCGGCAAGATCGTATCGATAACCAGAACTGCTCCATCGTCTGTCGCACTCCAAGCCGTCAGACTATTCCATTCTTTCCGGTCCTTTGACGTATATTCAAATCCCCTGTTCTGAATCAGCTCGGCATATAAGCCCCCGTCGGCCGCATAATTAATATCTTCAAAAAATGCACCTATTAGCAGATCACTGATCGCTCGGTCGGGCATATGTTCATCCAGCTTCAATTTGCCTTTAATAGCGGTTAGTGAAGCAAAACGAGTACCATCATCTGCCATCCGTTCCTGGTTCAACTTTCCCTTGTATGCATCTAACTGCTGCTTTTTCAGTAATTTTTCAATGGTCTCCCAAGCGACTTTATGGACCGTGCCCAGATAGGTTCCGTCTGCCAGGCGTACCTGCTCCTTGGCATGCTGCTCCTGCATAACTTTTGTTGTCGCAGAAAATAGTTTAAAATCTTTCGTTTCTACAGCATAATTTCCGATAGAAGGGCGATCTGTTTTCCAGATTACTTGGTAAACACCGGTATTTTTCTGGTAATTGATGATTGGACTGAGGCAGTTACCGGAAGGAAAGACCAAAGGATAAGACTGGCTTTCCCAATGAATGAGATCTCTTGACTCACTATGTGCAAATGCACCATCTTCTTGATTCAAACTCCAGACACAATGCCAGGTACCTGTGGGTGACAAGAATAGAAAGGGATCAATCATTTTCTTCTGTGTGCCCCACTGTCCATAATCAGAACGCAGAAAACTGGACTCAGGACCGATACTATGCCATTTCTTTTTGTCCATACTCCACGCAAAATGCAAACCATTGTGATGGTTGTTCTTTCCAGAGCTATACGCAAAAAGATAAGCCGAATCGGGTTCATTAGCGTATAGCTTTTTCTGCGTTACGGTAATGAAAACTAATAAGCATATATAAACAAGCTGTTTTTTCATCAGAATAAAATTAGTATTGGTTATTATGTTCAACGATTTCACGTTAACGATCACGATCTTGCACGGGATCTTGAAAAGGAAAGCATGGTCATTGAGTGTATCATGCGCCATTTTTATGACGGTTTATAAAAAGTCCTAGATGGCACCATTAAAATATAAGCATATGTAGCCTCGCAGTTCAAACCCTATCACGAAAAACTGTTTCACATGAGCTGTACTGGTCTATGATGATCAAATTTGTTTAAAACGTAAAACAACACATACATTAGCCTAAAAGCACCAACACAACCATATGCTTGCTTTTAGTCAGGTTTCAAATCCTGTGCTGACGTACCGGCTATCCTACATCATCTATAAATCATATTCAACCCCAGCTACCACATAAACATCTACACAACATCGATGTCTATCACAGCTCCGTTTAAGAGGCTGTTTTCATACACTTGTTCTTCTAAATGGCACCAAATAGAACTCACAACCTTATCCAAACCCACATTGAGCTATACGATCGCTGCCTATGGCAGCATAACGAACACAACAGGGTAAAGACAATGATCCGATCATGAGCCTATTTTGGTGCTGACACCTAGGTGGAGGTATCAGCATAAAAATATAGTGCTGAGCTGTCCAAGACAAGCTTTGTTTAGTTTATGGTGATTGGCACACGAATGTGCCCCTCATGATCAGATCATTGCAAGAGTTATTATTTTTTATTGTACAGGCAGTTTAATGACTGTCAATGAATACGGAGCAAAAGTATCCGATATTTTTTTCCCTTTGTACTTGACCTCTTCCACTTTAGGCTGTATTTTCAATGGTTCCTCAAAACTAGTGGAAACATTCAAGTCCGCATTGGCCAATGTAGTTTTCACAGCGACCTGCTTCAATTTCTTCTGCGAATTGATATCAAAGTTAGCCTGAATAGGTTTGCTGTTGTAATTGACAAATTTGATAATCAGTTCTTTCGCTTTACTGTCATAGACCGCTGAAGCAAATAAACTGTCTTTACCTGCAATTGTCTCTCCATTCCATTTAATCGGTATAATGTCGGTACCCGTATGCGTCGAATACAATTTTTGAACCTGATAACTTGGTGTACCGTATACCTGTAGATTATCGACCCAGATCAAATCTGGACTCCACTGCCAACCATCGACATGGCCAAACAGCGGTGCATATGAAGCCATTTGGACAACATCGGCATTACGTTCCAAACCGGTCAAGAAAGCTGCTTCTGAAAGTGCGGCTTCCCAAGTACTACGACCAGGACCATTTGGTCTTGTGGTATGTGAAGCATATTCGCCAGCAAACACTTTCGGGCCATTTCGATCATAATCATCATAGCGAGAGACGCTGGACAAAAACCACGATGGTGGTCGGTAGTAATGCTCATCGATGATATCGATTTTCATCTCACGGAGCTGCTCGTCCAGATAGGCAAAACGCTCCCCGTCGGGATCAGTACCTGAACTGGCGATAATCGCTATTTCGGGATGTTTCTCCTTTAATACTTTTTTAAATGCAGCTAGACGCTCCACATACTGAGGACCCCAGTTTTCATTGCCCACGCCCAACATTTCCAGATTAAAGGGTGCTGGGTGTCCCATATCCGATCGTAGCTTACCCCAAGTTGTGCTAACCGATCCATTAGCAAATTCAATCAGATCCAAAGCATCTTGTATATACGTGTCCAGTTCCTCCATTGGCACAAGTTCTCCGGTATTAAACTGGCAGGCCATCCCACAGTTTAAGATCGGTACAGCTTTAGCGCCAATATCTTCGGCCATTAAGAAGTATTCATAAAATCCCAATCCAAAGGTTTGAAAGTAATCTGGCGCTGGCCTATGCTTAAATTCCGTATTCCAGCGGTTAATGATCAACTCACGCTCTTCAATAGGACCAACGGTCTTTTTCCATTGAAAACGACTTGCTAAGTCCCTACCTTCTACGATACAGCCTCCTGGGAAACGAATAAATCCGGGTTTCATATCGGCCAGCATCTGGACCATATCTTTACGCAGCCCTTTTGGTCTATTTTTCCAAGTATCCGTTGGAAAAAGGGAGATCATATCAAGCTCTGCATCACCAGAACCTTCGATCCAAACATTCAGCTTTCCTTTTGCAGTAGTTTCAGAAACGGTAAATTTACTGCTTCCACTTTGCCAATTACTTCCACTAGATAAGGCTAAAGTACTTGTTCCGATTACTTTATCTTGTTCATTTAATACTTCAACACGGATGCGCATGCCCGCAGAAGCTTGTTTAAAAAGCAATGAAAATTCATATTGCTCCCCTTTTTTGATTCCCATACCCCGGAATCCTTCATTTTGAAGACCCAATTGTATCCCTTTAGGATTATGGATTTTCAAGGAACGAGGATTACCCTTTCGTGTGCTATTGTTAACAATCAAAAAAGTACCTTCAGGTTCTTTGGTCAATTTTTTCCAGCCCATCCAAGGTTCATGAAATTCGAATGATCGATTTTTAACCAATTCGGCATATATTCCCCCGTCGGCACCCATGTTAATATCCTCAAAAAATACGCCCCACATATCTGGCGATATCTTGCCCGTTGGCCGATCAAGATCTACTTTAAAATTTACAGGGCTTTGTGCAAATACAGGTGTAGAACCAACCATTAAAACTGTTAGTAGTAGCTCAATTTTTTTCATGCTATATTATCTTATCGTAAATCTATATTCTGATTTTGAGGTGTATGTCTGGCCAGGTTTCACTACTGTCGAAGCAAATGTCGGATGATTAGGTGCATCTGGATAGTGCTGTGTTTCTAAGCAAAAGGCTGAACGGAAAGGATAGACCAAACCATTTTTCCCCTTCGGATCAGTGTCTGACATGAAATTGCCACTATAGAACTGCAGTCCCGGTTCTGTCGTCCATATCTGCATTTCTATCCCTGTTTTTGCGGCATAGACAGCAGCAACTTTTCTAAAACCGGTAGATTTTGACAATTCAAAGTTATGATCGTACCCTTTTCCGATTTTCAGTTGCGCATGGTCTACATCGATACGATCGCCGATTACAAATGCTTTGCGGAAATCAAATGGTGTTCCAGCTACAGGAATACTTTTTCCTGTCGGAATCAAGGTGTCATCCACTTCTGTAATGGCTTCCGCATCAATTTGCAGTTCGTGGTCCAGTATCGTTTCAGATCCCGCACCACTGAGATTAAAATAAGCATGATTAGTGAGGTTCAACACCGTTTCTTTATCCGTATTGGCTTGATAATCCATGACCAGTCCGCCGGTATGATTTAACGTATAGGTCACTTGCATTTTCACATTTCCGGGATATCCGGCTTCGCCATCAGGCGAAAGATAAGTGAAGGTGATGGAGGAATCCGAACGATTAGCGACATCCCACACTTGATTGTATACGCCATGTGTACCGCCATGCAGGGAGTTTTTCCCATCATTCTTTTCCAGTTCATATTTGACTCCTTGTAAAGTGAAAGTCGCATCACCGATCCGATTTCCATAACGCCCTACAATAGCTCCGTAAAAATTATCAGCATTCGCTTTGTACTCATCAGCACGGTCATAACCTAGGATCACATCCGTCAGATGACCTGCCTGATCAGGCACTTCTAAACTAACCAATCTTGCACCAAAATTGGTCAGTGCAGCTTTGAGCTTCCCATTGGTTAAGGTATAGCGTTTAACCTCCTTATTGTCGATCGTCGTCTCAAACGAGTGGACTGTACTATCTTGACTTGTAGCCGTATGTTGCTTATTGGAATTTTGCTGACAGCCGCAAGCAAATGCGGATGTCAACAATAAACCACTTAATATTTTATTATTCATATCGTTATGATTTAAAATGGGTTAATAGATTATATCTCTACCAAAAACGCACATAGATAGCCGTTACTAATAGTAGTGTGACCACGATTAGGACTAAGATAGATGGTTCTACTTTGAACATCTTTTTATCAAGTGCAAATGCTTTTGGATTCTCTTTTGGACCAAACAAACTCACCCCGATCATCAAAGCTAACGTAAACGCGAAAGCCAATCCCATACAGATCTGGAATGGAATTTCATAGTGGCCACTTTTATTGATATATGCTGTATACAACCACGTTTCAGGACCAAATACTTTTGTCGCAAATTCGTTGAAGAAGATGGACAGACCGAAACCTGAAATCAAACCTGTAATGGCAGCAGGTCCTGTCGTGCGTTTCCAAAACATCCCCAGTAAAAACATCGCAAATACCCCTGGACTGATAAAACCTGTATATTTTTGAATAAAGGTAAATCCACCAGCTCCACCGATACCCAACGTATCGTTCCACGTAAATAATACCGCGACCACGATCGATACCACGATCGTAATTTTTCCGATCCACACCATTTTCGCTTCAGATGCTGCCGTGTTGATATACTTTTTATAGATATCCAAGGTATAGATGGTCGCAATACTATTGGCTTTACCTGCAAGACCAGCCACGATAGCCGCAGTCAACGCTGCCAGAGCCAAGCCTTTCATTCCATTTGGCAAATGTCCAAGAATAGCGGAGTATGCATTATCGGCATGGAAAACCCCTCCTGGTGCCATTTCCTCTTGCAATGCACCATTTTTATAGAGCACATAAGCCGCGATTCCGGGCAACATGACGATAAGCGGCATCAACAGTTTCAAAAGACCTGCAAATAAAATACCCATACGGGCAGTTTTTAGATCTGCTCCCAAAGCACGTTGTGTGATGTACTGGTTACATCCCCAATAATTCAAATTTACAATCCAGATACCGGCCAGATACATCCCGATACCAGGCAACATGAGGTATTTGTTTATCTCCTCTTGTGTCGCGCCAACACCTGGTTTATCCACGATCATTTCAAAATGCTTAGGTGAATCTTCCATGAGTTTATTGAAACCGGCCAAAACATCTTTTCCAAGACCAAAGTGCTCACTCACCAAAGTTAAAGCCACATAAGTCGTAGCAATACCGCCGATGATCAAAACCACCACTTGAATCACATCGGTAAAACCGATCACGCGCATACCACCCAATGTGATAATGACAGCAAATACAGCCAATGCGACCATGATCAGGTGAAAGCTATCTCCGCCACCAGCCATACTCGATATGGCGATTGCTCCGAGGTATAAGATCGACGTTAAGTTGACAAACACATATAAGAAAAGCCAGAAAACAGCCATAATCAGACTGGTCGTTTCATTGTATCGATTGTTTAAAAACTGCGGCATCGTGAAGATCTTGTTCTTCAGGTAGACCGGTATAAACCACACGGCCACAATGATTAAAGCCACGGCAGCAATCAACTCGTAGGCCGCTACGGCAATACCGACCTCAAAACCATTACCGCTCATTCCAATAAATTGTTCGGCAGAGATATTGGATGCAATCAACGATGCTCCGATAGCCCACCATGTCAAAGAACCTTCTGCCAAGAAATAGTCCTTACTACTATTGTTGGCAGCTGTTTTTCTGCTGTATATCCAGTAGCCATATCCAGCTACAATTATGAAGTAGACGACAAAGATGACGTAATCTACTGTTGCAAATTTTTCCATAGTCTTGCGAGTTGCTTATGATGAAGTCCCGCTCTTTTTAGAAAAGAGCAGGACTATTCAGGTTATTTTTTCATTAAAAAATAGAGTTCATTCCACTTCAACTGGTTTTCCAGATGTGTCAGCGTCGTATTTTCATCAATCGCTACATACTCCAACCCAGCAATTCGCGCAAAATCTTCCAAGTATTCTGGTGTCAAACTCAAACTGTAAGCAGTATGGTGAGCACCACCAGCGTATATCCACGCACTACAAGCGGTTTTCATATCCGGAAGCGGTTTCCACAGCACACGTGCAACAGGCAATTTCGGCAGTTCCTCTTTGACATCTACACCGACTACTTTATTGACGATCAAGCGAAAGCGTGTTCCCAAATCAATCAATGAAGCATTGAGAGCAGGACCGCTCAAGCCATCAAATACCAGACGTGCCGGATCGGCTTTACCACCAATCCCCAGCGGATGTACTTCAATTCTAGGTTTATCAGCCGCTAAAGCCGGATCTACTTCCAGCATGTGCGAACCCAAGACCATCTCATTCTGCGGATCAAAATGATACGTATAATCTTCCATAAAAGCTGTAGTTCCCGGCAAACCAGCACCCATCACTTTACATGCTCTCACCAAAGCCGGAGTTTTCCAGTCGCCCTCACCGGCAAATCCATAGCCTTCAGCCATCAATCGCTGTACGGCCAAACCTGGTAGTTGCACCAGACCATGCAGATCTTCAAATGTATCGGTAAAACCTTTATAGTTCCCCGCTTCTAAAAACGTTCTTAATCCAATTTCGATACGGGCTGCTTCCACCAAACTTTGACGTTGCTCTCCGCCCTCCATGACATTGGGCGCCAGATCATAGGTCGCCTCATACTCCTCGAGTAAAGTATTGATTTGTGATGCTGAGACCGCATTGATGATCGCAACAAGATCACCAACAGCATAAGTATTGACAGAGAAACCAAATTGTGTCTCTGCAGATACTTTATCCCCATCGGTAACTGCGACGTAACGCATATTATCTCCAAAACGAACAAATTTAGCGCCTTGCCAGTCGTGCCAAGCTGCTGCTGCGCGTACCCATACTTGGATACGTGCGATCACTTCTTCATCCTGCCAATGTCCAGTCACTACTTTTCTGCCGATATTTAAACGGGTGACAATATGACCAAATTCACGATCACCGTGCGCACTTTGGTTTAGGTTCATAAAATCCATATCCATGGTACTCCATGGAATATCCCGATTGTATTGCGTATGCAGATGCAATAATGGTTTCTGCAAAGCCTGCAATCCTCTGATCCACATTTTAGCAGGTGAAAAAGTATGCATCCAAGTGACCACCCCGATACAATTCACAGCAGCATTTGCTGCGGTCAACGTATGGTAGATTTCTTCACTATTTTTAACGATAGGTTTGTAGACAACCTGCACAGGAATTTGGCTGTGCGCAGAAAAATACTGTGCCACTTCTTCAGCATGTAGCGCAACCTGTTTTAAGGTTTCTTCACCATATAAATCCTGGCTCCCTGTGACGAACCAAACTTCCAATTTATTTAAATCGATATTCATATTTTAGCGTTTATAAGATTGGCTGTAGATCCAATCTCCTTTCAATTTTATTTAGTTTATAGTTGATTATTGATATGATTTATTCTTGACCATAGTACGCTGCACCACCGTGCTTACGTTCGTAATGTTTTTTAATCAAAGCATCTTTTAGACGTGGCGCCTTGGGATTGATCTGCTCGGTAAGGAGTGCCATCTGTGCAACAGTTTCCAATACCGCACTGTTATAGACCGATTTGGCTCCCGTTTTTCCCCAGGTAAATGGGGCATGGTTACCAACTAGAATCATTTCGACTTCCTTGTAGTCCAGTTGAAGTTTATTAAAATGATTCATAATTTGAAATCCGGTTTCATACTCATAGTTGCCCGCGATCATATGATCATCCATCGGAGCGGCACAAGGGATGTCAGAGGTCAGGTGATCCGCATGCGTCGTTCCAAAAATAGGAATATCGCGTTGGCTCTGTGCCCAAGCGGTGGCATATGTCGAATGGGTATGTGTGATACCGCCGATCCCTTCCCAGTGTTTATAGAGCACTGCGTGGGTCTTAGTATCCGACGAAGGTCTCAGTTTACCTTCGACGACCTGACCATCAAAATCAACGATCACCATATGATCCGGCGTCAATTCCTCATACGGAACCCCGCTGGGTTTAATGGCAAATACAGCCTGATCACGATCCGCGACACTTACATTACCAAAGGTAAAAAGGACCAATCCCAATTTCGGCAATTGCATGTTGCACTGATAGGCTTCTTCTTTTATGGATGTATAACTCATGATGCTAAAGTTTCAAAAAAAATTAAAAATTATAATGACAGCAAATACCGCTGAGACGATGCCTCAGACAGTGGCTCACTTAGTTTTGCTCGATAAATGCACCCAGTTGCTTATATTGTTCGTATCGTTTGGCATAGATGGCAACCATTTCGGCACGAGGTTCGTACGTTTTCTCGAAGCCCTGTCCCATCGCTTCCATCGCATCTTCCACTTTAGGATATAGACCCGCCGCCGTAGCCGCAAACATGGCAGCTCCAAGAGCACAGGTCTGTTCGGATTTATGGATGCGGATCGGCATATTCATCACATCGGCCATTGTCTGCATAATGTAAGCAGATTTTTTAGCGACGCCACCAAGACCGATCAATCCTTTTACCGGAATACCCTGCTCGACAAACCGATCGGCTATACTTTTGGCTCCAAAGCAAGTTGCTTCGACAATAGAACGAAAGATTCGCACAGCATCAGTTCCGAGATGAAGACCAGACAAAGCACCCTTTAATGTTTGATCGGCATCAGGCGTACGACGTCCATTGAACCAGTCAATCGCCAATTCCGAAGACTCGGTGACAGGCAGTTCTGCTGCTTTCTTACTTAATTCTGGGATCAACTGTGTGTCGATCAGGTTTGCAATCTTCGCTTTATCTTCGGCAGAAATATCATCACACTGTCCGATCAGATTCGTGACAGGCCATGATAACACCTGCTTGAACCAAGCATAAGCATCTCCAAAAGCAGATTGACCCGCTTCCATACCGATCATACCTGGGATAATCGACCCATCGACCTGACCACAGATTCCTCTTACCAAGGTATCGCCCACTTCATCAGGAGGTGCCACCAGCATATCACAAGTCGAAGTTCCCATCACTTTACTTAAGTAATAAGGTTCGATCTGTCCACCTACGGCTCCCATATGGCAGTCGAAAGCACCTACACCCACCACGACATCAGTAGACAGCCCCAATCGGTTAGCCCATTCTTCAGAGAGCGTGCCAGCAGATTGTGCAGAAGTATAAGTATGGCTAAATAAACGATCCACAAGGCCGTCTAATACCGGATCCAATTCAGCAAAAAATTGATTCGGCGGAAGACCTCCAAAATCAGCTGCCCACAAAGACTTATGTCCTGCAGCACAGACACTACGCTTAATATCTTGCGCATGCGTACCGCCCGTTAGTAAAAATGGGATATAATCACAGTGCTCGACCCAAGTATAGAGGGCATCGCGCACCTCCTGATCTTTACGCAGTACATGAAGCAATTTTGCCCAAAACCATTCTGAAGAATAGATTCCGCCCACATATTTTAAATAATCGGGATCGTATTTTTTTGCATGATCATTGATCTCCTGAGCTTCCTTCACTGCCGTATGGTCTTTCCAAAGTACAAACATCGCGTTTGGATTGTCAGCAAAGCGTTCGGATAAAGCAAGCGGTACCCCGCGTTCATCCACAGCTACTGGTGTAGATCCTGTTGAATCAACAGAAATCGCTTTAACAGCTTTGGCAATATCAGGATTACCCACTTTTTCAAGGCAGGATTTAATGGTAGATTCCAAACCCTCGATATAGTCTAAGGGGTGCTGTCTAAATTGGTTAGTC
The DNA here is from genome assembly GCF_002440335.1 of Sphingobacterium sp. UBA6320. Classification (NCBI taxonomy): domain Bacteria; kingdom Pseudomonadati; phylum Bacteroidota; class Sphingobacteriia; order Sphingobacteriales; family Sphingobacteriaceae; genus Sphingobacterium; species Sphingobacterium sp. UBA6320. The sequence goes on along the minus strand of NZ_DJTA01000017.1, from coordinate 144,678 downwards.
ATCGGATCACAAAATTTGCCACTGTTCCATCGCGGATAGTAGAACACTGCACTAGATAGCTCCTCGCCATTCGCTGCATCTACTAAAACCGATCGAACGGAATCACTTCCATAATCTAAGCCGATCACATATGCTTTGCTCATTATTTGTAGTTTTGGTTTATAATATTGATTTATAATCTGTTATACTTTAATCCCCTTTCTGAATCCATCATACGATCCGGTATTTAAAGTAATTAATGTCAAATTAACATTTATTTTTTTAAAAAATGAAATTTTAATTTTTTTTTTCGTTGATTTGTATTGCAATAGGAATAAATAGTTGCCTGCTTTGATAAGCTAATCAATTAAATAGGTAGAAAAATGTGTTTTTTTATGAAACATTTTAGATATTGTAACAGATACGAGACATTTTGTATCACTAATTAATTATAAAACGAGAGTAATCAATGATGGATTTTTACAAAAACGAACCAAGCTTATTATTAGCTGTGGACTGTATTATTTTTGGATTTAATGGAGAATCTTTAGAAATTCTGCTGATAAAACGAGGATTTGAGCCCGAACGAAATAAATGGAGCTTAATGGGCGGATTTGTTCAACCCGATGAAAATCCCCAGCAGGCTGCTTCACGCATATTAAAAAAGCTCACAGGGTTAGAAGATGTCTATATGGAAGACTGTGGTATCTTTGGAGATCCTAACCGTGAAAAATATGGACGCGTAGTGAGTATCGCACATTTTGCGCTGATCGATACCCACCAATATAAACATATCATCAGTGAGGAATTTGAAGCACGTTGGTTTCCGCTCAAAGAACTGCCGCAACTGATTTTTGACCACGAGCAGATGATTGAAAAAGCTAAACGGGAACTTCGTGCCAAGGCAGCTCTTTACCCTATTCTATTTGAACTCTTGCCCGAGAAATTTACGATTCCGCAGATTGTATCCCTTTACGAAGGCGTATATGATACCGAGCTCGATACCCGAAATTTTAGCCGTAAATTGCTTTCCTCAGAACTGATCATTAAGCTCAAGGAAAAAGATAAAGAAAACTCTAAAAAAGGAGCTTTTTACTTCCGCTTGAACAAAGATATCTATAAAGAAAAAATCATGTCTTTTTTAAGCTATTTGCCGAGTTGGTCTATTAACGATTAATGGTAACACCTAAGTTAGCATAGCCAATTATTTTTTCTAATCAAATAAATGTATAAATAACATTTAATTTACTGTAAACCGTTGTCTCCAATGGTATCACCTAAACCCGAACTGTTATGAAGCTGAAGAGCATCCTTTCCTATGTCACCTGTATGGTCATCTGTACTGCTGAATTATCAGCACAGACAAAACCGGTATTGTCCTATTTTGATCTCAAAGATGTACGTTTGCTCCCTGGACCTTTCAAGCATGCTGAAGATCTGGATTTAACTTATCTATTGACACTTGATGCAGATCGTCTACTGGCTCCTTTCCTTAGAGAAGCTGGTCTACCACAAAAGAAAGAATCCTATACCAATTGGGAAAATACAGGACTGGACGGTCATATCGGTGGACACTATATTTCTGCCTTGGCTCATATGTATGCGTCTACAGGTGATTTACAGATCAAAAGAAGATTGGATTACATGTTGTCTACCCTCAAACAATGTCAAGAAGCAAATGGAAATGGATACATTGGTGGAGTACCTGGTGGTCAGGTGATCTGGGAAGAAATTAGGCAGGGAAATATTCAAGCCGGCGGTTTCAACTTAAACAGCAAATGGGTGCCCTTATACAATATTCATAAGACTTATGCAGGCTTACGTGATGCTTACTTGTTAACCGGCAATGAAGAGGCTAAAGATATGCTGATCAAAATGACAGACTGGGCGATTAGGCTTGTCCAGCAGTTGTCGGATAAGCAGATTCAGGATATGTTGCGGAGTGAACATGGCGGACTGAACGAAACATTTGCCGATGTGGCTGCCATCACGCAAAATCCAGCTTATCTGACACTAGCCCGCAAGTTCAGCCATCAGGAGATCTTGACCCCGTTGATCCAACATCAAGATCAATTGACCGGCAAGCATGCCAACACCCAAATTCCAAAAGTACTGGGGTTTAAAAGGATCGCAGATATAGCACAGGATGAAACTTGGGAAGATGCTGCGCGCTACTTTTGGGAACTTGTTGTATCCAAACGTTCGATCTCCATCGGTGGTAACAGTGTCAGTGAACATTTTAACCCGACGGATGATTTTTCCAAAATGGTCCACAGCATTGAAGGACCCGAAACCTGCAATACCTACAATATGCTCCGGTTGACAAAAATGCTTCACCAAACAGATCCACAAGGCAAATACCTCGATTATTACGAGCGAAGCTTATATAATCATATCTTATCCAGCCAACATCCAGAACATGGAGGTTTTGTTTACTTTACACAAATTCGTCCAGGACATTACAGGGTATATTCGCAGCCGCATACCAGCATGTGGTGCTGTGTGGGATCGGGCATAGAAAACCATGCTAAATATGGTGAAATGATCTATGCACACCAAGATGATCAGCTCTATGTCAATCTCTTTATCCCCTCCCGCTTAAACTGGCGTGAGCAAGGAGTCGAAGTGGTACAGGAAAATAATTATCCAGAACAAGCCAGTACACGCCTTATTATCCATCCTAAACAAAAAACATCGACTTTTACATTGCACATACGGAAACCGATCTGGTTAAAGGAGGCTCCAACAGTACGGATCAATGGTCAGGTGTATCAGATCACAGAACAGGATCAAGATATGCTATCGATCAAACGCAAATGGAAAAAAGGTGATCGCGTAGATATTGAGCTTCCTATGGCTATCCGTACCGAACAGCTGCCGGATCGGAGCAATTATTATAGCCTGCTCTATGGTCCTATTGTATTGGGCGCACGTGTAGCTACGGAAACATTACCCGATTTACGTGCTGACGACAGCCGAATGGGCCATGTCGCCAAAGGCAGGCAGATTCCGTCTTCCGATTTACCGATCTTAACAACTGATCCATCCGAGATCCCGAACCTGGTTAAACCTATTGCTGCAAAGCCTCTGCACTTTTCATTAGCAGGACTGCGATTAGGAAAAGAGCACATCAGCATGGAACTTGAACCCTTTTACAAAATACACGATAGCCGCTATATCATTTATTGGCCACAGGCAACCGAAAAAGAACTGACCGAATTACAGGAAAAAATGGAACGTGACGAGCTGGAAAGTTTAAAATTAGATGCTTTGACCCTAGATAAGGTCGTCTGTGGAGAGCAACAACCTGAGTCCGATCATTTTATTCAACAGCAAAACAGTGTTGCGGGCGTATTTGACGATACCCGCTGGCGTGAAGCGGAGGGCTGGTTTAGTTACATGATGAAAAAAGAGCCTAACCAGACAGCTGATATCTATATCAAATATGTGGATGAACAAGCAGCACGAGCAACGGAGATATGGGTCAACGATACGCAAGCAGGCACATTGTCAACAGAAGCTGGCACACCAGGTATTAAGACGGTGCGATTTACACTGGCACAGAAGCTATTAAAAGCCAACGAATTAAAGATTAAGGTGGCTGGATCAGGCTCAGCTAAGAGCCATAAAATACTCGAAATCAGATTAGTGAGCAGGCCTTAACCTCAACGTATTAAAATAACAGAATCCTCGTGCATAAGGAGCAAGTATTGATAAATTGATAAACAAATTTTACTAACTTTAGTTATTAAATATATCTATCCTAATATCTAAAAAATTTGATTTAAGATGAATAAACTTGTTTACATGTTATTTGGCTTACTGATGGGACCATTATCAAGCTTTTGTCAGGAAAAAACACTAACCGCAGATGAACTTTTTGTAAAAGCTCGTACCGTTGCCTTTGATCAAAAAAATTATGCCGAGGCCATAAAAATCAGTAAGCAGGCATTACAGCAGGCTCCAGATTATACCGATATACGGATATTTTTAGGACGGCTTTACACCTGGTCTGATCAAACCGATTCAGCTCGGTCTGTATTTGAACAGCTCCATAGATCCCATGTTCAAGATGAAGATTTCTACTTGGCGTATGCATCGTTTGTCTATTGGAATGATCAACCTGCACAAGCTATTGAACTGATCGACCAAGGTCTTTCCTTTCATCCGACTTCACAAGACCTGCTGCTATTAAAGGCAAAAGTAGCCTACAGCAACAATGCCTATGCAAGTGCCGAACAATCAGTAAACCAGTTGTTACAATTAAATCCTAAGCATGCTGAGGCAAGAGCACTGGCCAAAAATATACAAGAGTATACCGCTAAGAATGCCATAGGCCTCAATTATAATTTTGTCCACTTTGACAAACAGTTTGATCATGACTGGCACATCGTAGCGCTGAGTTATAAAAGAGCAACGCCGTTGGGTTCTGTTATTTTCAGAACCAACTATGCCAATAAATTTGCTGAAAATGGGGTTCAGTTTGAAGTAGAAGCATATCCCAGATTGTCCAAGATGTTTTACCTCTATGTGGCAGGTGGATATTCAAATAACGTAGGGATATTTCCAAAATATAGAACTGGCGTATCTTTATACGCCAACCTACCCCATAGTTTTGAAGGCGAGATTGGGTACAGACAGCTTTACTTTACAGACAATATCTGGATGTATACCGCATCTATAGGCAAATACTATCAAAACTTTTGGTTCAATTTAAAGACCTATTTGACTCCTAGTCAACAGAATATCTCGCAATCCTATGCAGGTACAGTTCGTTACTATACCAAAGGGGCAAATGACTATTTGGGATTTATTATCGGCACGGGTCTAAGCCCTGAAGAAAACAGAAATAATCTTTTGGAAATTTCTAATTACAAATTGAAAACGTTTAAAGTCGGTGCCGAGTATAACTTCTCCATCAATCGGACCAATCTCTTTTCCATTTCCTCAACCTACTACAATCAAGAATTTAGATTAGGTGAGAAAGGCAATCAAATCGACGTCACATTGGGCTATATCAAAACCTTTTAAGGCTTTGATATCGCTTGTTTGAAATAATTCGTATATATACTATCGGGAAACAATTGTTTGCTGGTATAAAATCTTTTATTGTTATTTTTAAAAGTATTAAAGCGCTTAGAAAGCAGTTCTCTTGAAGACTCATCCACAATAGGTTCCTCATTCATATGCGCATCCAATTGATACAACTGTCCATCAGACAGATGGTAGTCACCATAGACAAAGTCTATCAATTGATTTTTGCTCTGCATCATCGCAGCACCGTTACTTTTAGCAGAGGTGCCGATCTCTAACCCCTTTCCTATCCACGTGACCTGCTTAGGAGTATGAACTCCATAGTTTTCTCTGTAGTAGGCTAGCAGTGATGGTGTGACATCAAAGTGAGTCACCTTATTATGAAAGGTATGGCCCGCTTTTAGCAAAGGTGAATAAATGATCAGGGGAACATGATAACGATCGATCTTGCTCTCCAATGGAATCTCGGGCATGGCATGGTCACCCGTAATCACAAAGATGGTATTGCCGTAATCAGCTCTTCGCTGATAAGCTTTAAAAAATTGACTCATGGCATCATCCAGATTTAAAACAGAAACCAATTGGGTTCGATTTTCCAATGCCCACTTTCGTTGATCTGCCGTGAGTGTTTGTGTCGCCATTCGCTGATCAAAAAGCTGTTCATAGTAAGCAGCATTATTGATCAAAAATGGATTGTGCGTCGATAAGGTCAACAGGACATGAAAATAGGGTTTTGACTGCACCTGCTGTACCTCCAACAATTTATTAAAGACGGCCTGATCTTCATATCCCCAGCTTTCACCCCCTTTCTCCGGAAGTTTTTTGTAAGGGGCACGAAATGCTTTTTGATCAATTAAGGTATCGATCTGATTACTGTCCATGTATTTTTGCATGAAATCAAAATGAGCATCGCCACCATAGAAAAAACCGGTGTTAAAATCATTGGCCTGTAAGATATTAAATAGACTGAAATGCTTGGGCAAGGTATCTTGTTCTAAGAAGCCATGAGAAGCAAAGGGCAATGAGCCCGTTAAGGTCGAAAGGACCGAAAAAGTCCGTCCTGAAGAGCTTAGATTATTATCCCAATACAACGAACTCTTTTTGAGATCATCAATAAAAGGCGTAAAATTTCCAATATATCCAGCCGGAGAACTGTAAGAATGCCCCAACCCCTCGACGATGATGATGACGAGATTGGGTGCTGACGCTGCTTTTTCAAAATAAGGACCCAACATATCTTTGGTATCCTCATCATGGAGAAAAGGAAAACTTTCATTGCTTCCTACAGCATCATCTTGGGCACCAAAAGCCAGCATGCCCGGATGCTCATCGAGATAGTTGGTCACATTTGACTTTAAAAAATAACGCCATTTACTTCGCACCGAATTTTGGACAAACTCATCTCCACCTGCTGAAAAACGCTTAAAATAATCGAGCGGTAAGCCACTTGCCGCCAGCCCCAGTATAAATACAGTGATGCTGACATAAATCGTCTTCAGCGGTTTTCTTGACGCTAGCCAAAAAGGAATATAAGTGCCTACTACCAATAAAATCAGTAAGGCGACATTGGTGATGCTCAACATACCGCTCGCTTGTAAGATCTGCATCAGATCGGCGGTATTATAATAAAATAGATCAGCTCCAAGCAAATTGCGAGATTCTGCAAAGTAAAGAAACAAGACATATTGCATCACGACGACCAATGTCAGGAGTAGATGCGCTTGCAACCTAGCCAAGGGGATACTGACAAACTGCAGGATCAGATAGATCAGACCACCCACAGCCAATACCTCAAAAGCCAAAGCCAGGTTGTCCAATACAAGTTGGACGATACCTGGATGATGATTTAATTGTGCAAACTGTCTACCATACCACCACCATTCGACACCGACTGAAAACAGGAACAGCCCTAAAAATACAAGTGCAATGATTCCATAATTTTTCAATCCTATCACGAGCTGCATACCTACGCGCTTTAGAAAAGATGCATCAGGTGCTGCCTGTTGAAAACCCTGGCGCTTCATATCTCCCCAACTATGCTGCTTTCGAAAATAATCCAATGAACCGCGCACAGCGGCACAGACAATGAAGGGATGAAAGTAAAATGGCTCTAAAATAGCCGTTGTAATTAATTTCGAAAGATCCTGTTTCTTGCTGTAAACTTGGTGACTGACCAAGTCAACTAATATCGCATATATCGAGTACAAGATACCAGAGGAAATAACCAGGGCAAATAGGGCAAAGAAAAAAGTCCAATTAATGATGCCCAAAAAAAAGAAAACAATAAAGACGATATAGCCAAAAAATTCGATCAGAGGCCCTAGAAACTCAAAGAAAAACCAATAAGGAATACTGACCATCCCCAGTTTTCCATATTTGGGATTAAACATGAGTTTGCGATGCTTCCACAGGGTCTCCATGGTACCTCTCATCCAGCGGTTTCGCTGTTTTTTCAAGACCTCTTTAGATTCGGGCACCTCTGTCCAACAGAGCGGATCGGGAATATTGACAACTTCATAAGGAAGTTTTTCTTCCTCCATATAGCGGCGCATGCGCACGACGAGCTCCATATCTTCACCAACAGTATTACGATCATAGCCACCACATGCCAGTACTATCTCTTTATCAAAGGCTCCAAATGCTCCTGAGATCAAGATAAGACCAGAAGCCCTGGACCAGGCCATTCTTCCTAACACAAATGCCCGAATATACTCTAGAGCTTGTGTACGTCCTAGCAGCGATTTTGGTAAATTAATATCGACCACTTTGCCATTTTCGATCTTGCAATTATTGGCCAGACGAATCACACCTCCACAAGCGATGACACGTTTATCGGTTTGTTCCAAAAATGGCTTTGCCAGCTTCAATAATGCATCTTGCTCTAAGATACAATCGACATCGATACAGACGATATAATCCCCAGATGATATATTGACCCCAACATTGAGCGCATCGGCCTTACCGCCATTTTCCTTATCTACCACGATCAGCTTTTTAAAAGCCGAATTTTTACTTTTGTAGATGCCTTTTATGGCCTTGGTTTCGATATTTCCCTGTATAAAAAAAGGAACTGATTCAAGCTCATATGCCGCGATGAGCTTGTCCATGGAGTCGTCCCGGCTCCCATCATTGACGATGATAATTTCCAGATTGTGGTAATATAGAGACAGGAGCGAACGTACATTTTCAACCACGGTCATGCCTTCATTGTAGGCGGGTGCGATCACGCTAAAATTAGGCGCATTGGCATTGGTGGCAATCAAATTATAGTCGGTAAACGTATTATCGTTTTTATATCGGGATACTGCTCCATAAGCATACAATCCTATCCAGCTATAAATCAAAAATATAGCCGCTGAATACACCAAAACTATCCAGATGACGACTTCATAGACAATATGAGCAAATTCTAACATATCTTTTTCTGCAAAGCATGGTTGACAATCTGTTTAAAACGCAAGCCCGTGTTACTGTCCAGAGCCATATCCGTGAGGTACTGCTCTTGACCCAGGCAGACCATCACTTCAGCAGCAGCGATTTTGATGGCATTATCCGGATGTTCCAAAAATTGCTGCTTCAGAAATGCCAGACACTCCATACTTTTAGATCTTTTCAATGCCTTTAATATCTCCAGCTGTACCGGTAGCGGCTGCTGCGGGAATGATGTTGTCAACTGATGGACGGTATCATCATTTTCCAATGACTCCAGTGTTCTGACGGCTTCCTTCCTAACATGCACATGATCATGATCTAACAGTTTCAATACTGCATTGTAAAAAGTGAGCAGCTGAAATTTTCGTATCAAGCGAAAGGTAAAAATAATCACCGTAATATTGCTACTCTCCAACCATAAGGCGGGACTCAGGTCATGTGAATCCGGTATTTCCGTTATCGAATGTAGCAAACGCAGTTGCTGCCAGTCAGAAAGTGGTGAATGCAGCGTATTTAAAAAAGATAAGCCCTCAAATCCCTTAAACGTGAGGACCGCATATTGTGCTTCTTGATAGATAAGCCGATCCGAATGTTTGAGCAATGATGTAAATACAGAGAGCGCACGTGTTACACCCATCGCCGAAAGCTCTTGAATACCCGCTACCACAAGGTAGTTTTTTTTCTTTTTAAGATTTTTCCAGGCCTCCTTTTCTAAGTGATACTGGTGAAAGAGAAAGCTGATCTCCTGGCGGGCAGCACCAGAAAATTTTCGTTCAGAAGTGACCAATAAGCCTAAGAAAAGGTCACGAAAAGCATATTTTCGGAGATTGCTATTGAAAGATTGATCATCTGCTTCGGCCTGATGACCGCCAACAATCGATTCGATAATCTTATTTTCAATGATACGGGTCCAAATCTGCCTATTGTGCAATATCCGATACTGATATAAACTATATAAAAGTACCGCGATGATCATGACCATAACCATCATAAAGACGATTATAATCGCGATAACAAGTTCATTTAAGGTGATTTGGTGTACCATGGCTTATCTGTATAGATTAACTTTTTAAACGTTTGATACGCAAAAGCAGCTCATTTGGACTGAAAGGCTTGACCATAAAATCCGCAGCTCCCAGATCAAACGCATCGATCACGACTTCTTCCTGCCCCATGCTCGAAAGCACGATGACAGGAGTTTTTTTGCCAAATGATCGGATCGCCGAAAGAATTTCTATTCCAGAGGCAAAAGGCATCATGATATCGGTCACCACAAGATCAATATCCAGCTCTTGGATTTTTTCGATTGCCTCCTTGCCATTTCGTGTCAAAATAACAGTATGGCCCTCTTTTACCAGTTTATGTTCGATCGTGCGCAAGATCAATTCGTCATCTTCAGCAATTAAAATAAACATACTATTGCTCGTTTAAAAGTTTAGTTATTAAATATATTCCAATTTCAATTTCTCGCTCGATCTGAACCAACAAAGGCAGGGATAGTGCGATCGATGTCAATTCTTTTTCCATATCGGCCGTTAGCTTGGCCAGTTTGATTAGACCGGCGGTAGAAGTCGTGCCCCTCAATTTATGCAGCACAATCCGCATATGTTGACTGTCATCAGCTGCTCTGGCGCTTTTGAGTTGCGTCGTTGCCTGCTGCAGCTCTTTGATCACCAGATTAAGAAAGAAAGATTTAAAGCTAGGATCGTCATCGATCCGCTCAGCCAATGCCTGGATATCTACTCGTCCATCCATGCCCATATCGCTTTGATCCTCAATGGGCGTAGTTTCAATAAAATTCTGCAGGACATCATACAGCTCTTGTTGTCGTAAAGGTTTCGGAAGAAAATCTGACATTCCCGCTTCTAGGCATCTTTCTCTTTCACCACGAATGTTACCCGCTGTAATCCCGATAATAGGAATATCTTGGTAACCTTCAAGCAGACGAATTTCTTGCGTTGCTTCTACACCATCCATCTCAGGCATTTGTACATCCATCAAAATCAGGTCAAAATGATATTCCATACATTGATAAACTGCGTCCTTACCATTCGACACTTCGATAAGCTCAGCATTGGGCATAATTAGGTTCATGATCCTTTTGTTGAGCGCCATATTGACGGAATTGTCATCTGCTAAAAGCACCCTTGCACGTTGCTCATAAATCGTTGAATTAGGCAACGATTCGGTTAATTTATCCAATTTAGGATCAATTTTACTTTGTTTGATCGCTCTTCGCAGGGTAACATACAGTTCTTCCGATCGAATGGGTTTTAAGAGACAAAATGAACGTTCTTCCTGACGAAATGCAGAAATCACCTCATGTTCTTCTGAAGACGTGTGCAACACAATCAATGGGATACTTTCTCCTTGTTTGTAAAAGAGCTCTTTGATCTTTTCAATCGTCTCCAAGCCTGACAAAATCGGCATATGGTAGTCCATCAAAATAACATCAAATCGTTCGCCACTCATCAAGAGCTGTAAAGCAGCTAAACCATTCTCAGCGAGTACAGATTCAATCTTTTTGTAGGTCAACATATGTTGTATGATGGTGCGGTTGTTGGCATTGTCGTCCACCACCAAGATCCGGCTCAGCGCAAGGTCATCCTCCTCTTCTAATTCTCCTTCTTCATAGGGCATATCCACTTCAAAATAAAAATCAGATCCTTTATTATGCTCGCTCTCCAAGCACAATTTGCTGCCCATATATTTCAATAAATTATTGGAAATCGTAAGTCCCAATCCAGTACCCCCATAACGCTTGCTTACCGAACTGTCTTCTTGTGTAAAAGCATCAAAAATACGTTGCTGTTTTTCGATGGGGATGCCGATACCTGTATCGCGAACAGAAAAACGCAACTTGAGTTTGTCATTGCCACTTTCCAATTTTTCGATTTTCAGTTCAATTTCTCCTTTTTCGGTAAATTTAACGGCATTGCCCAGCAAGTTGATCAGTACCTGCTTTAATCGGGCTTCATCGATCCAGATCGATTGCGGCAGACCTTGTTCAATATTCAATAAGAGCTCGATATCCTTTCGTTGCGCCTGATACAGAACCACATTGATCACCTGGTGTGCCATATCATACACATTGGATTTGTCAATGTACAGTTCCAGTTTACCCGATTCAATTTTTGAAAAATCAAGGATATCATTGATGATATTCAATAGACTGCTACCCGATTCATTGATGTAGTTGAGGTATTGTTTTTGGACATCGTTGAGCGGAGTTTTGAGCAGCAGATCCGAAAATCCAATGACCCCATTCAAGGGTGTTCTGATTTCATGGCTCATGTTGGCCAAAAATTCTGATTTTGCTTGACTAGCCAGATCGGCTAATTTTTTAGCCTGCTTGAGCTCCAGATTGACCTGAACGGATTCAGTAATATTTTGCGTAAAAATGATGATTCCTCCGATACTGCCGTCAGCAAGGTGCCATGGTCTGACCTCCCAATTGAAGTGCTGCGGTTGCTCCTGTCCTTCTACATTGATCAATTCATCGACATTCTTATACGGTTCCCCATTTAGCGCATCATAATAAATTTTCTTTCTACTCTCTGGGATATTAGGAAAGAGTTCAAAAAGATGCTGATCTAAAATCCTTTCTTCATCTTTATGAAAATCGTCTACCCATTGGTGACTGACTGAAACATAGCGCAGGTCGCGGTCAAACATCGCGACAGAGGCAGGAACATAATCGACAAATGCCTGTAGCATCGCTTCCTTGCGTGCCAACTGGAGATATACATTTTTGCTCTGGTCTATATCTTGGATGATACCAAACACACGCTTACAGATTCCCTTTTCAAATTCGGGAATACCCTTTACACGAACCCATATGACTTCACCACTTGCTTTTTTGAGTCGCAATTCGACATCATAAGAAGTACCTTCGATGACCGATTTATTAAATATCTCGGTGAGTTTTGCTTGGCTTTCTTCTTCATAAAAACCGATAGCATGTTCAAAATCAGGCATAAAATCATGCCCCACACCATGGATCAATTTGGTAGAATTTGACCAAAACACTTTATTTTCTTCCAGATTCATTTCCCATCCACCGACCTGTGCCACGGCATTGGTCTGCTCCAGGATCTGCTTGGTATGCAATAAATCATTCTCCAGCTGTATACGCTCCGTCATATTGAGCGCCGTGCTCACCACATACGTCTTGCCGTCCACATCTTTTTCCAGCATATTATGGTAAAGCCAGTAGATTTTTTCACCTGTTTTTGATTTTAGAATCATCATGCCCGAATCCTCACCATTAGATTTGATCCGTTCTAGGTAACCCTGCAGACCTGACAGATGGTGCTGCGGGACGAGCTGTCTGAGATTGAGACTATTGACCTCCTCCTTGGAGTATCTGAGCAGATTTCGACCTTTTTCATTGACCTCGAGTATATTTCCTTCCAGGTCATGCATACTCATCAGACCGATGCCATTTTCAAAAAAATTACGAAAACGGCGTTCAGAGGTTTCCAATTTCAATTGTTCTTCTCTTTCATGGCTCACATCCCGGCCGAAAGCAAAAATTTCTGAGGTACTGGGATCATATTTAAAATGCCATTCGATGATAATGGTGCTACCATTTTGTGGCATCATCGTCGTATGCTGAATACCCTGAGGGGTTTTCGAAATTTTTTGCAAAGCTTTCTGAAAATCGACCCCATCATGATCAAGTAATTTAAAAAACGGAGTTCCCAAAATCTGAAATTTCTCTACGTTCAGTATCTCGGCAAAGGCGGGGTTAATCTCTTTGATCAGGTAGTGCATATCTAATACACAGATCAGATTATTGGTGATATGGAAGATTTCCTCAAAGTAGCCTGCCTGCACCTTACGTCTTTTTCCTAACAAAATTTTTGTGACGGCTTTTCCTAATTGTGATAAAGAGTCGACCTGTTTCTCGCTCAGTGATTTGGGTTCAAAATCAATGACACAGATCGTTCCTAAAGCATATCCTTCATCATCCAATAAAGGAACACCAGCATAAAAACGAATATTCCCTTCCCGGATCAGCGGATTGGCTGATGATCGCGGATCATCGAGCGTGTCTGTTATGACCAGAAGTTCTTTACTCATAATGGTGTACTGGCACACCGTATTACGTCGCTCAACGATATCCAATTCGATCCCGACACAGCTTTGTATCCGCTGGGTATCCTCCTCCATCATGGCGATCAGCGAAGCAGGACAGTCTGCAATAAGACAAGCCGCCTGAGCAAAAACGTCAAGATCGGGATCCTTCCCCAATCCTAAAAGTTCATGTGATCTTAGCTGACGGATTCGCTCCAATTCGTTCTCCGGGAGTGGGTAGTTGTCCATACCTTATAAAATAAATAGATGTTATAGTTTTAATTGGTGAAAATAATAAAAACATTTAACCTTTTATACAGACAAGATAGGAAAAAAAGTGTTATTATTAAATAATAATTTATAGCAATGTTTTACTAAGATATTATCCATTTATAAAAAAAACTATTTAAAAATACTCATCCCTTCATCATAAACCGGACTTTGTACATTTAAGAATTTTAACACACTGTGAAACACATGGTTTTGAAATAATATTTTATTGGGCTTCACCATTTTTGAACCATCGGATACCCATACGATAAATGGGATCTCATACTGTTCTTTTGGAGCGATGCTCATCGGCACCCCGCGCATGTATAAGTTTTTTTCTCCTAAAGACTCACCATGATCCGACACAAACATCATTGCGCTCTGATAGTCTTTCAACTGCTTTAGATCGTCAATGATTTTTGCAAGCATATAATCGGTATAGACAATGGTATTGTCATAAGCATTGATCAGCTCCGCTTGCGAACATTTACCTAAATCAACACTTTTACATACGGGCTTAAAAACTTCAAAACGAGCTGGATATTTGGTATTGTAGGTTGGGCCATGGCTGGTACTGGTATGCAATATAACCAATACCTTGTTCTTTTTGCTTGCCAAAATCTGCTCCTTCAGACCCGACAGCAGTACCTCGTCATAGTTACATCCTTCACCCTTACAATGTGGCATTAAAGCTTCGGTCTTTTGATAGGTTTTGATATGGACAGGAGGTTCGCCCCAATTGGAAGTTCTCCACACGACATCCACATCGTTGCGATATAAATAATTGGGCAAGATCTCATACAACTTATCCGGATCGGTATGTTCCAAAATCGATTTTACACCTGCAGTGGTGTAAGTTGCAAAGGAATTTGCATCAAAATGATATAAATTGGGTACTTTGGAAAGCAATGGATTGGTATTTTTACTGTAACCATATAACGAAAAATTAGCCCGTCTTGCCGATTCGCCAATGACCAAAACCACCACCGATTTCTGCCGATCTGCAACGACTGCATCTGGCAGCAAAATTTCCTTTTCATTACTCTTATATCGATCGCTGTAAAAAAGGATCGTAAATTTTAATTCCAAAGATCTTTTATACTGCTTCACCCATCATGTTAAACGGACAATAGTCAACATGCTTATATGGGTATATTTTTTTGACGTCTGTACAGAAGATGCTATACAGTAAAAAATATTTTTCGAACTGAAAAACATAGAAAATGAAGGAAATACCCTAGTGATGTCAACCTATAGCGTGCCTATGGCTCAATTTTTGATTTCATTGGCAGACAATCCTGTTTTTACATCAAACAGATCATTTTATTAAGAAACTAAAAAAAATTACATGAAAAGCACCTTTAAATCGTTATTTGCTCCATTATGCATCCTCCTCTTGACATCAGTCATGTTCTTACAATCCTGTTCCGAACCTGCAGATAAATTTTTTGGTGTCGCGATTTTAAATACCAATATGATTACAGATTTTGGCACACCTGCATTTACCAAACAGCTCCATGACCATAGCGTAGAATATCCCGATATTCCTTCCAGTAAAAAAAATGGCAATGAAGCAGCAGAGGTGGTCAAAAACAAAGTGCTGTACCTAGAGAAAGTGTTGAAAGATCTTGAGGCATTATCGGCCAATGATGATGGCAGAAAAGAGATTAAAGAGCAAGCCATAGCACTATATGAATTTGTCTTGCCAGTATATAAAAACGAATATACCGCTTATGCAAAACTGTGTGATGCCCATGCGCCACAGGAACAGAAAGAAGAGATTTCGACAGCTATCGAGCAAAAATACAGTGCCGAGTTTGAGAAAAGAATCACTTCTTTATTAGCATTAGGTAAAGAATTTGCAACAGAAAACAACCTCAATGTCAACTGGGACTAGTCGCTCGTTGATGATATAACATAGAAATGCCCGCTCTAGAGCGGGCATTTCTATGTCATGAAGGATCCTAGGGTTGATGCCGACTATTGGTTGGAGACGTGGATTTCAACGTCCATATTTCCACGCGTCGCATTTGAATACGGACAGATCTGGTGTGCCTTTTCTGTCAAAGCTTGTGCCTCTTCCAAACTCACCCCCGGGATATTGGCGTGCAATGCTGCAGCCAAACCAAAACCACCATTTTCTGCCTGGCCGATGCTTACTTTTGCCGTTACCGAAGTTTCACCGGTTTGTACTTTGGCCTGTTTGATGACCAGATTTAGTGCACTGTCAAAACAGGCTGCATAGCCCGCCGCAAAAAGCATTTCAGGATTAGCATAATCATCGTTAGCTCCTCCCAGTGCCTTTGGCATACGCACTTCCAGATCCAAGATATTGTTTTCGCTTTTTACTTGACCATTTCTACCGCCAGTAGCTTGGACTCCAATTGTATACAATGTTTTCATCTTTATTTATTTTTTAGTTTTTACTTTTTTATGCCAATACACAGCAAACCAGATTTTCAACGATAGCCTCTGCTTTATGCTCGATCACCTGGACGATCTAGTTCACATCTGATTGCTTAAAACAAATGTACACTATTTTATATTGTGCACAATATAGTTTATAGCAATACAATTGGTTTTTACTTCAGCCTGACAAATCGGAGGGGTTTTAAAAAAGAGCTTTTGAGGTATTCTTGTCAATCGTCAGAGAAATGTAAAGCCGACATATAAATGACAAATCTTTTTATTTAGACAGATTATAAATAAAAAGATTTTACCTATCTTTGCTGGCACATCACCTATAATCTGCACTAACATGCACAATATTAACTTATCCTGAACTACGAGTACAATGAGAAAACCTATCCTTTTCTTTGCGCTTTTATCTTTGCAAACCACGCTTATTGATGATTCAATGGCCCAACAGTCCGCATCAATAGCAACAAAGCTATCGCCGCAACAACAAAAATCTCACAGGAACTGTGAGACGAAACAGCAATAAAGATCCTCTAGACGGAGCCACCGTTCAAATTTTAGAACTGGGTTTATACAGTAAAACCGATGCATCGGGCACATTCACTTTCTCTAAAATCCCAAAAGGTACTTATACCGTAGTCGTACAATATCTCGGTATGCTGGAAGAACAGCAAAAAATTAGTTTTCCAACCGGTGAGCTTCAGTTTCTGTTGACAGAAAACAGCATTACCCTAAAAGATGTTGTTGTCGTTGGAAAAGAGCAGCGCAGAGATGGCGCTACTTCAACCGTGATCTCCCGAAAGGCTATCGAGCATATGCAGGCAACACATTTGGGCGAGATCTTACAGCTGTTACCGGGAGCTATAGTTTCCAATCCGAGCTTCACAAATCCCAATAAGACGAGTATTCGCCAATATTCAGGCGATGCCGCTTCTCCCGGCGACAATATGAGTTCCATGGGTACATCGGTCATTGTCAACGGTGCTCCGCAGTCTAACAATGCCAACCTGCAGTCCATGAACACGGTCACTTCGGGTGTACTTGCTGGTTTTTCTACATCCAGTGGTATGGGTACGGACATGCGCCAGCTTTCGGCAGACAACATTGAATCGGTAGAAGTCATACGTGGTATTCCGTCTGTTGAATACGGCGATCTGACCTCTGGAGCTATACTTGTCAGTACCAAAGCCGGTGTAGAACCCTTACAGGTAAAAGCCAGACTCAATCCCAAACTCACGCAGTTCTGGGCCGGTCAAGGTTTTAGCTTAGGAAAAGATAAAGGCAATTTATTTGTCGATCTGGATTTTACAAAGGCCTACGACAACCAGATAACTGCTTATTCTGCTTACGAACGCATGACCGGGTCCATGCAGTATACCAATACCTTTGGAAAAGAACGTCCGCTATATTCCAATACAACATTCTCCTTCGGTATGAATTTGGATGACAACAAAGTAGATCCAGATTACCAGGCAGAACAGATCATCAATAAGGCACAGAACTATGCTTACCAATTTTCAACCAATGGTAAATGGAAATTAAATAAGCAGTTTGCCCGCAATCTGAATTATACCCTATCGGGTAACTACAGTTTACAAAAAGGATATCAGCAGCGCTTGAACACCCTCAGTGTGTCCGCTAATAGTACGGCAACCGAAAATGTAACGCAGCAAGTCCCTTATCTACCGGCAACATTCCTCAATCAGTTATGGATCGAAGGCAAGCCTCTCAACATCTTTGCCAAGCTGTCCGATGATTTTTACCTGAAAACAGGTGAAGGTACACACCGTTTTCTTCTTGGAGCAGACTATCGCCTAGATGCCAATTTTGGCTCTGGTCGAACAGTGGACCCAAACAATCCTTACCGAACAGCCGATCCATTAGGATTTAGACCCCGTTCTTACAAAGATATCCCTTCCTTAAATCAATTCGGAGTATATCTGGAAGATCGCTATTCCATGCAGATTTTTGATCGTGACCTACATATACAGGCAGGAGTACGTTGGGACCAGATACAGCCTTTCGGAAGTTTCTCACAATCCGTATTGGCTCCAAGAATCAATGCTTCGTATGAATTCATCAAAGACTTTACCATTCGCGGTGGATATGGTATGACTGCAAAATCGCCAACCCTCCTCTACCTTTATCCAGATCGCGCTTACTATGACGCCTTCAGCTTAAATCATTATAAGGAAAATCCTGCAGAGGCAATGGCCATCATCAGCACACGGGTTTTTGATACCGCAAATCCAGACTTGAAGATTGCAAAAGCCACAAAAAAAGAATTAGGACTGGATTATACGCGCGGTAAAAAACGATTTTCAGTGACGGGCTACTACGAAGAGACCAAGAACGGTTATGAGATGAATACCAACCTCAATAGTGTTAAATTTTTCTCCATTCCAACGTATACTGTCGTCGAGTCGCCCGTAGGTCAGCCTCCTGTGCTTAGCACCGATGTTGGTGAAAGCGTCATTGTTTCAACATTCAACGCCCCGAGCAATGATCGTAATATCCTCAATAAAGGAATCGAGTTTGATTTTGATTTTGGCCGATTCGACAATATCCGTACTTCATTTGTTTTAAATGGGGCATACCTGTCCACGAAATTAACGACCGCTAATCCGTACATCCTACTGCAAAATGCGCCTAATATGCCCCTCAAGAGAATTGGTGTATTTGAAGCAAGAGGTGTGCAGCAAGAGCGATTTGTCACCACTTTAAGGGCGATACATAACATCCCAGAATTTAGATTTATCATTACCGCCACCGCACAGACCATCTGGAAAGATAAACATCAATATCTCCATTATTCCAGCATACCTGTTGGTTACATTCCCGTAGGTGCTGCCGGCAGTTCTCCTCAGATCACTTATTTTACAGAAGCCGAACGCCAATCCATCTCAGAAGCAGATCGCGATATTTACCTCAGTTTAAATGATGGTTATTTCAAAGCCGAAAGCTGGAAACCACTATGGCTCTTCAATCTCAAGATGACAAAAGAATTTGCTAATAATATGGGCTTTTCATTCTACGCCAACAATGTATTCAACCATCGTCCATTACAAGCGAGCACGCGATATCCACAAGAATATTCGAAACGTAATATCAGCATGTTCTATGGAACAGAAATAACGATTAAATTCTAAACTGACATGAAAAACACTCATATACTGATCCTAAGCGGGCTCCTATTCTTGCTGACTTCCTGTCGTAAAGACTATTACAGCTACGAGACATTGGACTATAATTTTACCGTACATTATCCCGACAATTACAGTACAAAGCTGGCAAGCGAGGTCAAAGTCACACTTAAGAATACCATTACTGGCGCCAGTGAAGAATACATATCCGATAGTGAAGGACGTATCCGTATTACGGATATCACCCCCGGTATCTATACGGTCACTGCTTCCAAAACCATCAACCCTGCAGAAGCAGAACAACTGGTAGGTATTGCCGAAGAAATCTTCTGCAATGGCAACATCCCGACCCTTCGGATCACCGAAGCGGCAACCAGTACGATCCAATTAACGGGAAGTATAGCGGGTGGATTTGTGATCAAGGAATTCTACTATACCGGATCAAAAACTCCCGCAGGGACCAACTATCTCTATGATGGCTTCATCGAAATATACAACAATAGCACAGCGTTGCTATATGCCGATAGTCTGGTGGTAGGAAATACGAAAACATCTGCCAATTCAGTCTATGGATTCTATCCCGACAAAAACTATGTTTACCTCGCACAAGCTTGGATGGTTCCTGGCTCAGGTCAAGATTATCCAGTAGAGCCTGGAGCATCTATTGTCATTGCGGTAACAGCACTCAATCACAAAACAGATCCAAACGGCAACCCCAATTCCCCTACCGACCTTGGAAAAGGTATGGCTGACTTTGAGACCTACTTCAATCCTACCGGTACTAATATTCGGGATACCGACAACCCCGATGTCCCAAACATGATCCATCAATATTATAACACCACTGCTGGATTTGACTGGAATATTGGTATAAACGGAGCAGGATTAGTTCTATTCAGAGATGCTGCAGTAGCTGATTTTCCCTCGATGACAGAGCCTAATGTCAGTGGCACAACACGTTTTCTGCAAGTACCCGTCAGCGCCGTGCTCGATGCCGTAGATTGTGTCGGCAATTCAACCATTACGATGGACAAGAAAAGATTGCCCGAAACGGTAGATGCAGGACTGACTTACGTCGGAGTGGCTAATTCCGGCAGATCGGTGATCCGGAAAGTCAAAAGTACGATCGGACAGCGGGCTGTACTGATGGATACCAACAATTCATCCGAAGATTTTGAAGTAAACAACAATCCAACACCAAGAAAAATTAAATAGTAGTCATGAAAAAGAACCTATTTGCCAGCATATATCTGATACTCGGTCTTGGTCATGTTGCTACGGCACAAACAGTACCAACATACGATTATTTTAAAATCAAAGAACCCCTACTCAAAAGTTCCAATGCGGCACTATTACGCTATATGACCCTTCCATTAGAGGGAGAAAATGAAATTGGCGCGTACTATAAAGGTGGAGACTTGCGTTCGCCCTACAGCTCAAAGTCAACCCAGGGAGTCAATTTTTCGTCAGCCCGCTATCAGCGTCTTAACGACTGGACCTTCTATGGTCATTTCAATTTTCAATCCAGCAAAGATAAAGAAGTAGGACTCACGGCACATACTGATCCCTACCGTGACAACCCTTATCAACTGATCGATTCGCTATCTGCCGATTGGAAGAAACAAAAATATGGCTTACAGCTTCAGGTCGCCACGCCGACTTTTGCACATGATCGGATGAATGCGGGTATCCGTATTCAATACGATATGCAGACCGGAGCTCGGCAGAAAGATCCACGGCCACTTGACAATACCAGCAACCTCAGCCTGTCGCCCAGCATCACCTATAAACTTGATGATCAAAATATCGTTGGGCTTACAGGACATTACCTTTTCTATAAAGAGGATCTCAGTATAGAAACGGTTGGAAAAAACCGTCAGTTTAATTTATACCGCTTATTAGGAGCCGGTGAGTACCAAAATAGTGCGCCCTATATCTTAACGGTAGGTTATAATCGCACCTATGAAGGCCGCACATGGGGCGGAGCAGTGGATTACGTTCATGGCAGTGCCGGAAAACAATGGACGATCAACTTTGACTACCGCAATGGATACGAGGACGTCACAGATGGGAGCATCTACTTACAGCAAGCAGGAAAACACGCTTTTAAACAATATCAGGCATCTTCTTTTTTAGATTGGAAAATAAATAGAACTTCCCATCAGATCGGGGTAACCTGGACATTAAAAGACATGGACAATACGGAATATCATCAAATACAAAACCCCGACACGAAACAGTATGAGACCGTATACTCCAGTATCATGAGCACCATGCTAAGAAACAATACCCGTCTCTCCTATTTATTGAGTAAAGAAAGAAAAGATGGACAGGTAGATTGGTGGTTAACAGGTACTGCCACTTATCATAGTCTCGATAATCGGTATGCCAACCCAAAGAACAAACAGCTGATCGATAAAATCAATCTGGATCTGAGCTTTGATAAACGCTATCCATTGTCAAACAAAAGAGCCCTGTCCCTGCAGCTTAAATCTGCCTATGACTTTCTTGTTCATGATGACATTTTGTACACCGACAAATCCTACTCCAGTAATTTTGTTGCCCATGAAGTATTTCTTCCCATGCACGATTACAACAAGGTCAATACCTGGACAAATGAAGCCCAAATCAAGTACCAGTTGAAACCCTTTGGAAAAAGAGAAAATCAGCTTTATATAAAAGCTACCGGACTGATCAGCAGCGCAATGAATAACAGCGGTATGATTCAAAAAGGAGACAACCGATACCTGACACAATTATCAATTGGCATTAATACATTTTAACTTACACTCAAAATAGATCTGTAAAAATAGACATGATGAATACCATTAAAATAAAAAAAGCAGTCTTACTGCTCAGTTCTTTCGCTGCCGTCGCCTATAGCTACGGCCAGGAATTGATCCGTCCATCTGTACAATCAAAAACAAGCTTTGCAATTGTTATTGACAGCAAAACTTTTGAAAGTGCACGTGCTGAAGTTATGGCTTATCGCCAATCCATCGAAAAAGATGGATTAGGTACCTACATCATAGCACATAACTGGGACAAACCCGAGCAGATCCGCGAGCAGCTTCAGCAGCTCTATAAAGGTAAGCAACCGCTTGAAGGAACAGTCCTAATTGGCGATATTCCCATCGTCATGATCCGTGATGCGCAGTACCTGACATCTGCTTTCAAGATGAATCAAAAAATAAGATGGGATAAATCATCCGTGCCGTCCGACCGATACTACGATGATTTTGATCTCCAGCTGGATTTCGTAAAACAAGATACAGCAAAAGGACGTACCCACTATTATTACTACAGTCTCAATGGTACATCGCCACAATACATCGAGATGGACATCTACTCTGCCCGTATCAAACCACCTGTTGAAAAAGGTGAAGATGCCACGCAAAAGATCAAGTCTTACCTCCATAAATTGGTAACATTGCGTGAAGAGAACAACCCGCTTAATGATATGGTAGCCTCTACCGGTCATGGCTATAACTCCAATTCGATGAACTCATTTGCAGGTGATGTACTGGCGCTGAAATCACAATTTCCAGATCTGTACAAACCCGGAAATTCCATCAAGTTTTTGAATTTCAGAAACGCTGACTTTATGAAATACAATTTACTCCGCGAATTAAAACGTGAAGGACTTGATTTCGCATTTATGACCGGACATGGAACAGCAACACTGCAATTGATCAATGGCTATCCATTGGCATCCAATCCACAGCCTTCTATGGAAAACGTTGGACGCTATTTACGTTCTAAAATTAGAGCTGCAAAAGAAGATGGAAGAGATGTCGAACAAGTAAAAGAAAGTTTTAAGACCTCATTGGGAGTTTCAGATAAATGGATGACCAATGCCTTTGAAAAAGCGGTAATGGATTCAGACTCGGTTTTCAATGACAACCTGGACGTTCAAATATGGGATGTCAAAGATGCCGATATACAAGCACGATTGGTATACCTCAATTCGTGTTTGACCGGTTCTTTCCACCTGGACAATTACTTAGCGGGCTATTACCCCTTCTCGGACAATAAAAATGTTGCTGCCATTGCCAATAGTATTGGCGTACTGCAAGATTTGTGGCCAGCAGAGCTGATGGGTACTTTGCAACATGGAGTCCGTGTAGGCAACTGGTTCAAACACATTGCTTATCTCGAGACCCATATCCTCGGCGACCCTACTTTTCATTTTACAAGTAAAAGAAGCCAAGAGCTCAATCATGCGATCGTTAGCGGAGGAAAAACGGCATACTGGAAAAATTTATTGAAAGAAAATGATGCCGACCTCCAGTCATTAGCTCTTGTTTATCTACAAAAACAGTTGCCCGAATCTGAGGTGGCGCAGATCTTAAAAAACACCTACTTTAACTCACCTTTCGAAACGACACGAATGCAAGCTTTTGCATTGCTTAGAAACTTTGAAAACGAGCCATATTTTGAAGTATTACATGCTGCAAAAAATGATTCTTACGAATTTATCAGACGTAGAGCTGTCTATGATTTAGGAGAATTTGGTGGCGATGATTTTGCAAAAGATCTGATTGCATTCTACGTTAGTGACCCGCATTCCGAACGTATAAACTATCGATTGAGAACAAACATGACATTTTTCAATCCCGAATTGCTGAAAAAAGAAATTGAAAATCAAGTGCGTCAAAATAAGAGCATCTATAATGCAGCCAACTTAAGTGATCAGCTTTTGAAAGATATTGATTATAACAGCACCAAGGTAGAGAAAATGAAAGCCAACATACTCGACAAAAAACAGTCCGAGAAAGAACGTATTGGCGAGATCACCACATTACGACTTTACCGTTTCCATCGTTTAGTACCCACGGTGCTCACGCTGATTGCAGATCCAACTGAATCCGAAACGATCCGCATCACAGCATTAGAAGCAATGAGCTGGTTTCCCCTTTCATATCAAAGAGAAGCCATCTTCACTACTTGCGATCAGCTCCTGAAGGACGATAAAGTTCCTCAAGCAGTAAAAGATCAAGCACTCAAGACTAAACATGTCATGAAAAAAGAAAAGATGTAACATAAAAAAAAGAGCAGCCTTTTGTCAGGCTGCTCTTTTTTATGATCAAAAATTTATTTTGCAGGTCCGTGCGAATGGCCCATATCTGCGGGATTAATCATAATGTGTGCTTTGTAACTACCCTCATCCATCAACCATGGAATACCCGGAACAGTTGGTTTACTTGCCATACCTAGATCTGCAGCTTTCGCAAAAGGAACATACAGCACATAACGGCGTTTTGCATCGGCCATCTCTCCCGTTTCTTTATTAAGCTGTTCCAAAGAACCCCAATAAGCGTATAGCATCGTCGGCTGTTGTGGTATGATCAATTTACCAGCTTTAAATTCCTGTTCGCGAATATCATCGCGCTCTCTACGTTTTCCTTCCGCGATCAATGCTCTACCTCTAGCCATAAATGGTTCCAAACTTTTTGGATACGCATACGCGTATAGCATCGGAAGTTTATAATCTGGCGCTAAGCAGATATAATCATTGGTACCCGGTCTTAAAACAACAAACTTTCCTTCACTATCATAACCATATACTTGAGCCCCTTCTCTAAACTCGGTAGGTGCAGCCTGTACTGCTATCTTAATTTGAACTTCTGCAGGCAGTACTTCTCTTTTTGCTTTTTGTTGTGCCATGCTAAGACTTCCGCTACCAAGCGCTAACAACAATAGAACGATAATTTTCTTCATTTTTGTTTTGATATTTATGTAGATTGATTCTAAACAAAGATAAGATTTTCTGCATGAAATCAGCGCTTATACCGGTTATAATTTATCGTTTTTTTCATTTTTTTGAAATGATTTTAAGCAACCAACGCCTCCTAAATTAAATCGAATATAAATACTCTCTTTACTGACGTGAACACATTTCACTACATTTTTGGTTATCCACATAATCCTCATGATCTGTAATTTAAAGACATTATATGTTGTACTTTTCAAATACCTATTGGACTCGATTCCACAAATCAAATAAGAAGTTGCGATCTTAAATTATAAAACGATAATAAATATTGAAAAAACGGAAGTGTGCAATAAAAAATTCAGTATATCCATACTGCAAAATTTAAATACAATAATATATTCGAAAGTAAGAAGTAAAGACATTTTCTTCAAAAATAAACGTTAACTTCGATAATAAACCAATTGATTATTAACACTATGAATATAATTCTTATTTAAGAAACCACGAGTAGCTCTATCCATTCAAATATTGATACCACTACCGACTTCATACGTATTCTAACAATAGTGATAGTTATGAAATTGGCAATAAAGTTGCTAAAAGCTATAAATATTACTATAATTGTAACAGAATACAATATTACTTAAAAATTTGGAAACCAAAACCAATTGGTGCATACAAATATTATAATGAAAAACGAACATATAGGGCATAGTAAGGAGAGTTTGCTGGAGCGTCTAAAACTTGGCGATCTGGAGGCTTTCAACATGATCTATGAGCAATACTGGTCTCTTCTAATCAATGAGTCCTATAAACGACTTCATAATATGGCTCTTTGTGAAGAAGTGGTACAAGATGTATTTATAGACCTTTGGCAACAGAGAGCGGTGAGAGAAATCCAGAACCTTGAGGCCTATCTGCGGACCTGTATGAAATTTAAAGTCTTTGAAATTTACAGGAAAAATAGGAGAACAAAATCAATGCTCGAAGAAAATCTATCGTTAATGCAGCAACACGAGATTTCCGAATATGATCAATATGCACAAAAAGATTTAAAATCTCTAATAGAAGATTGGATTGCCCATCTGCCACAGAAAAGAAAAGAAATCTTTAAAATGAGATATCTCGATGAACTTTCTACCAAAGAAATAAGCGAAATGACTCAAAGTTCACAAAATACCATACAAAACCATTTAGGTATCTCCATTGCTAAACTAAGAAAATTGATTATTCAACATTTTTTGCTCTTTATACTTACTTTATTTCACTGATTTCAAATAAGTTGCAAATAAATTACTTTGAGACTAGTACGATCTTCCTGTTTAAGTACACTGTATATATATACTGTACTAATCAAAAATGGAACATCATAACCCAAGGCTTCAAAATCTTATAGATAAATACCTAAAAGGTAAATGCAATGAAGAGGAATCAGAAATTGTTGAAAATTTTTTTGAAAGTTTTTCATCACGCCCAGATATCTTGGATCAACTTGATCCTGAAAAACAACATGAAATAAAAAGAAGGATCCAGGAAAATGTCTTAAACAGAATTTCACCAACACCTGTCCGAAAAATCAGTATGATTAAACTTACTGTTGCCGCGACTGTAGCACTTTTCTGTATTTCAATTGCATATCAATATCTGTATAAAAACAGTAGCTTAAAAAATATAGAAATCAACTTAGCAAACGGACAACAGCGCCATATTACGCTAGAAGATGGAACAAAAATTACACTCAATGCATCCAGTAGAATTATTTATCCTAATTCTTTTAAAGACTCTTCTAAACGTGAAGTGATTTTAATCGGTGAAGCATTTTTCGATGTCGCTAAAAATCCTAAAAAACCTTTTATCATCCACACCCCAAGAATGGAAATCAGTGTCTTGGGAACTGCTTTTAATGTTCGTGACTATGAAAATGAAAGAAATGCAGAGACTGCTTTAATACGGGGGAAAGTTTCGATATGGAAAACTGGCCATACGGATAAAAAATTTATCTTGAACCCGAATGAAAAGTTTGTTCTATCTAATGCGGATATCCATAACGCGGATATCCATAACCATGTACAATCCACCAAGCCAAAAGTTGTCTCTCTGCAATATGCCACAGTTGCAGTCCAGCCTTTAGTTCTCTCAAATCAAGACGGTACTGCACTCGAAACAGAATGGATGCTAAAACGGATGACCATCCGTGATGAAAGATTGGCAGATATTGTACTCAAACTGGAACGTATGTATGGTGTGGAAATACAGATCTTAAGTAGCAAAATTGCTATACAACGCTTCTCTGCGACATTTGAAAATGAAGATCTAGACAATATATTAAAAGCACTGCAGACTGTTAATTACTTCCAGATCAAAAAGACGGGTAAAAATCAAATACAGCTATTTTAAAACAAACTAACCTACATAACTCATATGAACAAAACAGTACCCAAATTTAAAAAAGAATCCAGATTGGCACTGCTTCTGGTTTGTCTCAGCACTGTGCATGTGCAGAGTTTTGCCTATTCACAAACTGAAAAAATTGATGTATCCATAAAGGCCGGCAAGCTGGAAGACGTATTTCAGACCATCAATGAAAACAGTAAATACAAAATGTTCTTCAGTAAGGCTATACTTCCCAATTCAACAATAAATATTATAGCTGACAAAATTAGTATTAAAGATGTACTATCAAAATCTCTTTCAGGAAGTAATCTGACCTGGGAATTGCTGGATAATAATATCATAGCTATAAAAGAAAAGAAACAAAGTCAACCACATTTGGCCGGACAAGTACTTAATGAAAATGGCTCTCCGTTAGCAGGTGTGTCCGTGATCATAAAAGACTGGCAAAAAGAGGCATACCGAAATATACAGACAAGTACAGCTACTGATGTGAATGGACAGTGGGGATTGAGGATACCCAATGAAGATATAACCATCATATTTTCTTTCATGGGATATCAGAAGGTGGAGGTTTCGGCCAAGCAGCTTCTTGCAAACGCTACTCCTATCCGATTGAAGCCTGCAGAAGGCAGTTTAGAAGAAGTTGTCGTGATCGGATATGGAACGACAACACGTCGATTAAATACAGGGTCCGTAGCTTCGATCACAGCTAAAGATATTGCATCTCAACCTGTAAGCAATCCACTAGCAGCATTAGCCGGTAGAATGTCAGGTGTCTTGATTGCCCAAAATAACGGTGTGCCAGGAAGTGCGGTACAGATACAGATCAGAAACCAGGCTTCATTAAGCGGAACGACCTCAGGATCTATTCCCTTGTACGTTATTGATGGGGTGCCTTTCACTAATTTTAACGGTGGTCAACCTGCGACCGACAATCTAAACTCTTTTGGCATTTCTGGATCTTCTGGTGGTCTGAGTCCGTTTAGTATGATTAATCCTTCTGACATAGAACGTATAGATGTACTCAAGGATGCCGATGCTACAGCAATTTATGGTAGCCGCGGCGCCAATGGTGTGGTATTGATCACGACAAAGAAAGGATCATCAGGACGTACGCGCATCGGTGTTAATTTTAACAGCGGATTTACGGAAGTGAATCGATTTATCCCGATGATGAATCTGGAAGAATATCTATCCTTGAGAAAGGAAGCTTTTGCTAATGATGGTACGGTACCAACGGCAACAAATGCTCCAGACCTATTGTTATGGGACCAGAATAAATCGACAGACTGGCAAAAAATGCTGATCGGCAATAAAGGCCATATTACGGATATGCAAGCGAATATGTCGGGCGGAAATGAGTCTACACGCTTTTTCTTTAACTCCGGATACAGACGCGAAAGCACAGTATTCTATGGAGATAGCAAAAATAGCAGGTTTACCTCTCGTCTTAACCTGGATCATACGTCTGCAGACAAGAAGTTTAATGCGGCACTATCTGTCAGTTACGCCAATGACAATTCGGATATGCCCTCTGCGGATATTACTTCGATGTATAACCTGCCTCCTAACTACCCTATCTATGACGACAATGGAAGATTTTATTGGCTACCCTCATCAGCAGGGATCAACAATCCTATTGCTATGCTCAACAGAAAATATATAGGAACGACTAACAACCTCATTTCAAATGCAAACCTGAGCTATAAGATTATCCCCGGGCTGACCGTTAAAACAAATTTTGGGTACACCATAACACAGCTCAACCAAAATAACCAGACACCGATTTCATCCTTAAATAATACCCTCACGAATCCATTGGGCTCATCGGCTTTTTCCAATACAAAAGCGGAGAACTGGATTATCGAACCCACACTGGATTACGTCAAAAATATAGGTCAAGGCAAACTAACAGCATTAATCGGTACGAGTTTCCAGCAGAATTCCTCCCGCTCACAGACAACTAATGGATCTAATTATAGCAATGATGCACTTTTAGGATCGCTCAGTGCGGCAGGAACATTCACCGCGAACAACAATCTTGTTTATTACAAATACAATGCAGTATTTGGAAAAGTGAATTATGACTGGAATGAGAAATACTTATTTAACGGAACATTTAGAAGAGATGGTTCTTCACGTTTTGGTCCAAAAAACAGGTTTGGAAATTTCGGCGCGATAGGCCTTGGCTGGGTATTTGGCAAAGAAGATTTTGTGCAGGACAAGCTGCCGTTCCTCAGTTTCGGTAAACTGAGAGCAAGTTATGGTACGACCGGGAATGATCAGATATCAAACTATATGTATCTGCCGCTTTACTCCTCTGCTACAGCTTATCTAAATAATCCCTCGATGAACATTGGGACACTGCCTAATGAATATATCAAATGGGAAACAACCAAAAAGATGGAATTTGCCCTTGACCTTGGTTTCTTGAGAGACCGTATTTTGTTCACAGGTAACTATTTTAGAAACCGCTCAGGCGACCAGATTACAGACGTTATCCTAAGTACTCAAGTGGGCTATAATAGTTATAAGGCCAATCTTCCTGCACTGATTCAAAATACGGGACTGGAACTGGAATTGAATACCACCAATATTGCTACGGAAAATTTCACATGGAAAACATCGACCAACTTCACATTCTATAAAAATAAATTAGTGGAATTTCCAGGAATTGAAAATACATTCTATGCGAGCAGTTTTCTCGTTGGAGAACCGCTCAATCTGATCCGTCTTTATCATTATCAGGGGGTAGATGAAGCAACTGGCAGCGCTACTTATGAAGACCGCAATGGTGATGGCGTTATCAATGGAGACGACCGCTATGTTGCTGACTTAGGAACACCATTTTATGGAGGATTTAACAATACGTTTTCATACAAAGGATTTGAGCTGGGTGTATTTTTCCAGTTTAACCATCGATTTGGAGTGACCAAAATTTTAAATACAAGACCTGGAGCAATGGTTAACCAGAATGAATACTGGCTTGGAAGATGGTCTCCAACAAATCCGAATACAGATATTCCTGGAGCGATCACACCGTCATCACCAACTTCTACGCCTGCAGGAACTGCTTTAAACAATTCATACAATCTATACAGTAGCTCTGATGCTGTCTACGGGGATGCATCTTATATTAAATTGAGATCTATAAACCTTTCCTACAGCCTGCCCAAAAGCTGGACTTCGCGATTGAAAATGTCCAATTGCAATGTCTTTATGCAGGGCCAGAATCTGTTTACCTGGGCAAAGAACAAGTATATACTGGATACGGAAACTACCGTCCAGGGCGGTCCCTCTGGTTTAGGCACGGGCACTATCGCACAAGTGCTACCTCCATTGCGCACAATTGTCTTTGGATTTAACTGTCAATTTTAAAACGTACAACAATGAAATTAAACAATAAAATCATCATATCGCTGATCCTGACCAATGGAGCACTTTTATTTAGTTCTTGCGAAAAATTTGTGGATCTTGGTGCTCCACCGACTCAAGTTATCACTGGAGATGCGTTTGCATCGGATGCATCCGCAAACAGTGTGATCCGTGGATTGTATAGCACAGTATTAAATATTAACTTGTCTGGCACGACGACATTCTTTACTGGAATAGCGGCAGACGATCTTCAATATAATGCGACAGATGCCGGTATAACAGAGTTTGCAAGTAACAATATCTTAAATACAAACAATAATGTCGCTAACCTGTGGTATAATAGTTATCAATTGATCAAGAATACCAACAATGCCATCTCAGGCTTGGATGCATCCAATTCCCTCACGCCACTTATAAAAGATCAGCTGATAGGTGAAGCTAAATTTTTTCGAGCTTATGCTTATTTCTATCTTGTGAATTTATATGGTGATGTCCCTTTACAATTGCGGAATGACCTCTATGCATTTGAAGATGCTTCTCTACCACGGGCAAGTAAACAGCAGGTCTATGATCAGATCGTCAGTGACCTCAAAGATGCAGAGAGTAAAATGCAGACCAACTATGATGCAACTGCCAGTCCAAGAGGACGGGCCAATAAAGCTGCCGCCAGCGCCCTATTGGCTAGAGTATATTTATATCAAAAAGACTATCAAAATGCCGAATTGTATGCAACCAAAGTATTGCAGTCATCTGATTATGGTATGCCTGCTCCAGACAAAAACTTCCAAAACACGAGCAACGAAGTTATCCTTCAGTTGGGAAATCTGACGGGTGTCACAACTTTCGGAGCAAACTATATTACGGCGGCGACTGCTGTCCCAGGTTATACGCTTCCCGATGCAGTATACAACAGTTTCGAGTCATCATCCACAACTGATCTAAGAAAAATAAATTGGACAAGTCTTAAAACCATTTCAGGTAAAAACTACTATGCCATCACGAAGTATAAAGTAGCTTCTGGAACAGGTGCAGAATATCATATCATGCTACGGTTGGCAGAACAGTACCTGATACGCGCGGAAGCTAGATGCAAACTCAATAATCTTAGCGGTGCACGATCTGACATTGATGCTGTGCGTACTCGTGCCGGATTAACGGCTATCCCTAGTGGCAGTAACGAAACACAATTATTGACCGCGATAGAAACAGAGCGACTTCATGAATTTTTTGGCGAGTATGGTCATCGCTGGCTTGATCTTAAACGGACTGAACGTGCCACTGCAGTGCTTTCACCCGTTAAAGCAAACTGGCAATCTACAGATGTGCTTTTTCCAATTCCACAGGCTCAAATTCTGATCAACACTAAACTGACGCAAAATCCTGGATACGAAAACTAAATTATTACCAATAACAGTAAATTATTACCAATAACAGATCATTAAAAAATGAAAACAACAATCTTAACCATTGCCTTGACTTTTGCCCTAGCTAATGCTATGGCACAAAAGGCATCGGGGGACAAATTTCAAAAATATCTCCCTATAATAGAAAAAGGCAGCACAGCTCAAAAAGATTCGCTTACAAATGTACTTTTAACCGAAATTAAGGGCTATAAAACAGAGCAAGAGTTCCGCACAACAATCAATATCCTACGATCATTGGGAAAGGAAGAGCAACAGGCTTCGGTAGAAGCTATTGCGAAGAAAAAGTATCCTAAGGGATCACTGACCCGCGATGCTTTTATCACCAATGTTTTTTACAACGCACCTACTGTCCAAGAGAAGGAAAAAGCTTATCATGATCTGAACAAGAAGTGGCCAGCCAAAAACTTCAGCGAAGAACTTTTGACCTATGATTATGTTCTAGCCAATTTAGCACAGGGATTTGCAAATGATGGAAATGCTCCTAAAGCTATCCATTACCTTGGCGAAATGAAAGAAAAATTTTGGCGTGGCAATGGATATCTGCCCGTAGGTCAGATATTATTATCGGCAGGAGATACAGCAACTGCAGCACCGCTCCTAAAAACTGCTATGGATGACAGTTATTATTACCTAAGCCTGCCCGAGGATCAGAAAGACAATAAAGCAAGATTCGCTTCTATGGGATATGCCAGCTCTATGTCTGCTTATGTCAATATCTTAGTAGCTCAAAAAAAATATAACGATGCACTTGGATACATAGAAAATGCACTAAAAGCGGCTCCTGAACAAGCTGACGGATTAGCAATGGTTTACTATAAATCGTTGATGGGAACAGGACGGAAACTGGAGGCGTATAATATCTTGACGAAATTATATACTAAAGGACAATTTGCTGTTGAGAATGATCTTAAAAAACTCTACTTGGAATTGAACGGGTCTGCTCAGGGTTACGAAAATTTCAATGCATCATTAAAAGAAACGTTAACACAGAATATACGTGACCATATTAAAGAAATGGAGACCTTCAAACCTGCTCCGAATTTTGAGTTGCTCAATTTAAAAGGTGAAAAAGTGTCGCTGGCCAGTTTAAAAGGAAAAGTTGTCGTCCTTGATTTCTGGGCGACTTGGTGTCAGCCTTGCGTGCGCTCATTTCCGGGTATGAAAGCTGCGCAGGAATCATATGCAAATGATAAAGATGTTCAATTCCTGTTTATGAATACTTGGGAACGCGACAAAAATTATAAAGAAAATGTGTTGGCTTTTATAACAAAAAATAATTATCCTTTTGAAGTTCTTTTTGATGATCAAAAAGATCCTCAAACTGGTGAGGTAATGGCTGCTAAATTTGGTGTGAAAGGTATTCCTGCTAAATTTATTATCGATAAGGAGGGAAATATTCGGTATTTCTTAACCGGATCTACTCCGAATGTTGACTATATAAAACTAGAAATGAAGGAGTTGATCGAAGCGGCAAAGAAGCCCTATAAAGGTTAAAAAATATGGAAATTAAAATAGCAAGAAAATTTTCTTCCACACCATGTTGTGGTTGTGTTAGTTTTACATGTTAAAAAAGTATCCCAAATTTTCATTTTATAACAAAAGCCAGCTTTTTTACTTAAAGCTGGCTTTTTTCATTTTGAAAATATGAGAATCTAATACTATGAAGTGATAGATAAACATCTTCTACCTGACTGCTTATCCTATCCATTTGGTACAAATCGATAAATTTATCCAGATTTAAGTCAGTTTCTGCGGCTGGATGCTATATTTGCATTAAGTAAAGCGTTTATAAAGCCCAGCGTTCATTTAATATTTTGTTTATCCATGGATCTTGACAGATTACAGTACTTACAACCGCTTGTTCATTACAGCTTACATTTTTTAGTCCCAGGATTATTGGCTTATCTGTTTTTTAGAGAACAATGGAAACGCGCCTGGTTGATTATGATCGGTACGATGCTCGTGGATCTGGATCATTTGTTAGCGACACCGATCTTCGACCCTGGGCGTTGTAGCATAGGCTATCATCCACTTCACTCCTATTATGCCATTGCAGTATACTTCGTGTTACTTTTTTTTCCAAAAACGCGCATTATTGCTGTCGGATTACTCTTCCATATGTTGACCGATTGGCAAGATTGTCAATGGCATTAACCCAAGTTGTTTCTTTCGCCTGCTATTGGTCTCCATCAGTCTCAAGCGTACGATAGGATGCTACGCAAAAAGTGCATAGCGCGGTAGCAATCCTTCTATGATCTAGGAGATGCCAAATAGCCTTTTTAGGACGAGCCAGCGGTTATCCAATAGACCTAAAAATGGTTTATAAAAACAATGGACGGGATCCCACCATTGCCTTTTCGTACGGTTGCAAGCTACTTTTTGCTGTAGTCGTCGATGATCTTTTTGAGATCAATGCCTTTACCCAAAACTGGTTTAAAGATGTCGCCTTCACTTTCAAGTCGTTCCAATGCATTAAAAATGGTGAAATCGCTCATTTTTAAGCCTTTTTTAACTTCGTCCCAATGCAGGGGCATCGAAACGGTGGCACCAGGTTTGGGCCGTACCGAGTACGCAGCAGCAATGGTAGCATGCGGTCTGTTCTGCAGAAAATCCAGGTACATCTTCCCTTTGCGGTCCTTGATGGTACGTTCCAACGTCGTATAGTCTGGAAGCTGTCGATTGATGAGCGTCACGATGACGCGGGCAAATTCTTTGGACTGTTCATACGTATATTTATTATTCAAAGGAATATAGATATGCAGACCGGTAGAGCCGCTTGTTTTGCAGTAGCAGGGTACATGCATGCTATCCAGTATTTCTTTGGTCACCTGTGCCGTCTCGATCACCTGATCAAATGAATTATTACCGGGGTCAAGGTCGATAATACAAAAGGTCGGATGGTCCGGTTTTTTGACCGTACTGCTCCAGGGATTCATTTCGATACAACCTAGATTGGCCATATACAGCAAGGTCGCCTCATCCTTCCCGACGAGGTACTGCTTGTCTTTGTCATCCGTTTCGCTTGTATATAAGTAGGTTTCTG
Source organism: Sphingobacterium sp. UBA6320 (assembly GCF_002440335.1). Lineage (NCBI taxonomy): Bacteria > Pseudomonadati > Bacteroidota > Sphingobacteriia > Sphingobacteriales > Sphingobacteriaceae > Sphingobacterium > Sphingobacterium sp. UBA6320. The sequence goes on along the minus strand of NZ_DJTA01000017.1, from coordinate 109,371 downwards.
CCCAATCAGGAGCACTATCGGTTACATTTTTAAAATAAAATCCCTCCCCTGTTATACCGTCGGGAAAACGGTTCATGCTCTGCGGTCTATCTTTTAAATAGGGCAATATATAGGGGGCCACCTGATGGTAGTAATTGATCAGGTCACGTTTTGCAATGTTCTCTTTAGGCCAAAAAATCTTATCGAGGTTGGTGAACTTGAGTTCATGTTTGTTGATTTTTTTGACCTGTGTTTGATCCTTCGGATTCAGTAAAGTCTTTTTCATTTTTCCTGGAGCTATGGTTATTTGATCATCCGATCCGTCGACAACCTGACGGGTCGATAACTCTTTTTCCAATACGATGCTTTTGGGGTCCTTGTCTTCCCGTAAACCGAGAAATGAAGGATGACGCATCACAGCATCTGCTGTCATTTCTGTAAAGCTCACTTCGCAGATGAGCTGTGGTCTCAGCCACGTAACATCCGCATGCGGCGGATCTGGACGAAACCGCGAAGCTTTATTGACATCGGGCTTTGTACTAAAGGGAGAAGTTTTGCGGGTCAGCTTTTTAAATTTTTCGAGCAGCTCCAGTTGCAGTTTGTCACTAAAACCGGTGCCCACCTTGCCCGTGTAGACCAGGTCTTTGTCTTGGTAGACACCGACGAGGAGGCTACTGAATGCTTTACTGGAACCTTCATTTTTAGTGAAACCGCCGATTAAGACCTCCTGACGTTGGTTGGCTTTAATTTTCAACCAGTCTTTTGTTCTGGTATGGCTATGATAAAGGCTATCCATGCGTTTTGCCATAATCCCTTCCAATCCCATCTTTTTTGCCGATTCCAAAAATTTAATGCCTGAAGTGTAAAACGGAGTGCTCAATCTGATAAGATCACTTTCGGGCAAAATCTCTTCGAGTATCCCCTTTCTTTCGGACAGGGCCAGGTGTGTGAGGTCCTTGCCGTTGTACCATAAGATATCAAAAACATAATACAATAATTCTCCATCTGCTTCACTTCGCCAGTTCTGCAGGGCACCAAAATTGGCATGGCCCTCTTTTCCTACGACAACGACTTCACCATCTAAAACCGCGTCGAGCTTCATGGACTTTAGGGCTTGGTAGATGGGATAAAATTTTTCATTAAAGCTCTTATCATTGCGTGATTTGATCTCGACCTCTTCACCTTTCAGAAATGAAACGGCCCTATAGCCATCCCATTTTACTTCGTACAGCCACCCATCATGGTCAAAAGGCTCGTCCGTAAGTGTCGCAAGCATCGGTTCTACGCGCTTATAAAATGCTTGTTTAGGAGCCTTTTTCAGTAGTTTCGCTACATCGACATCCGTTCGCTCCGTTTCTCCAGCATCTGCGATCTGCTCGTCGATACGGGCAGCTGCTTTTTTCTTTCCAGCAGGTTTGTCCTTTGCCGTACTACCTTTTTTGATGATTTTCTTGCCATAGACGTGATCAGGGGACTTCTCCATCTGGGCAATACTTTTTTTAGAAATAACCGACTTGTCTTTTAGCGTGATATCTTTCTTACTGGCGTACTTATCCTTCAGTTTCATGAAGAGCCAGCTGTTTTCAGATTTCCCGTAAGCTTTCACCAGAGCAAATTCGCCTTTGAGCTTTTTACCGTTGAGTTTAAATTTCAATTTGCCGGCTTTTAACTGCTTTAGCAGTTCTTTTTCTTGTTTTTTGAGGTCTCCCGCTACCGGTTCAGCAGGTTCGTAAGTCCCTTCATCCCAAACAATCACCGTACCACCCCCATATTGTCCTTTTGGGATGATGCCTTCAAACGTTCGGTAATCATAAGGGTGATCTTCGACCATCATGGCCAGTCGCTTGATATCCGGATCGAGCGATGGACCTTTCGGAACAGCCCAACTTTTGAGTACTCCCTCCATTTCCAGCCGAAAATCATAGTGCAAGTGGGAAGCATCATGTTTCTGGACTACGAACCGTAATTCCTGACCCGAAGATTGACCTCCAAAGGGTTCGGTCGTTTTATCCTGCGCTCGTTTTTCTCGGTATTTATCTAAAGCCATTGTTCAAGAGATTTAAGTTCAAAATGAAGATGCCCTATTCGTCTATTTTTTATCATGGACTGAAAAAAAGCTTGTCCGGACATGGATGTGCACATGTCCTGAAGACCATCTCCAGTATAACAAACTGACCACAAGAAAGTTCGAAAATGACAGATAACAATTGCATCCCAGCTATAAAATGATATCGAGAAACATCGCTTGTCAAAGCGAACAACTTAGGAAAGTGGTCTATGATAAGCATCCACAATCTGATCCGGAAAAACGAATAAGCTTATGCATGACACAACATAAGCCTATTCTTTCTTGCTATTTACGCCTCCATTTTCCCAATAGCCTACTGGTCAGATAGCTTACGGCCGTACCGACCACGGCCATAAGTGCCGTCTGCAAGAGGTCACCAAAAGAAAAGCTCGCGTAGATGGAACACAGCGTGCCACCGAGCGTCCCGATCCGGATATCATTCCCTTTCATCGGGCACCTCCTTTTCTTTTTGCGCGGTGCCCTTCTCCGTTGGCGGAGACTCCTCCGCTTCCTTTTTGTCTGGATCGTCCAACACCGTTTCCACCACACCAAGCCCCAGTGCGATATATTTGAACATCTGTAAGGCCTTACCAGGCCATTTAATCGGCGCAAGCAGGACCACCTGCAGCGCACGGTTTATTTTTGTTATTATTTTTTTCATGTTTTGAATGTTAGTCAGAAGCTAGAAAGTGAAGGAGTTAGTAGGTTAGAAAGTCACTCCGTCACTTGATCACTCGTTACTTGATCACTTATTACTCCGTTACTTGGTCACATATTACTCCGTTACTTGATCACTTATTACTCCGTTACTTGATCACTCGTTACTTGGTTACTTGTTACTCCGTCACTTGATCACTCCGTCACTTGATCACTCGTTACCTGGTCACTTGATCACTTCGTTACTCTGTCACTTAATCACCAAATACACCTCCTCACCTTTTTCCCAAAAAGCATAGACCAGCGCCTTGAGTTTGGCCAGCGCTTGACCGCTTGCATGTCCTTTTCCTTCACCCGTGAGGGTCGTGACGGGAGCGATACAGCCCAGCAGTTCTTTTTGCGCATCATTTGCAGCATGGATCAAAATCGCCTCCCGCCCCAGCACATGCGGAATACCGATCTGCTCCCCATGTTTGGGGTAGCGCCGTTTTTGCAATCGATATTGACCCGTCGGGATGCAGCTGATCCGAGGAATATTATTGCGATCTGGCAGTTCGATCGTATGGCAGATCAGCTCACCGCGATACGTCAAAGTTCCATTTGTTCCATTTGCCCCATAAATCCGTTGGAGCAGCAGGATATGTTTTGTTTTCATGCTGTTGAATAACCTAAATATTGCGAACGTGCATATTTTTGTCCCGTACGTTCTGCCACCATCAGATAGAGGTGCAGGCCATCATCCTGAAATTCTTTTCGCAAGGGTAAGATGACTTTACCCTCCCGCCTCCTCCAGGTCAGCTCATTGAGAAAAGCATACCCTTTTTCTACCTGATAGGCACAGAGCGTCAGGTAATCATCGGCGGCACTATATGCGGCAGGAAACCAGCAATGTGTCACTTCAATCCGATCGGGGTAACGGTGTATGTGGTCAACCTGCACATCAGCCACGGTACCCGTGCTCAGTAGCACTTTGGATGGATCCACCTGCGGCTCACCATCCACAATGTGGATCGCCGTACGCAGCAGATGGCCCAGCGCGAGCGCTGATGCAAATGATTTTTTTCGTTTAGCCTTTTCAGCATAGCCTTTCTCGACCAAGTCCTTCAGCGGAACCAGGTAGGCAATCCCCGCTTTAAATGCAGCCCTTGCACGCTCTTGTGCAGGACTGCCTATTTTTTTAGCCATATCTATTGATCTTTTGAAATCAGGGGGCAAGCCAGATCGGCCTGACCCCATAGGTGCATTAGTCGAGCTGTACCTCTCCCAGATACACACTTTTGGATACTCTGGTTTTCGACCGGTTGGACAAGAAAATCCAGGTGTGAACCGAACCTGTCTGCAGATGATCCGAAACGATAAAGTTGATTTCCCCATTGGCACGCGTCCCCGGATTCGGAGTCGACATAAACTCATCTTTTTCCGGATGGTAAGCCAATACGTACACCAGGTCGTCGCCATAGGTCTTGAAGTTGTCGCTGACACCCGTATCCCAGGTGAAGCTGAGCTCACCTGCGGTGTACAGCACACCGAGCGTCCCTGCACCATACAGCGTACCATCGGAGATGCTGACCTTGGCATAGTCGAGTTCAAAGTTGGGATAAGTGCCTCTGATCGCCTTTTTGAGATTAAACTGAAAAGCCGCATTGATCGGCGTTACTTTTTCCATATTTTTACGACCGAACCCGATCTGCAAAAAGACATTGATCGGCAGTAGAAAACGCATCAATGTTTTGAATTTTTCCTGCTGCACCATCTGCTGTTGCGACGAGGGCTTGGATCTTTTTTTATAAAGACCCTTGATGTAGTTGATACTTTTCCAGCTACTCCCGATTACGGAGCCGGCTTTACCCTTAAAGCCACCATTTGCTCCATGTACAATTGTTCCCATATTTTTTTAATTCAAGTCAAGGTTTTTTTTATACCGGTATCATCCATTGACATAACAAACATAAGACGCATTAAATCAGGAATCAATAGCAATAAGTTGAAAGACCGAGCCTTGACCGATCGGCATCGTGTTTTTGACCGATGACCGACTGCATGCGACAGAAAATAAATTGAAAACAGGAAATTTTTGCATTAAGAGATCTATCAACAGCCCATCAATAGCAGACCAATTTCTGCCTATTGCCCAGCTGGCTACGAGTGCGCTTCGAGTCCGCTTCGAGCTGGCTTCGACTTTTCATGCGGTTGAGTCGAAGGAGCCTCGAAGCCCGGTCGAAGCGCACTGAAGAAAAGGTAGAAGTTGGTTAGAAGAAAGTCAGAAGAAAACTATAAAAACAGGAGAACACCCCCCATTTCCAGTTCCACAAAAAATCGTCTCTCTAGGTGCGAGAGACGATGGATCACAGACGCTGCATGCAGCTCAGTATACAAAGAGTTGGAGCCTTATCCGCGATAATGCTGACGCAGCCGCTCGACATCCGCATCGCAGTAGCAGCGTTTGTTGCGGCTGCGTTTAGCTACACAAACATGGGTTCATCTTCCATGAGGTCGAAGACGGTGTAGCCCGCGATCCAGATGTCATCCAGCGTTTGCATGTCGTTTTCCATCATTTTCAATTTTAAGTTAAACCTTCTATTCATTTATCAGCTGATATCCAAAAATGCAGAAGATTTTGATCAATAGCGATTTGGGGCAAATATGATCCATTAGCCACGTTGAATGGTTAAAACCAGCAGAAGGTGTAGGTCAAATAACCATTCATCCCTCCTATTGGTCATTCGTCCCTCCTATAGGTTAGTTTTCCCTGAATAGCCCTTTATAACAAATCTTTTTATATCTTACAGGTCTTTTTTAGCCAGAACACCATTATAAAATTAAGCCATGAGAAAAAGTAAAGAAGAGCTTTTAGCCAGTTTTTTAAAGACCTCCATAGAAAAGGGGTATCTGCCATACCCGAATTGACGGATGCATCTGAAGGGATCCACTTTTTGAAAGGCGAGTACCTGACCTACAAATGGGGAAAACTTGACCTCATTGCCGGAAGATATATTTAGAAAATATGAAATGACACGTCCCGTATGCTATGCCATTAGCCGATTTTGTGCCTTATTTATCTCTTTCCAGATGCCCGGGAGCCACGGGCTTGGATTCAAAAGAACCTTTTTGACGGAGAAAAATAGTTAAAATTACAATTGTTGCAACAGATAGAAATTCACTTTGCCAATTTTGAAATGTTTCAAACCAAAAAAGAGGTTCTTTCAGAAAATCAATTAAAGTTTTTGCAGGTTCATTTTTAAGGAGTTGCTCTTGATTATAATCAATAAACTGCCGTGTAAATTTCCTGCCCAACTGATCAGAAATAACAATATAAAAGAAATGGCTAGAGAATTTTGGTTAATCGACAATCTCCAGCCTCCGCATTTTACAGCATCGGGCTTTGCGAGGTCTGGGTCTACTTCTTCGTGTTTTTCGATATATTTTGACTGGGCATAACCAATCTGCCTGAGCTAAACAGTAAGTATAACATATAAGGCCATCTGTAAAAATTCGCTTTGAAAATTTATAAAAGTTGTTGAAAAAAAATGCCCACTAGTAAGATAAACACCTATTTTAATTTCCTCGTTGAATTGCTGTAGCTTCAACATTAGATTGAGCTGCTATGAAAAAATCTTATGATCACTTCTCTAATTGCTAAAGTCATTCTAGATCTTTTTTGTCCTAAAAAATATAAAAATTAGTTTTAATTGTGTCGTGTATTGATTTTAACTTTTTTACTGTAATAGTTTTAGGAATTCCTGATTGCGTCAATACCTGATTGCGTCAATAAAGGTATATAAATCGCGAAAAACCAGTATTTTACCTGACAACTTTCAAGCCTTTCCACATGTTTATTAATGGAATAAACAAAATTAATTGGATACAAAACCGCTACTTAAAGCGCTTTCATACAATTATTCTCAATATTGTGCTGAACGTTTGAAACGTCCAATTTGCAAATAAAATTTAGTGCTATGATAAATGAAGAAAACAAAATCAGTAGACGTAAAGTAATCGGCGGTATCGGAGCTGGTATTGCCACATTAGCAGTTACACCGTTAATGGGAAATGAGAGTTCGTCCACAAAGCAAAAACTTGGATACGATATGGAAGATCCAAGAATGAAGTTTCCCAAACCTCCATTTAAAGAACAATCTCAGCCATGGCCAGGACTTGCCAGTCAAATGAATCCAAGGCCTGACCATGGAGAAACTTCCTATCGCGGCTCAGGCAGACTAAACGGACGTAAAGCATTAATCACAGGTGGCGACTCAGGAATGGGAAGAGCTGCTGCAATTGCTTACGCTCGAGAAGGTGCAGATGTAGCCATTAATTATTTACCTGCTGAAGAAGCTGATGCTAAAGAAGTGATTGCGCTGATTAAAAAAGAAGGCCGCAAAGCATTGGCAATACCAGGTGATCTCCGGGATGAAAATTTTTGTAAAAAATTGATTACCGAAGCCGTAGCTGGACTCGGTGGGCTCGATATTCTTGTCAACAATGCAGGTCGACAACAAACTAGGCCATCCATTCTTGATATCAGCTCGGAGGATTTTGATGCGACAATGAAAACTAATATTTATGCTCCTTTCTGGCTTACTAAAGCAGCTCTACCACATCTGAAGGCAGGATCTTCCATTATTGCTACCACCTCAGTTCAAGCGACAGACCCTTCTCCAGATTTATTCGATTATGCACAAACAAAAGCTGCAAATACAAGTTTTGTACGTTCTTTGGCAAAACAGCTGGGATCTAAAGGAATCCGTGTCAATGGTGTTGCTCCAGGCCCAATATGGACCGCCTTACAGGTTAGTGGCGGGGCAACAATGGAAAAACTTGTCAATTTCGGTAGCGACACCCCACTTGAACGACCTGGACAACCTGCAGAATTGGCCTCAATATATGTACAACTTGCAGCCAATGACGCAAGTTATGCCACAGGACAAATTTATGGATCTGCCGGTGGTGGAGGTCAACCATAACGTAGCATTTTGAAGTCAGGTATGAGTCGAAAAAAATAGTGGCACTAAAAATATGAAATTAGGTTAATAAACCTCTAAATAAGTAGGTGCTGTAGGTTTTGAACCAGAACGTACTTTTATGGAAAAATAAGGTTATCCTTAAACCTGAACTATATTTGTTAAACATAGTTATAAAAAAAGAAGTGAGTATCTGAGTATTTCAATGGGACTGAAAAGTGATCATGACAGTGTAATACAAACTATGTTAATTGTTCAATTACCGCGCCTTCGGGCGGTAATTGAACATTTTTATTACTGTAAATCTAACACCATTCTTCCCGGAAACCGAATCGCTAATTTTTGCGCCTTTATTGCCCAATTGTCCATGCCTTCGTTCATTTCTTTGTAATATTTTTTATGCTATATAAATCAGCGTCGTATCCGAACCGAATAACCCATTGGCGTTGGATACTTTACGGATCTGGCAGTGGAACTCGTCGATCGTATTGGTCATATAGATCAATTTATAAAAGGATTTTCTAGGTCCCGTATACTCTAAATTTACGTTGATTCCACCGTCTTATGAATACCTTGCCATTTTCAAATCTGTAGAAAGAGGTCTCCCGCTCTTTTTCATAAGGTCTAATAAGTGTAAAGCACTCCCCTTCTGGCAACTCCATAATCTCATGTATGGTGCCTGCTGCCACAAAATGTGAAGTTCCTTCTTTTCGATGATGCATCGACGTCGTATAAGTTCCGTCTGCATGAATTTCATAAATCCGTTCCACGTAACTCCCTTTTAAGATATGGGTCGTGAAACTGAATGGATGATCATGAATGTGCTCGTGTTGATCTTTTTCGCTGAAATGGTGAATCACCGCATCGAAAGGCAAACCCTTCAAGTGGTGCTTCATAAATACCGCATTCATTTTTTCACGTTTGGTCTTAATATGAATCATGTTTTCTAATTTATATTTTTATTAGCGCTCAATACGGGCAAGTAAACATCGGACTGCTCACTACCTGCTTTTTTTGTACGCCCACTCTCATTTAAACTGATGTATAAAAATAACGAAAAAATAGCAGTTACAATTGTCCATTGGTTTTTATTCTATAACTTCAATTGATAAAATATGATGGCAATTCCTACCTGTCGTCGATCATACCAATTTTATCAAATGGATATGAACGAATTGGTATTTGAATTGTATTTATTTGTAAGTTCTCGGTTTTCTGAAGAGACGCAAGCGAAATCTTTCAGGTAGTGGATAATGCGTTATGTATTAAAAGATCTAAATGCGTACTGAAAAATAAAATATGATGAAAAATCCCGCACAACATGATACTTTTTTCTCTCGATCAGCAATCTCGCCGAGCGTAAAATTCAGTATCGTTATTCCAGTGAAGAACGAGGAAACCTATATTTGGAATACACTCTCCTCTTTTGCTGTACAGGTTGATCGATCGGGTAATCCGCTTGACCCAGATGTATTTGAAGTATTAGTTTTGGCCAATAATTGTACGGACCGCTCCGTCAACTACATTAAAGATTTTCAACATGACCATCCACACCTTCATATTCATTTGCAGGAGGTGATATTAGAACCGAGCGAAGCCAATATCGGCTACATCCGCAGAAAACTGATGGAATGCGCTTATGCCCGACTATCTCAAAATGGTGGCGGTATCCTGCTAACGACAGATGCTGATACGACGGTAGCCTCAGACTGGATTGCACAGACAAACTGGGAAATAGAGCAGGGAGCTGAGGTCGTCGGAGGAAGAATATTACTTGCTGATGATGAGCTAGAAGGCCTGGACGAATTTACACGTTTACATCATTTTAAAGACGAAAAATATCACCTCCTAATTGCTGAGCTAGAGGCGAAAATCATCGATCCTGCTGTTGACCCTGTACCCAGACATCATCAACATTTCAATGGTAGTTTTGCGATTACCACAGATTGCTACGCTCGATCAGGAGGTGTTCCCATCGTTGACCAACTGGAGGACTGCGCATTTTTTGAACGATTAGAAAGCGTAGATGCCAAAATTAGACATAGTCATCTAGTCCAGGTCCATACATCGGCTAGATGCATCGGTCGGGCCGAAATTGGTCTTTCCTACCAATTGAATGCCTGGAAGAACTTAGGAAACCAAGTAGAAGAATATTTTGTAGAGTCGTGTACATCCATTGTCCACAGGCTCCATCGGAAGAAAAACCTGCTCCACGTGTGGGAACTAAAAGACCGGCCCGAATTTGACTTCTATCTAGAGATGACCAAAATAATTCCGGAAGTGGCCATCGATAGTGACTTAATGACCACTTTTAAGAACAGCCGATATTTTGGAACATGGTATGGAACAATCATGCAACTCGGACAGATCCAAGATCAACAGGAATTTCCGGCAGTCCATATCGATACAGCAATAACAGATTTACAGGCCAAACTGGAGGAATACGCCCATCAAGATCTAGCCCAGACATCAATGCGATAATTTTCTGCTCTGTTGGAAAAAACAGATTTCATTTTGTCCCGCATCAATTGCTCAAAACGATCATGTACTTCATCCCCTGTTTGAGGATAATCGGGTACTTCAGGGAGCCAATGGACAAGAACAATATGACCTCCAGATACCAATCTTTCATACAAAGCACCTATAGCAGCTTTCCAATCTGCTGCTGACAAATAATAGGCAACTTCTGAGACCATAATTAAATTAAATTGATCTGCTGGTAATTCCTTTGGAAAACTTGCTTTTTTAAACGTTACATTCCTGACGTGTTCGCATCGTCTATTGGCAATATCCAACGCTTTTTGCGAAACATCTATAGCCAGTAAATAGGTACATCTTTGCGCGAGAAGCCGCGTAAGAACGCCGATCGAACACCCCACCTCTAAAACTCGCTCCTCCTGTTTATTCGGAAGAGCTGCGATCGTTGCCGCATACTTTGCAGCCTCATAGGCGCTGGTTTCAAAATTCCAGGGATCTTCGCTCCTATCATAGATATCCTTAAAGTAATCCAAATTTAAAGATTTTTTTTCCCTCATGATTTTGATATAAAAAATGTTTCATACGGTACAGCAAATCGACTCAGCATATTTGGTGAAAGTCTAAATCCCTCTGGATCGTCACTGATCAGATCCGTGATTTGAGAACGATGCTGTGCTATCGCTTCTTGTTTCTGATGCAGCACCTGGCTAATATTTAAACGAAAAGGTATGGACTCCTCCTGTGTTGGCTCATCTCCCGCGACACCTAATTCTTCCAGCCAAATCGGATATTCATATATTTTTGCGACAGCAGTATCAGCAGCCTCTATGATCTGAAAAGCAGCGCGGTGATCAGGATGTGGATCTCTCCGCCATGGAACAAATATACTTTGCGGTTGTACGATCGCTAGCAGTTTCGCGATATTTTGTACTGCTCCATCAAATCCTTCACTATGGATCGTAGGCACATTTCTGTCTGGATATCGACAAAAAATAATATTTTCCGGTGGTACTCTAAGGATTTCCGCTGCATCTAGCAATTCTTTCTCCCGCAAATCTCGCAGTTTTTCAAGAGGATAGGCTTTGCTGTTTGGATGTGACCGTGTTCCATCGCTCAACAGGACGATATATACCCTCTGCCCATATTTGCGCAATAGGGAGATTACTCCCCCACATCCTAAGCTTTCATCATCGGCATGTGGAGCAACAATCAGCGTGGTGCCAAATCCTGTGACGCACTGTTCGGGCGCCAGTGGGATATGATTATACTTTTCTTGATTCATTATTTTTCTTTTTATAAATACTTAGATTCCACATTTCGTCGGCAGCAACACCATTGTGTAAGATATATTCGCCAACTTCTGCCAATACGGTATCAGGAGCGGGTTGCCGCAGATAAGTACTGAGATCACGGATGATTCTTTCAAAATGATAGGGCTTGTTGAGTCCGCGGGCACCGACACATTTTTGACAAAGATTCATGATATCGATGCAGATCTGCTCGATAGCGGTTCGCATCATGTTGACATATATCATCAATTTCTTTTCCTCAGCTTTGGTCGAATTTTTCATATAATGATCCATTCTACCGGCTGCAGCCTTCAACCATAGATTTCCTGACTCGACCAAAATGGCCATTTGACCCAATCGTGTATTTTGAAAAGGGTCCTTTATCCTGTTTAAACGGATCAGGTAGGTTCTTGTTTCATCTAATAACCGTTCAGCTGCTCCCAACTGTACAGCCGCAAAGCGTACCGATCCACTGCTAAAACCAGGTTGTTGATAATATTGGCCTGCTGATCCCAACATATTTATTTTGGCAATAGACGATTTGACAAATGTCATTTTAAAACTTCTGCTGGCCTTCATTCCCATAGGGTTCCACCAGTTCGCATCACTGATGATATGTACCTCCTCCATGGGGACGACACACATGTGCCAAGATCCATCTTTTTTTGCAGCCGTGACGATGGGCCGGGTAACATAATCAGTGCCTGTGGCAAAAGTTTTAGAACCCGTTAAATGGTACGTGCCTTTTTTGTTTTTTGATAAGACGGTACCGTCCTCAGCTTGCGTATTCCACACAGCAAAAAGCCTGCCCCTTAAGGCGTCTGCGGCAAAGCGCTTTTTTTGTTTTTCACTGCCAAATTGATGGATTAACAGCTGTGCATTGATATGTCCTTCCAGCACCCTTCCCATCACTAAGTTACCTCTGCCTATATGTTTCAAAATGGTCAGCATTGCTAGATTAGTACCCGGTACCAGTCCTACATCCTGACCACCATATCTTTCTGAAACACTTGCCATCAAAAGCTTGGCAGATGTGAGTTGGGCCAAAGTTTTTTCGGCAAAAGAATAGACATCGTCCGTTTCTGCCGCTTCCACCAATGCTGATTCTCCAATAACTTGCGCAGCAAGTATTAATGCGGCTAAATTGGATCTCTTGTTTTTATGTTGATGATTTTTCAAACGCTAAATAATTCATGAATAGGATTAATGATGGTTATGACAGTTGACTGTTGCTCCTTTAGAGCGAACTGACTTTAGACTTAAAAAGTAAATAATCAGTATCTGTTAATGCCTGAAAGGTATTGACGTGTTTTTTAAAATTTAAAATTGCGCTGATCGTCCTGATATCAGGTACTCGTGTCAGAGTGTTGGTATCAAAAATATCATAGATTCCGCTGTGATGCCAATATGCTAAATCATCCCAATCCGGACGATCAACAATGGGATAAAAACAGCAACCCCAAAGCGACACTCCTGACTGTAAAATAGCCATACATGCTGTTGTAATGGCATGAACCCATTTCGCACGGTCTTCTCCAGGATGGCTTGTTTCAGAAATGACAAGTGGTCGTCCATACCGGATAAAGACTGTTTCCATGAGCGACTGCAGGGATCGAAAGTAGGGATGAGCCGGCTCTTCGGCCCAAGGTAAGATCTCATGCGTCTCGTTGATCCACTGATTATTATAATAATAGTTGACACCTATGATATCGAGATATTCAGGCTTCCCCCTCAGTTCCGGACACAGCGCACCAGATAGCATATCATGCACCTGGAATTGTTCCTGATGTCTTTTTTCAGCTTCAACCACTGATAACAGATTTTCAGGATCGTTGGTGACGATACTGATTAATGGCTCCGTAATCATGATCCTTATGGAGGCATCCACTCCTTTCATCCTTTCGATGCCTTCTATATAGGCTTTCATCAGGGCATATTTGACCTCCCAACCCTGCCCGGTACAGTACGGAGATGTGCCTCTCACATCTCCTCCCAACCAGGAAAGAAAACTGACTTCGTTAATGGGCGTGACGATTAAAACACCTTCTGGCACCAGACTTCTATATTTGATGACAAACTCGCGACACAAATGGCTAAATCTTCGAGCAAACATCGGATGCAGGGGTGTCAGGTCATCCGGAAAACCAAAGTGACAGATATCCCAGATGACCTGAACTTTTTTAGCCTGAGCAATTGTGATCATCCGCTCTACTTCTGACCAATCGTACTGATAAGGCTGATATTCAACATGACTCCATCTGATACCTTCACGAATCGTTTGGATATCGAGGCCAACTAGCGCATCATAATCTTCCTCGAGGTAGCGATCGTGCCCAGATGCCTGAAATAAATCTACCCGGTTTCCAAATGCATTGAGGTGATCCGCGCATTCAAAACCTCCCATCAGAAAACTATTAAAAGGGCTCTGATGGGAGGCTGAAAAATCATGACTGAACATAGACTTCCTGATTTTTAATTTTTCGAAAAAGTACCAGTGACTGCGCGACTACCTGATCCATATTATAGTACTTATAAGTCCCCAGGCGACCTGTAAAATATACATTTGGATGCTCCTCTGAAAGCTTCTTGTATAGGTTATAAATCTCCTGATTTTGCTTTCTCGGAATCGGATAATAGGGATCACCTTCGGCCGTCGGATATTCGTATACAATGGTGGTTTTCGGATTCTTTTGTCCTGTGAGGTATTTAAACTCTGTTATTCTCGTAAAGAGATTGGATGTTGGGTAATTGATGGTTCCCGTTTCCTGATATACTTCCTGATCTAATGTTTCAAATTTAAAATCGATGGAACGGTAGGGCAGTTGACCATAGCAATAATCGAAATACGAATCGATTGGTCCTGTATAGATCATTTGCCTAAAAGGAATAAGGTCCATAATATCCTTATAATCGGTCTGTAGCATGATGCTGATATTCCGATGCGACAGCATCTTCTTGAACATTTCCGTATAACCATTTTTCGGCATGGCCTGAAAGCTATCTGTAAAATAGCGGTCATCTTTGTTGGTTCGTGTGGGTACCCGTGCGGTTACGGAAGCATCAAGCTCCGAAGGATCGAGATCCCACTGTTTCTTGGTATATCCTTTAAAAAATTTCTCATATAACTCTTTCCCGACAACATTAACCACGACATCTTCCGAAGTCAGGATCGGATTTCTTTTTTCAGCTTTTGATGCCAGAAAATCAGTCACCTCGTCGGAAGTTAGATTTTTACCGTACAACTCATTTATGGTCGTCAAATTAATGGGAATAGGAACCAGTAAACCGTCTACACTACCTAAAACTCGGTGCTCATATGGGCGCCATTCGGTAAACCTACTCAGATATCGAAATACCTCCTCCGAATTGGTATGGAAGATATGAGGTCCATATTTGTGAATAAGTATCCCCTCTTCATTGTAATAATCATAGGCATTCCCCGCAATATGATCACGTTTGTCCACGATTAATACCTTGTTTCCTTCTTCAGCAAGACGCTCCGCTAAAACCGCTCCGGCAAAACCGCAGCCTACAATTAAAAAATCATACATGATCGATCTCCTTTTGTACATTTGTCACCTGATTAGTGCTTATTTTTACTTGATTACTTCTTCTTACTTGATTGATGAGTGCATTCATTTTAGCATAAGTGTGATCCCAAGATTCATTTTCAAGAAAACGATCTACTTTATTCAACCACTGCTCTTTTTCGTTACTAGCCAAGATTTTTTCAGCTTCTGTCATAAATACCTTGGAACTGTCCACGATCTGCACCAATCCTGCACTCCCATATGGATGAACAACATCTTTTATTGCCGTTGAGATCACAGGTTTTCCCGCTGCTAGATACTCTGGTGTTTTGGTAGGGCTTATAAATTCCGTAGATTCATTTAAAGCAAATAAAATCAACGCCATATCCCAATGCGCAATATATGCAGGTAATTCCGTGTAATTTTTTGGACCTAAATAATGAATATTGGCTGCTCTTGGTAAATCATTGGGATCGATTTTGACAACAGGTCCTATAATCACAAACTGCCAATCGGGACGTTGTACCGAAACTTCACGCAGCAGTTCAATGTCAAACCGCTCATCGACAACACCAAAAAATCCCAATCTCGGAAATCCGATCGATTTCTGATCTTCAGGTTCCTGCTGAATGCCCCTAGCCTGGCCAAAATGTTGCTTATCAATACTGCTGGGCATCGGATGAATATTATGATGTCTATGTTTCTTTGCCTGAAACAGAGAGTGACCACCGGTGAAAACGACATCTGCTTTTTGAAATAATTCATTTTCCAATTCCAAAAGTTGCGGCGGAGCAAATCTGAAAGCTGAAAGCTCATCCATGGAATCGTATATTACCATTTCAGGTTTCAACTCTCGGGTAAACTGAAGTGCCATTGGTGTATAGTACCAACTGATATACTGCTGGATATGATAATCTTTTAATACTTGATGGATGAGCGCTTGGATCCGACTGTCAGTCGTTTCGTCATGACTGGTGATCAGCAACTCCACAATACAAACATGGTCCTGTGCATGTACCACATATAGATCGGCATGCCCAATCTTGGGTTCTTCAAAATAAAACACCCGGTAGTCCTGAGCAAATCGAGTCAGGAGGTGTTGCGGTCGCTGATAAACGAAATTCCAGGACAAATGACTAAAACATAATAAGTTATGCATATTTAAATGTGATTTAATCGTTAACAATCTAGGGATACAGATCCAGTCGAATAGGAGAAATACAGCCTATGGAGATCAAGTAGATCCTTTCTATAAATTGATATTTTTAAAAAATTAATAAAAAAGCCTGTTAAGCTTAAATGAAATGACTGGTTTACACCAGTTGAATGGGCTGCTCAGTTGTTGGCCCTTCAACTGTCGCTATAGGTAATAACCATGTTGGATCCTCCTTTTACAATGAAATAATAACTGCTAACACCCTTTGGCTATTGGCATTTCGTGTAGGGTTGAAATATGAAATTTTATATGATTTCAACCTGTACTTTTAGTCCGCTCCTGATTTTGCTTTTTTTTCTTTTATCATGTGCTATGCTCTCCTATTTTTTTGATTTTTTATTGGCTTTTGCAAGTACTGTTGCGGCACCGCTCGAACACATTGCTATTAAGACAATCGATCATGCTAAATGGTTCGGTATGGTTGCTGAAATATTTAGTTTTAAAAAAAAATATGCGATCTGAGACTTAAGGTGCTGAAATATTAAACTTATTTTTAACCATAATTGTATGATTTGGTAATCAAACGAAAATCCTTAAATGCGCAACAGGGTATGGCACCCTATCTTCATACCACAGCAGATACCATTCTTTTATACCCCACTATAAAGGGAAGCTAAAGAGTTGACTCGGGAATCATCTAGTGGGCACTTGTGATTTATTTCATAGTACTAAAGGATCTGAAAGAACCTTTGCTTTCACTTACTGTTAATGATGTTAGAGATATTGTGCTTAAATAAAGCATATTAAACATATTTACAATAAGCCTTTACATGATTCTAGAATCTATCCAAAAAAGATCACGTAGGAGTAGTACTTCCTGAACACTTATTACATTATAGATCATTTCATCTGCATGATCAAGACATTCCCATCGATGGTGATGTTCCTTTACAGCCAATACTTTAAGGATTGCATCCTGGTCGCAGATCCATATATCTGACTCTACTACAGTGACCTGCCTCCTTTCGAACCACTGTTGAGCCTGCTTGGCATCTAAACACATTAGAGACTCCGTCAAAACTTCCATATCTTTCATTTCATAAGAAACATGTTCCTGATAGTACATTTGAACATATTTGAAATAGATTTCATGGTCCCCCGTTCTTAATGCATGATTACGGATCAGTACGCGCTGAGGATCGAAAGAAAAATCGTAAATTTCTGGATTGGTCGTAAAATGATAACGGAGATCGTACAGCTTGCACTTTTGCTGCAAACGCTGAGCATGATCATCTTCTATCAAAACATCTCCTGAAAGTTGATTATCTTCCAAAAGATTCAAAGCCTGATCAATGATCAAAACAGCTGGTTTTTTGAGGTCAATATTGCTCCCGTTATATTTCAATTGTAAAAGATATTCTTGTACGTTGCGGATGCGAAGAGGTTGCCAAGTTGGATTTGACATGTTAATAGCATCGTAGGTGGTCAACAAATTATATCCTTTGCATTTAAGGTCTACTAGTAGGGATCGGGATAAGCTGGTAAATTGCATAACAATAGGGATTAAATCAATACAAAATATACTTTGTAGTATTTTATTATCATTAGAACAAATGTTACCTATAAGTGGTTTACTCTCTCGTGGATTTCCTACATCATTATTTCCCTTGACTCATCAGCATGATCAACTTTATAAAGAGTTATTTGTTATATCAATAGAACTGAATTGGCAGATGATCGAAGTTCACGAATGACAGGAATTTACTCATCTGAGATTTTATTTGTTTGATCATTAAAAAGAGAAATTATGCCCTGGTACAACAATGACTATCCACCGTCCTATAAAAATCAGCCCGTCCATATACGGGATAAAGCTGTAGAAATTGCGAATGCCCTATTGCAGGAAGGCAACGATGAGGGAACGGCTATCGCTATAGGTCTAAAGCTTGCTCGCGAGCATTTTGCAAAAAAGGAAGAGGAAAATAATATCGCGAAAATAAAAGATGATCATACTATCTGATCATCTCTACTATAAACTTTAAAAATGGAAACCATGCCTAAAGATCACGGAAAACAAATCAAAGACGATGCACAGTATGAGGCATTACGTCAGAAAGGAATGAGCAAGGAAAAGTCCGCTCGCATTGCCAACTCACCGAAGGCTAGCAAAAAAGGTGGCAAGGCGAGTGATTTAGATTCGAGAACAAAATCAGAACTGCTTGCCGAAGCAAAAAAAATAGGCATCACCGGAAGGCATGCCATGAAAAAAGAAGAACTGATCAAGGCGATCAGAAATCATTAATTTAGCCCAACAACATGCTACGTAAATGTAGTCAAC
Organism: Sphingobacterium sp. UBA6320; assembly: GCF_002440335.1. Classification (NCBI taxonomy): domain Bacteria; kingdom Pseudomonadati; phylum Bacteroidota; class Sphingobacteriia; order Sphingobacteriales; family Sphingobacteriaceae; genus Sphingobacterium; species Sphingobacterium sp. UBA6320. Next base: position 90,915 of record NZ_DJTA01000017.1, on the reverse strand, counting down.
CACTTAAAAAACAAAAAGAAAGGGGAAAAATTCCCCTTTTTTACGATTAACCTAATTTGAATATAGAGCGAAATTTATTCCTGGTCCACTAAATTCTAAATAATAGCACTAATCAGATGTTAATATCGCATCTCTTAGTGCTTTAACCTCATCATGAGCAACCAATTGACGGCTCAACTGATCTCCTATTAAATGTTGAACAGGGACAGACAATGATTCTCGATCCTCCGCTAATATTTTCTTGTACATATCTCTAAAGGCATCTTCCCCTTTTTCACAACTTTCTAGTAAACTTTTACGATCGTTTCCAGCGACGCTTACTTTTATATTCATCCACAATCTAAACAGCTTACCGCTCAGCATGGTGCTGTCTGTAGGCTCCTCTCCCTCTCGTATCACATGAGGTGTGAGTTCAGTGATAAATCGCTCCGATTGGAGGATATATTTTGCAAATATTCCACCTAGATCGTCTATATGCATACTATGCGCGAGATCTAAAGCTGTTCTATATCCAGCTATTCGATCATTATTAATTTTTATCAAATCGTTGATCATTTCCGGATCATTTACTTTACTGTCCATAACTGCTCTTTTAAAATATGATTAAATTAAAAATATGATTACCTGTTTATAGGTCATACAACTCACCTAAATAAATCGTTCAGACTCGGACCGATTTCCCGTATTTGTAATTTACGTATGGTAGAGCCTATTTTTTGACCTGTTCTCTTGGAAAGGTATCCGGCTCAGGCATATCGTTCAATTGTTCGTTTTGCGGATCAACACCAGCCTCGCCATCACCTTCTTGTTTCTTATGTCTCTTATCCACAACTGAAGTAATGGTTTTCTTTTTCTTCGGCTGTTTATCTTCATCGATTAGACCGACTTTTGCATTTTCATTTTTTGTTGCCATGATCGTATTGATTAAGTGTAACTTATCATATAACGTGTCGGCAGGTCAAAAGTTTGTATTTTCTAAACCGTATAAAATACCTAAAATAAAAACAGAATACTTGTTCTGTCCCTATAATATCTATTTAAACGTACTTGATGGAGGTCTCCATCGATCAAAGCACTAGTACATAAACTTTTCTTGTCCCAGATGTGTTCTTTGCATGACAAGATCATCAATAGAGTCATTTAAATGATAAATCAAATGAGTATGGATCAGACTTACGCCTATGTACACGAACTGTTAAACCGTCAGATGGCGCTACGGGCCAAAATTGAAGCAAGTCCACTTGCAGGAGATATCCAGTTTGAATACGGTAAAGATTACTATCAGGAAGAAACCCGATCGATGGGACTGCGCATGATCCGAGATGGATTAGAAAAGGAAGGTGAAAAACTGATCTTGGATTTTGTTACGGAACATTATCCTGGAAATGAAGAGCGTGAAAAGAATTGGATCGGTAAGATGATGCATGAACTCGAAGCCATCACGCCGACTCTCATTGAGAATCTCTTGGCAGATGGCTATCGTGCGCTACAGAGCAATGTTGAACTGCCCAATGAAAATGCCCTATTCTGCCCTATTGAAGACCTAAATCGCGATACGAAACGGCTATTATTTATGGATAGCACGATTTTAGTTGATCTGCAACAAGCTGATGCATTTGAAAATCTAGCAGGCTGGGTCTATTATCCGGCCAAGTAAGTATCGTGTTTCTACGTAGAAAAACAAAAAATACAATGGTTAAAATAAAAGTCAACCTAAGGTTGTTATAAATTAAATAAAGATGAAAAACATAATCCCAACTCAAAAAGAAGGCAATAAATTAGACTGTTTTGAATCGGTTGAATTTTCGACGACGGAAATAGCAAGCAAGGCTTTCATGGTCGCATGTATCAACCTACTTGCCATCAACGACTGGCACCGTATTGCCGAAATTCCAGCGGCAGTTTTTAAACTGGTGGATCGCCGGGGCGTGGAACTGCACCGCCCGCTGCAGTTACATGATTATATTAAAATTGATATTCCTGGTCCAGGATTACCCAGAACAAAAGGGTTCGACTGGGTCAATGTCGTCCATATGGAGTCCAAAGATATGTCCGAATTTAAAATCTTATCGATCAGTCTAAAGCCTTGTCCTGATCCTACCGATCCAGAAAACAACGATACCGCTCATTTTTTCGAAGGCATCGCTACCTCAACCCTAATTGTTGAGCAACGGAATAACAGCCTGCTGTTTCAATATGCAGGTCGTAATGAAGTGTTGAATACGGAGAATTCGCATCTGGTGGATAATGTGCGAAATTTTATGGTGGGACTGGGAGCTATAATAGGTGCCTCCTATCCACAATGGAAAGCACTCATCAAGGGATTTGCCAATCAGGTAAAAGAAGCGTAAACGCCTAGTAACCTGCATTTTTTATAGACACTACATATCTACATTTTATGACTCAAATGACTGAAATCACCCTTCATGCTGCGCGGATCGGCAATTTGGAGGTACTCCAAGAATTAATCCGCCAAAACATAGATCTTAATTGCAGGGATGAAAAGGGCTTCACCCCACTCATCATCGCCTGTTACCATAATCGTAAAGATGCCGCCAAATTACTGTTGGAGGCTGGAGCTGATGTCAATGCACAGGACAATGGCGGTAATACCGCACTGATGGGTGTCGCCTTTAAAGGTTATGTGGAAATAGCCACTCTATTGATCCGTTATGGTGCCGATCTCAATCTTCAACATGGTAATGGTGGTACGGCACTGATGTTTGCTGCGATGTTCGGCAGAAATGATGTATTAAAGCTCTTATTGGAGAATGGCGCTCAAAAGGATATCGTAGATGTCCGCGGTCTTTCGGTACTGGAGCTTGCTGCCCAACAGGGCAATGAGCGCGCCATCGCAATTTTAGAAGCTTAAAGAATCAAAATACAAAAAATACACCCAGCTTAAGCTAGGTGTATTTTTTGTATCCAAATGTTCTAGGCTGGAATTAAACGTGGCTTTTCACGATTCCAGAAACGGTGTTGTGCGATTGCTTTTATAAATAGTGCTGCAAGTCTAAAACCCGTATTACCAAAAACAATTCCTTCAGAAAGAACAGTGTCTTCTGAAAATTCCTCCGGTATTTTTTGGCTAAAATATGTCGCTTCTAATACTTGTAATGCCTGTTCATCTGCAGCAATAGCCTTGCAATGCTTGAAAGCCTCATTGAGAAAATGCACCGCATTGGCCTCAGCTTCTAACGTCGCCACGCTATTCGTGCCCCCTGGGACATAAACGGCATCGTATAAAACAGAGGCTGCAGTAAGAAAGCTCTCGTCAACGGAGATCTGGCTGTTATCTGCAGCAAGTAACATTCCCAGATTTGGCGCAATAATATGGACCACGCCGCCAGCATCTTCAAGGGCTTTTTTCATGGAATTTAACGATTTGCCATCTACTCCATCGGCAGCAAGTATCGCAATTTTACGGCTAACAATTCCATCTTTTACTGTATTTTCCATGCTTAATGCCTCGGATCTAGCGATCGGTGATTCGACTTCTATTGGCTGATAATCGGCGACAACACCATCTGCTGGTATGCTTCGGTTGATCGGTTGCTCTATTTTTTTAGGCACTTTCAAGCCCAATTGAAAAGCCACTTCCGCTGCAATAGCCGGATCGACCAAGGATAGGATACCAAGCATACGCTCCCGGATAGCAATGGTCTTTACTTTACCAAGCTCAAAGCTAAATGCATCAATGATATGATTTTTTTCAGGTTCGGACTGACTGTTAAAAAATAATCGGGCTTGACTAAAATGATCAAAAAAACTCTTACTTCTATTTCGTACCTTCTTGGCATCAACCCGTTCCTGATAAGAGGTGAAACCACCATCTGCTTCGCGGACTTGCTGTGGATCATTATTCCCCAAAGCATTTGGTCCGTAGCTCGTTTTGCCTTTGTTAATTTGCTGACGCATAAAGCCGTCTCGCTGGTTATTATAAATAGGTACGATCGGACGATTGATCGGTATTTCATGAAAATTAGGTCCTCCGAGTCGAATCAGCTGGGTATCGGTATAGGAAAATAACCTGCCTTGCAACAAGGGGTCATTCGTAAAATCAATACCAGGTACAATATTACCAACATGAAACGCAACTTGCTCCGTTTCTGCGAAAAAATTATCAGGATTACGGTTCAAGGTCATCTTACCAATTCGTTCAACTGGAACAAGTTCTTCTGGAATAATTTTAGTAGGATCTAACAAATCGAATCCAAATTTAAACTCATCTTCTTCTGGTACAATCTGGACGCCAAGCTCCCATTCCGGAAAGGCACCACTTTCGATCGCTTCCCATAAATCTCTTCTATGGAAATCTGGATCCTTGCCGGAAATATTCTGGGCTTCGTCCCAAGCCACGGAATGTACCCCCAATAGCGGTTTCCAATGAAATTTTACAAAACTGGCCACACCCTTTTCATTGATAAAGCGGAAGGTATGTACCCCAAATCCCTCCATCATCCGGTAACTGCGCGGTATGGCACGATCACTCATCAGCCACATAATCATATGCGTGGACTCGGGCATTAACGAGATGAAGTCCCAAAACGTATCATGCGCCGAGGCTGCTTGTGGAATTTCATTGTCCGGTTCTGGTTTGACCGCATGTACCAAATCCGGAAACTTCATGGCATCTTGAATGAAGAAAACAGGCATATTATTACCCACTAAATCAAAATTTCCTTGCTGCGTATAAAATTTTACGGCAAATCCCCTGACATCTCGCGCGAGATCGGTCGACCCTTTGGAACCTGCAACGGTGGAGAAACGCACAAATACTGGAGTTTCCACTTCTGTATCATTTAAGAATACTGCTTTGGTAACCTTATTCAAAGGCTTATACAATTTAAATACGCCGTGTGCGCCTGAACCTCTTGCATGGACAATGCGTTCGGGAATGCGCTCATGATCAAAATGTGTCAACTTTTCTCGAAGAATAAAATCTTCCAGTAAAGTCGCTCCCCGTTCTCCGGCTTTTAACGAATTTTGATCATCATTGATCAACAAGCCATGATCGGTCGTCATCTGTTGTCCGGAGGCATCAGCTATATGTGGCTGCAGCGACTGGACTTTTTTATTGTCCACCGGCTTGGTGGTATGATCTTCGGTTTTATTTTTTTTCATGGGGTTGATTTTAATAGGTTTTACGATTCTTCTGATGCCTGATAATTAACTCCTTCTTCGGCCACTTCTGTCAATATGAGATCAGCTGCTTTTTCTTCTTCCAAAGTTTGCTCTAGGAGTGTCGCTACCTCGGTCAATCCCAGTGTGGCAGCAAGCTGCAGCAGACCACCATAACTCGCAATTTCATAGTGTTCTACTTTTTGGGAGGCTAGTATAATACCCACATCACGGGTTGCCGTCCCTGCTTCTGTACTTTCAATGATCTCTTCGCCTTCTTTGGCCAAGCCCTCCATGGCATTGCATTTTTTAGCAATTGGCTCTTTTCCCATGATATCAAATATCGTTTCGAGCCTAGCAACATGTCCTTCTGTCTCTTTCAGATGATTTTCGATGGCCTTGCTGAGTGCTGCTGAGGTAGCAGCTTTAATCATTTTCGGCAAGGTTTTAAGGAGATGGTTTTCGGCCCAATACAGATCCCGGATGCCATCAAAAAAAAGTTCATTTAAAGCAGGCTCAGAATGAACCGACGTTTTCATTTTAAATTTTGGCGTTGTGCCCGTTTCGTTTTTCATAACGTATAAGTTAAAGGTGGAAAATTTATAGTTTAATAGGGTATATAGGTGAAATAATGCATAATGCCTCCTTGTTTAATCATCTCCATTTATTTCATAAGCAGGTAAGCCTGTTGTGGCTGGACCAGTAAGCAAAAGGCCAGTCGGATCATATCGAGCGCCATGACAAGGACAGTCCCAGCTTCGCTCCGTGCTATTCCACTGCACGACGCAGCCGGCATGTTTGCACACTGGATCTACCGCAAATAACTGACCTATGTCATCTTTAAAAAGGCCAATATCTCGATTTTCAAAATTGATAATGCGCCCCTCTCCTTTGGCAATTTCGCCATAGCTGTGGATCTTCGACACCGAGAGCTTATCGGTAATCAGATGTTTGGCGACATCTATATTTTCAGTCATAAAATTAGAAAAACCGGCAATTGGCTTACATCGTGAAGGTGAAAATAGCGCTTCATACGTACTTTTGCCATGCACAATCAGGTCCGAAATGATTTGAGCAGATAAGGTTCCGAAGATCATCCCGTTACCGCTATAACCAGTTGCCACAAATATGCGTTTGTTCTTCTTACCTGGAAAGTATCCGATATAGGGTAAGCCGTCTGTACTTTCGTAGTACTGTGATGACCATTTATATACGACTTCTTTGACCTTATATGTACTTCTGACAAATGATTCTAGTTCTGTAAAATTAAAATCGGTATTGTTGTGCTGACCGGTTTTATGATCCTGGCCCCCTACCAGTAACAGTTGCCGATCTTGATAGGCAGCTTTTCTAAAATAGTGAAACGGATCTTGCATATCATAAATAAGGTCTTCAGGATAAGATTCGTTATCTGCTAATTCGAACCCCATCACGTAACTGCGATAAGGAGCTAATTTGAAGGTCAACAGATGAACCCCCGGTGGCGTATGGGTAGCATAGACCACATAATCAGCATAAAAGCTTTTATCTCCTGCTGTCTCTACACGCTGCAAACCTTCCTGATCAATGGTTTTGATCACTTTTGTATTTTCCAGGATATGACCCCCTAATTTTAAAAATTCAACATACAGCGCTTTTAAATACTGAAGGGGATGAAAGCGTCCTTGTTCACCAAATTTTATCGCCCGGATATAATCCATCGGGCCAGGGATATCGTCGACAAACTCGGCATAAATACCCACTTCGTTGATGGCTTCTAATGTTTTGATCAGCTCTTTTTCTTCGTCCTGCTGCGTCGCATACATGTAGCCATCGCAACGGCTAAAGTCGCACGAAATCTGAAATTTTTCAATAAAACCGGTTATGTGTTCTACTGCCTGCTGAGCAGCCTCAGCAGCCAGTATGGCCTGTTGTTTTCCAAAATTGGAAATAAGGGTTTGATAGGGTGTATCCAATACCGTATTCAGATGAGCGGATGTTCCGGAGGTCGTCCCAAATCCGACGGTATGTGCTTCAAGAATTAAGCATTTCTTACCTTGCGCTTGCAACATCAGTGCAGTCGTGATACCTGTTATACCTGCACCAACAATAATGACATCAACATGATCAGAGGGTGGCACCTGATGGTAACCCTCCAAATCTTCCAGATCTTGCCATAAGCTCGTATTTTTACCGTCTCTTTTAATCATAGCTGAACCGTTGAATTTGTTTTTTTTAATACTTTAGGGTACTTAAACGTTTATTAAACTGATCATGTTAAATCAATCGAGTTGATTACTGCCGCATGGGCTATTAACCTGATTCATTTACGCTAGGATAACAACCCCTTCATCCTAATCGTTCATAAATTGTCGATAAGGGGCATAAATACCTATCAAAACATATTTATACGTTGCACGCGACTTTACAGTGTGAAATTTTTATTAGGAAATGCTACTCTTAGATGTAGGCATGATATGCCGCATCTGACAAGCACGGCGAGAATGGCGGTAAAAGGAATAGAGTGAGCAAGATTATGCTGATATCGTATGTTCTGTTGTATACTTTATCCTGCTCATGAATATTGAAAGCCCAAAAGATCCGGCGTTATGATAGGTCGACAGCATTGTTAACTTCTCAAATTTTAGTGACTGGAATGTGTTTACTTCTATGTGAAAAGCATACATATTCATCATTAATTGATACTATTACATATTAAGACGAAGCCCATAAGCGGAGTCCGGAAAAAATTTATTTTTATTTTGAGAATTTAAAGATAATTATTATATTTATGCTGCTCTCTCACGGAGTCTTATCATAAAGATTACTACAGATTAACGTTAAAGTCCTAAGATCCCCTCTTAGGACTTTGAAAAATAAGTTAAAGATTGAAATTTTCATAAACCATTTGGCACCCAGTTTTATTTCCTATTCTATCATCAATCCTATATCAGCAACAGCTTGCTGAAATTACCAATTACGTATCTAATTTACTTACAAATTAATGGAGATGGTATTGAACAAATAGCATTTACAAGACAAATGTAATAATCATAACCACGATGTGAAAAGTTAAAGTTATTCATCTTTAGAATAATGGCTAGGCGATTTATAAAAAAATTAATTTCACTGGCATGCAAATAACTTAAAACACATCGTCGACATCCTATTACAAAGGCAGATAAACCTTAAATTCGGATCCGTGGCCAATCTTACTTTTTACCAGAATTTTACCGCCCGCATTTTTGACAATACTGTTGACTAAATATAATCCCACTCCTGAACCATCAGCAGATGCGGTCACCCTTTTAAATTTTTCAAAAATAGTGACTAAGTCTTGTTCCCCCATTCCGATTCCATTGTCCGTAATACGGATAACGATGCATCGATCTTCTTGGTACGAGTGAATTTTGATATCGGGTTTGCGGTCTGCGGGTGTATACTTAATAGCATTGCTCAGCAAATTGTACAACACACTACGTAGCTTCCTTCTCACAAAATTAATCTCGGAAACTTCTATATTTTGAGAGATTTTTGAATTGGAAGCAATGATCTGAGGAGCTAGTGCCAGCCTAACGTCTTCCAAGATATGAGGCAGATCCAATAGTTCTTCGGCTGCCTGATATTTTTGTTTTTCCCAGCGACTTTCTGTTAAATCATAAATAACCTTCTTGATATTGACCAGGCCCCTTTCCAGATTTTCGATCATCAGCTTAAACTTTGATGATTTATTTTCTGGCAATATTTTGAGCAGATCACAGGTTAGATAAAGACCTGCTAATGGACTTTTAATATCATGAGCGATCTGATCCAACAGTAATTCATGTTCCATAATCAGTTTCTCCTGCTCTTTCAAATCTTTGATCCGAGCCGTTATATCAACAAATGTAATAATAACACCATTTGTTTTACTATCCTTGCGCGTGATATAGGGCAGAATATTCATCTGATACCAGCGCATGTCCGTAGTCTGAATTTCTTTTTCCAGCATTTTACCTGTAGAAATCACTGTACTGATATTACTGATAATATTGGGATATCTAAAATTTTCTTTAATATCTTCCAAAGAGAGTCCGATATAGTCGTGTTTTAAAACAAAATGCTTCATGGCCGGAGGCGTAAATTTACGCAGCCGTAGATCTGCATCGACGAATAATTGCGGAATAATGGTATTACTGAAATAATTTTCTAGATCCTCATTGAGCTGAATGAGTTCGCTGATCTGATCATTTTTAAGATTCATACTGCTGTCTCCGTTGTAAATAAAAATATATTCCTTTTTTGTTGTAGTAATAGGAACAAAAAGCACAAAGAAGATCAACGTTGACCAACAGATATTGGGTATATTTTTATAAAGTTATACTTTATTTAACAGCATTACTGCCTTATTGTTTTACTTAGCAATTTAAAATTTGTTAATCCTGTTATAGAGATTGTATAAATTGCTATATATCAAAATATTACAATTTTTCTATAAACAAAAAAAATATATTTAAACCTGATAATTAAATTTATGAAGTGGTATTTTTATAAGTTGTCAAGATCTGAAAATGGCAAAGCCATAACTTATCGTATGGCTTTGCCTCATTAACTTATTTTTGTTGGATTCGCTTTTTCAACTGAGATAGTGCCACTACCGCACCAACCGTAGCTGCAGCAATAACCATTTTCTGGATGCGTGCAGACCGATTGTATTTCCACTCTGCATTCCATCCCCTCTCCGCAAAAATATTAGGAATCTTTCCTTTTGCTAGATCGTCAGCGATACCCTCCACGACGTTTATCCTATCGGCCAATAGTAAAGGTAACCAATGTCCATAACTAGATTCACTAAATTGAAAAGCATATCTTCGGATCATCCCGCTCAGTCCAGTTGGCGGTACTGTCTCCCCTATTGCTGCAGAGTAAGTTGGCCTTTCATTGGAATGTAATACTTCCACACTTGGCTTCTGTAGGGCTGGACGATCCCAATTGCTTCGTTGATGATCGTCCCCTGTATAATTTTTCATGGGATATGTGGGTTCATTGTCTGCATCTGCATCAATACCCCAGCCTGGTATGTTTTTAAAATGTTCTTGCTCTTGTTTCATAATAATTCAATTTATGTTATCCTTTTCCTGGAATAAGTACGGGTTTAATGCAACCATCAAGTTTTGAAGAAAAGATATGATACGCATCTGCAACCTCCGACAAAGGAATGCGGTGGGTAATTATTCCTTTTGGATCTAATACCCCCGACTGTATATGTTCAATCAATCGCGGCAACAACCGTTTGACCGACGCCTGATTAGCACGAATGGTCAATCCTTTATTGACTACGTTTCCTATGGGAACCAGATTATCTGTCGGACCGTATACACCTACTACGGAGACAATGCCCCCTTTTTTAACTGCATTGACTGCCCAATGTAGTGCCGTTGCTGCACCTGCTTGCAACATGAGCTTTTTACCAGTAATGGTATGGAGCATACTTCCACAAGCATCTGATCCAACGGCATCGATACACACATCGGCACCAAACCAGTCCGTTGTCTTTTTTATAAAAAGCACTGGATCCACCAGAGATTTGAAATTATAGGCTTCACAGTGGGCATAATGACGTACAAACTCTAATCTATATTCGAGATGATCAATTACAATGACACGTGCTGCTCCAAACAGCCACGCACATTTAGCCGCCATGATACCGATCGGTCCAGCACCAAATACCACGACAGTATCTCCTTTTTTAATACCACCCATCTCAGCAGCTTGATAACCTGTTGGTACAACATCCGTCAATAGCAAGGCATCATCTAAATCCATACCTTCGGGAATGACGGTAGGACCAACATCGGCATAAGGAACGCGCACATATTCCGCCTGCCCACCATCGAAGCCACCGGCAGTATGCGAGTAGCCAAATATTCCACCAACAGCCGTTGACATGGAATTTGATTCGTGACAATTGCCATATAATCCTTGTTTACAAAATGCGCATTTTCCACAGGCTATATTAAAGGGTACTAGAACCTGATCCCCAACTTTAAGTTTTTGTACCGTCGGACCAACTTCTTCTACCACACCGATAAACTCATGTCCAAAGGTGCTTCCCACACGAGTATCTGGAACCATGCCGTGATACAGATGGAGATCTGAGCCGCAAATACAGGCCCTTGTGACCCGTATAATGGCATCGTCGGGATGAAGTATTTCTGGCATCGGTTTTTCTTCTGTTCTAACCCGCTTAGGCCCTCTGTAATTCATTGCTTGCATAAAAAATCTCCTTTCTAATTTTATAAATAGACAGTCGTGTATTCGTAAGGTGAACAACTCCGAGGTAGAATCGTTTAATTTTTTCTGCAGCAAGATACTATTCCAGTATTAATAGTTAATAGGAGTTGTAAATACCCTACATAGTGACCTAAATACCTGATAGAGCCTATCTTTGAATAGTCGCTTTATTATGTATCGACAAGTTTATTCGGTAAACTATAACGAATTTCAAAACAGTATCATGTTGTAGATAACCAGTAATGATGATTCACCATTCAGCGATCAATTTCCTTCTGATTGATAATTTAATAAAATATTATTCGTTTAATATCATTATGAATAGTATTTTTACTATTCGTGATCCTCTATTTCTATTAATAAAATAGTATTTATCAGCATGGAGCCTAGTCAAACACCTGAATACATAACAACTCTGGAAAAAGAAAATGAGGAGTTGAAAGATCGAGTTGCACAACTCTCGGATTTCATAGAGCATGGAGCAGTACCCCTCCACTGGGTCAATGGAGATGGCATAATTATCTGGGCAAATCAAGCCGAGCTGAATTTGCTAGGTTACCGAATGGATGAATACCTGGGTAAGTCCATCACAGATTTTCATTATGATGCCGACATCATTCAAGAAATACTGAAGCGCCTGCTCAATCATGAAACACTAAGCGATTATCCAGCGATATTAAAATGCAAAGATGGATCGTTGAAATATGTGGTGATCAGTTCAAATGGACTTTTTATAAATGGCGAATTTATACATTCCCGGTGCTTTACGAAAGACATTACCGCATTAGTGAGAGAAGAAGAGCGGAAAAATAAGCTAATGCTATTACTGAAGAAAAGCGAAGAAAGGTTGAGACTCGCCATCGAAGCAACAGAGTTAGGCACTTGGGACTGGGATATGGAGGCGGGAAAAATATATTTATCCGCAGAGACCAGATCGATACTGAATTTAGAAGATGATATATTAGACCCGGATCACATTCTGGAGCTGGTCCATCCCGCGGATCGTAGAGAAATTAACCTCAAGATTGAAAAATTAAAAGATGATCGCTCAGAAAGACCATTTAATTTTATCTGTCGAATTATTCGCAATAAGCTGAAAACGACCTGTTGGATTAAAGTACAAGGCTCCACTCATTTTAATGCCGGACAGCAGCTGCGACGCATTATTGGTTCGGTGCTTGATATAACCGATCTGAAAGTAGCGGAAACTAAAAATAATGAACTTGTTGCCATTGTCAACTCTTCCAATGATGCGATTATTGGAAAGTCATTGGACGGAATCATCAGCAGTTGGAATAATGCTGCCCAAGAGCTCTTTGGATTTACAGCAGCTGAAATGATCGGTCAATCTAATATACAACTCCTACCAAATGAGCTTAAAGATGAGGAAGATTATATTTTAGTGAGGCTACGCAATGGTGAATCGTTGAAGCATTTTGAAACCAAACGATTAACGAAATCAGGTCAAATAGTAGATGTTTCACTAACGTTTTCCCCCATCAGAAATAATCAAGGTACGATAGTTGGAATCTCGAAAATAGCGCGTGATATCACAGATAAAAAGCTCGAGGAAAGACGTAAAAATGATTTTATCTCCATGGTCAGTCATGAACTAAAAACGCCGCTTACCTCCGTGTTGTTATTTACACAGATCCTGCAGCAAAAATTTAATGATAACAACGATGATATGGGGTTACAGATGACTGCAAAAATCGAAAATCAGACTAAAAAGATGACTTCCTTGATCCGAGATTTTTTGAGTTTGGCCAGAATCGAAGAAGGAAAATTGCAGGTCGTTATAGAACCCATTTCGCTGCTCACTTTATTTGAGGAAATTAAAAATGAAGCAGAACTCTTGATTAAAAAACACCATATTAGATTCCAGTGCGAAAGCAATATCACGATTATGGCTGATCGAGATAAGATCGGACAGGTGTTTATGAATCTGCTTTCCAATGCCATCAAATATTCACCTGATGGCGGAACCATTACCCTTGGATGTGAGGACCTCGGTAAAAAAATCAGATTGTATGTGCAAGATGAAGGGATCGGGATCGATCTGGCTAATCAGAAGAAATTATTTAACCGTTTTTATCGGGTAGATAGCGAGCAGACGAATCACATTTCAGGATTCGGAATAGGTCTCTATATTGTATCGGAGATCATTAAATCTCATAACTCGACCATTCAAGTGCAAAGTCAAAAGGGAGTGGGTACTACCTTTTATTTCCTTTTAGATCAAATCCATGAAAATCGACCATAAAGATTTAATCTTACCTGGTGTGAAGTGACCACAGTAGCCTAGTCTACGTAACCATATTGTCCACCATCTTCACTCATCTGAATTACTTCCCATATACGGACAATAAATCATCGTATAGGATCATTGTTCGTTTTACACATGGATCAATTCCCACTTTTTGTTCCATTTAGTGTTGCAGCATTATTTTATTCTCAAATAAGCCAATGAAGGGAGTCATTGCGTACTTGTTCCTTTTTTCGGGTATTTTACGGCTCAACTATTTGTTGTGCGGAGCTGTTCTTATAATAAATCAGACCCTTAAAAATAAAAACTATGAACTTACATGCAGAAACCGCCAACAAAGGACTAGGTCTTATCGTGGCAGCAATGATGGTCAATCCAGGTCAATTTGATAACCAAGATCCAGACCGCTCCTCCAACCATGACACGGACGAAGATGATGACAGCACTCTGACCAACCCGGATCCCGAATTAGAAGATCCAAATGCTAAACCAGAACGTCATCAGGAACATCAAGAAAGCGACCTGGAGGAATATTCAAGGGATGAAACTCACGGTCGGGATCGAGATGATTTAATAGACCCGATCGACCCATTGAATTAGCCTCAGCGATCACAACATGATGTAGCTCCTGATGATGAGATGAAATGGATCATGTCGCGGATGTTAACAATCTGACCGATCAGGTCATATGTAAAAAAATCACGTTAAGTTAGCATACAATTTATGATATCTAACTTAACGTGATCTATTATATTATGAAGTTCATGACTTCAAATATTTGTTATGTTCTTACTTGTTTATGCTGCCCAGTGTATGAGGTGGGATACTAACGGCAGTTTCTGTCATGTCCTCAGCAACTAGAACACGAGCTTGGTCTAGATGGGCTTTAAGTCCTGGTAAAGTACCAATGATCCAATTTTTAAGTTCTACATTTTTGATGTTTTCATTTTTACTTGCATCCTCAAATAGCGCAATGGCTTTTTGATGAGAAGCGATAGCGTCATCTTTAAAAGTGCGATCAAAGCTGGTACTGTCCGCACCATTTACCTTGTCCCATTGCTTTTGATGGTCGGCATCCAGTCCATCGACCAAGGTCATGCCCTGCGCAGTTGCCATTTTTTGAAGGTCACCGATTTGTTTTTGGTGATCATCAATCAACATACTGGCATAGGTCTTTACCGCATCATTTTTTGATTTTTCACTGGCTAATTTCGCAACAGCAATTTCATACTGGTTGGACATATACGCTTTGCTAATAAATTCCTGTTCTGCATTTTGCTGTTTAAAAGCGAGAAGGGCAATAATTCCTAGAAATATGCCGCATAGTTTCAAATTTCTGATCATAATGTTAAAATTTAAAAGTAATCTTGCTCTCTATCTTCTTTAGAATAAATTTTTTTAAGAATTCTGGTCTTGCTGATCGTGGCCCTGGGTTTTTACAATTTTATTATAAATACCGAATAGTAAAAATGGAGCGACCCACTGTCCCACAAATAGTGCGGTATGTTTATGACCCACACATTTCAATGCTGCTGCACCGACCATAGCCGTGATGGCCGCACATAAATACACTTTAGAAGGTATTTGAGCAGTTTTCTCTTCAATCTTTTTCGTTGTTTCCCCTTCTTTAAGATTTTTGTTTTCTAAATTTTCCATCTTGTTTTTTTTAAGTGAGTGATATTGTTTCATATGTTATACTTTAAGAATCAATCTCTACTCACAATCGTTCAATAAAAAAATGATTAGGGTACTTAACACACAGCCAACAGGTGTTTTCACACGTAAAATGCTGATTTTATGTGTCATACCACATATGTGGCAAATGCCTATTTATAAAAAATAAACACCCATTTACATCCGCATCATAATCATAAAATTGCCATCTCAAAATACACTAAAAACACTTTTGTAGCTGAAATACTACAGCTTTTAAAATAAAATGACTTGACGCACTTAATACGTATAGCTCATTTATACCCCAGTCAAGCCTTTACATTCACGAAACTAATCGCGTCGATATTGCGTTTTAATAACAGATCAGAGTTTATTAGTTAATTAAAGAAGAGATTTTTTAAATAGATTTTATGGAAAATAAAGATTTAAATGTCTTGTTCACGGAAAAAAGACAACAACTCAACCATTTTGCGAGTCAATTTACATCCGATTATGATGAAAAACAGGATCTGGTGCAGGAAACCTTCATCAGAGCACTAAAATCTATTCATAATTTTATCCATGATCCTAAATTAATGACTTGGCTTTATGTCATTATGAAAAATATCTACATCAACCAATACCGCCGCGAAAAGCGAAAAAATACCATCTATGAAGAATATGCACATACCGATTATTTCGGTGGAGTATCGATCAATCAAATCGAAAATAAGATGATCCATGATGATATCAACAAGGCATTTGAAAGCTTGTCAGAGGACAATGCCGAAATATTTCGCATGTACTTGGATGGTTACAAATATCAGGAAATAGCGGAGGTCTATGATCTTCCCGAAGGAACCATTAAATCCCGGATCCATGTGATTCGAAAAACATTGCAGGGAAAATTGAAAATTTATCAGATCAATTGATACGATATCACAGGCTAAGGCAATCAGATCTATAAAAAAAGTCCAAAAGATCACAAAACTAAATAAAACACTTAACAAGGTTAAACTAAAATAGACAATCATGAAAAAAATGAAATTCTTATTTGGTGCTATAATGGGTATAATTTTAGCATCAGCCTGCGGCAACAGTACGAATCATAATGTAAATAATGTGGACAGTATGTCTACGGATACCACCATGCAGCGAGATACCATGATGCCGGATACAAGCATGATCCAATATCGCGATTCCAATTCGACAGAATCATCTAATGGTGTCATCCCACCTACTTCATAAGTAAACCGCAGTCCTGTCATGATGAACAGGGTCTCTGTTATTCTACTTAACTCAGCATATACGTAGCTTCTATATTTAATACTCCAAGACGATGGTCTGACCATCGTCGTTTGGAGATTTTTTGTGTTTTGTCTGGTCAATAGATCATCCATATCAACCCGCTGTAAAGAAAAGATGATGGAAGTGGTCAACCGCTAGCGTCTAAAACGAAAAAAAGCTGGCTCCTAAGAACCAGCTTTGATATTTTGACTATTGAATCCGTACCTTTTATTGAGCCTCTCCCACATTGGCTTCATCCATGGCAATTTCGGTCAGTAAAACATCTGTTTCTTTCTCTTCGGCCAGTGTAGCAGCCAAAAGCTCTTCTGCTTCCGTATGTTCCATCAGTCTGGCATAAGTGACCAGACAACCGTAACTTGCTATTTCGTAGTGCTCCACTTTTTGAGCAGCACAGATCAACGCTGCATCTAACACTTCTGGACTATCCTGGAATTCTTCCATAATTTCTTCAGCCTCGTTCAAAAGGCCTTCCATAGCTTTACACTTTTTGCCCCTTGCGGTCAGATCTAAACTGGAGAATACCGATTTTAACCGTTCTATCTGGCCTTCGGTCTGCTTATAGTGCGTTTTAAAAGCTTCTTTCAGCGTATCACTATGGGCTCCGTCTGATAACTTTTTTAGTCCTTTGAGCAATTGTCTCTCCGCACCGAGGATGTCTTTTAGTTCATCGACAAATAACTCATGTAAATGTGCATTTGGCATTTCGCCCGATTTGTTTCTACTAGCCATAATCGTATCGTTTTAGGTAACAAATAACGTTAGATCAGAACTCTTCCAACTAACTGCGATTAGAACTCATCAACTCGATGAATAGTTCGCAAAAAGATGGATATCACGTATAAAATTTAAATGTCAGGTAAAAACTACGGCTTCCTATAGGATTTTACATTGATCTGCACATCATGATTGACGAGGTTCTATTTCAAAAAATTCGTCCCTCAAAAAAAGAGAGACGAATGACAACATGTAGTTCAGAATAGCAAAAGATCGGGCGCTCCATTAGTACTATCCACGGTAACTATTTCGCAGACGCTCCACATCCACATCGCGGTAATAGCGTTTGTTTCGGGTACGTTTGGCCACGCAGATATACCCGTCCCGTTGTAGACGGTAGAGCGTTTCGGTTGAAATACCCACGTAAGATTTGACATAGTCCGCATCCCGCAGCAGCAAGTTGTCCTCCTCCATCTGCTCCCGAAGTTCAAGATATGCCGCAAGCTTACGCTTGGTAGCTAGGAGCTCCAACAAAATTAATTTTTGGGCATAGGAGTACCCTGGGCTTATGAGAAAGCCCCTTAAATGGTGATTTTTACGCATAGTTATATATTTAGATTTATAATAGTAAGCCCATCAATTTATATTATACAGTCGTTTTAACCCTACATCACTTACTTTAAGCTGCAGATCCGGCCGGTCCGGCAGTACAAACGTTTTATCAACTATCTTTGTTGTAAAATCAGTGTTGACAATAAAACCGCGGTGCACCCTTACGAAGGTTCTCTTTGGCACAAGTTGTTCTGCCTGTTCCATCGTAAGGCGGTACTCAAAGTCCTCCTCTGCTTGACGTAAATGAAAGATGACATAATTTTTGATAGACGCAATTGCGACCACATCACTGAATTTAATAAAACGGTCTGTGTTTTTAAATTTGAACCACTGTCCACTCGGTTCTATTTCCAAATCAATCTTAACCGTGATATTTTTCTGCTCCAGGGCGCGCTTAAAAGCAATGTACAAATCCGGAAAACTGACAGGTTTGATCAGATAATCTGCAACAGCCATTTTAATGCCTTTGTAGCTATATTTTTCTGTTTTGGTGTACAGAATAACTGGCGGCCTTTTATCAACAGGTAAAGTAAGATAAAGGTCCAGTCCGGACATGTCGGGCATTTCAACGTCCAGCAATAAGACATCAGGAGGATTGTCAATTATAGCATTAAAACCATCAATGGCTTTCGTATAACTCTTCACTTCTCCCATCTGCGGAATTCCCCTTAATGCTTTTTCAGCTTTTCGAATATCGAATAAATCATCATCGATAATCATGACATCATATTTGGCCATTCTATTAAGATTTAAAGGTTAATTTAATAACAAAGTATTTCTGATCATAAAGAGCATACTCCAGTTCAATAAAGTGATTGTTCATCTGCTCATAAAGCCTATTAACAAGTTGTAATCCTTTACCTGTCCCATGCTGCAGATCTGCCGAGGATATACAATTTTTAATCTGGAGCTGCATTCCGTGTTGTGTTCTGATCCAACGGATGACAATCGGTTCTACCGGATCACAGGGACTATAAGCAATGGCATTTTCAATCCAGGTCATCATAGACAGGGTGGGCACAGATCTGTTCCACATTCTCCGATCCAGCAATTCATCCCCTTCGACCATAAAACTGCGGTCCGTGCTATAGGATACCAATAACATTGAGTAATGCCATTCCTCTTTCAAAGGAACCAATACGGTAGGCTTAGCTATTTTATCGGTCACATACTGAAAAAAATCCAGGCTTTCGCTCTGAACAGATTTGGGCTGGACACGGACAATATTGTACAGCCGTCTCATAAAATGACCGGACAGCAATTGCACATCGGACATGCTGTGCAGCTGTGCGCGTACTTTTTTGGAAAGCGCGTATGTATAGCAATGTGCCCAAGCAAAATAGTCGGCCGCCGCGATCACAACAAAGAAAAGCAGACCACTACTAATACGAGAAAGCAGCTCGGTTCGATGTTCTGGTTTCCAGTCGCTGGTAAATCCGTCGAAAAACAGCGGTACCAGGTCATAATAATAGTACTTGACACACCTATAGGTCATCGCCACGCACAGCAAAAGCAACAAGCACCAGACAAACCAAAACCTACCCTTAGCTAGTGCGATTCGATAACAGATGTACATGGCTGAAAAGAAGAGCATAAAAGGCAGTACATAGACGGTAAAAGTCAGTGGTGTAAAAAGATGGAGCTTACCGAAATTGACAATCGTCAAGCCCAGTAATAAGATTAACAGACAGATAGCCATACGCTTCAAAAGACTATGCTGGATTGATGTTAGGATTGATTGAATATTCATTTTACAAAAGGTTAACTCAAACATAATAATTAACTATCAGTAAAACAAGGCGATACTTCGAAGAATTGTCTGTTCTTTATGTCAAATAAATATTTTTTACGATTATATTCGAACGGTGCCAGCGAGCTTCCTTTTGCCGTAATACCTCTTTTATCAATAGCTGTACTTCCATTGGACTGATGTATAAAGGCCCAGTTTTCCCAATAGATCCATCCCTGCTGCATCATCTGGTGAAATGCCATCTGCAGCGCGGAAAATGCGCCCATCATGATTTCTTCTCCCTGTCCTTTCGCAGTCTCCATAATTTTCATAAAAGGTGCTATTTGCCATTGGACTGCGTTATTTGCCCGCTTCATAAAAGTGCAGTGCACAGAAATTCCGAAACGGCACGCCAGTTTAAAAATATTGGTCCGCCAGTAAAAGAAGTGGCTCCCAAAAGGAACAGCCAGTTTATGTTCACCGATGCCCTCCTTCTCTTTTCCCACCCCTTCATCAGCATCAAGGAACATCAACACCAAGCGTTTATGTTGAATAGCCCGCAGGATATGTCGGAGTGAGTTTGCCTCATTTGCATCAATACATTCCAGTTGATTTTGTAACATTCCGGCATCCTCGAGTTCCGATCGGTAATAGTTGAGCTCTCGTTCCAATACAGCCCCAGATACCAGTAAGGTGACCTGATAACCCATTTGCACCAGCAATTTGGGCAACAGGCGGTATGGACCATAGTGAAAGGTGATCAAGATCCCAGTGATTTCAGCCCGCTCAACACCGGCCTTATTCAATTGACCCAACCTTTTTAAAGGGAATTCGCGGTATAATGTTTCAAAATTATCCCGATTGTTGATCCAAGTGGTATAATGCTCCCATAAGATGGAGACCGGTTTGTCCTGAAAAAACTGCTGGACATTTGCCAGCCACATCAACCGGTGTAGATTTTGTTTTTCTTGTACTTTCATATCGTTTACAGCATATGGATAGCATCATTCAATGAACCAGAGAGAAGACAGCTTCTCTCTGGTTCGGGAAAAGCATTTCTCCTAACTAAAATGAAGAAGGCCAGCACTTGCCGCTACCTAAATCAATTAGTGGAGTATCTTCAGTAAAAAGCTCAAAGATTGAACTTCCTTCAAAGACTACCGGCTCGATTTTTTGAATTTCGATTTCCATAATCGTCTATTTCGTTTACGACCTATAACCATCCGGGTCAGGTCAATCCCGTTGCCATAATGGGCAGTTATTTCTCCTTTTTGCTGGCCAGCAGAACAAATATGAAAGTTGCTTTCTAAATAAAAAATAATTGGGAAATATTGCTTTATCGAGGGATAAAACGATATTTCATCCAAATACCCTCGCTAAATGTTTGGATTCATCCCTCTATCAAGGTGATTCGTCCCTACATATGCCTTTATTTCCCAAGAATTGATTTTGCAAACATCGTTTAATAAATTGTGGGTCTATTTTATGCTCAATACCAGCCAATACTTAATTATGAAGAAAAGTAAGGTAGAGATTTTAGCCAGTTTTTTAAAAGACATCCATGCAGAATGGGTATCTGCCATACCTGAACTAACGGATGCATTTGAGGAGATCCGCTTTGTTAAGGGCGAGTACCTGACCAACAACTGGGGAGAGCTCTATCTTATAGCCGAGGGTTTATTTGGAAAGTATGAAAAGACCTGTCCGGTAAGGTATGCCATTAATGGCGAATCGCTGATGATCCCCTACCACAGGCATGACTATCAGTTTATCGCACTCAGTGACTGCCGGACCTACATGACCACAAGGAAACAGCTATATACGATTAATACAAAAAACCCAAAGCTTTTCCCGATCTACGCCAGCCTGATGGACAAACAGCAACAGTATCTGGACTATCGGGCAAAGTTGCTCTCATTGCCCAATCCTGATAAATATGATTTTGTCTTTGACAAATATCCGGATATACGCCAGTATATCAAACATAAAGAATTAGCCCAGTTTATGGGGATCAGTGAAGAGTTGCTTCGTCGACTTATACGCGAAAGAGAATAGGCATTTTCCCAATAATTTGGGTTTTTATACCCAATAATTTGGGCATAAAAACCCAAAACATAGTGTCCAAATTCCCAAAATATAACAAAAAATGCTGTTGAAATTTGTAATAGCAGGTCGGATGAAAGAGATCATTACCATCCAACTTAAAAGTAGAAAGAAACCGTGAAAGTATCATTTTTTCCGATCTGCCCAATAAAAAACAAGGTTATGAAACAATACAAGAAAAAATTTGCCGTCTTCCCCAGAGGCGGGTGAGACCCGCAAACAGGAAATCAGTTAACGACAGTTGACTATTCCGTTGCATGGATAGAAGAAACATTCACAACGCAATCAAATGGAACATATCATCAACAACAAGGGCAACAAGGTACACCCGGCAACATCCACAAAAAACGGTAGTTTAATCCGTCGGAGTGCACGGTGGATCAAGCCTCGCATACCTGCTTTGATTATTTATGGCTATGCTTTCTTATATTTCTATACAGGAATTGCGAAGCTGCAAATTATCACTGAATTTATCCGGGGAAACAGCAAAATCCCTTATTTAGGAAAATATGCTGAACTGATCGGCTGGGGCATTCCTTCTTTGGAAATCCTGCTGGCTGTACTATTGATTGTCCCGGTATACAAGATAAAGCGTTTTGCCCTACATGCATCTACCTTTTTGATGGGCATATTCGCACTTTATC
The DNA here is from genome assembly GCF_002440335.1 of Sphingobacterium sp. UBA6320. Lineage (NCBI taxonomy): Bacteria > Pseudomonadati > Bacteroidota > Sphingobacteriia > Sphingobacteriales > Sphingobacteriaceae > Sphingobacterium > Sphingobacterium sp. UBA6320. Next base: position 68,513 of record NZ_DJTA01000017.1, on the reverse strand, counting down.
TGACCCTAATGGTCGCTTTTGTTGAAAAAAAACTCTGTAATTGCGGAGGTGTGATCGAATCCATGGGCTGGAGAACACATATTATCTTTAATGTGGTCTGGTTTATCGCCGGAATCTACGCCCTAAAAAAAACAAAAATTATAAACAATTAAAACTAAAGGTATGAAAACCTCATTAAAAAATTTCACAAAAGTGCTACTTGGAGTAGCTGTATTAGGCGGTGCGGCATTGACGCAATCATTTACACAAAAACCAAAAGCTGATAAAAAGTTAGCGGGCGTTCATCGTTTTTATAATAAAACCGGAATTCCTTCAACTAATCCTGCTGATTTCATTTATCAAGATGAGGAAAACCTGTTATGTCAGGAAAATCAGGAAAAAGATTGTTCTGCAGAATGGAATCTTGGTACTGCAAATCCTGTAGTCGGTCAAGCGCCACCTTCGACAGCCACTATAGTCCCCAATAGTGCAGAAAATGGCGAATATCAAGAACCTATGAACTAGGTTGCAAAAGCCGGAAATAATACTTCCGGCTTTTGTATTAATGAATCAAACTTTTCTCTATGGTTTTTATCAGTGTTTCGGCACTGGAACTAGCTATTCCTAAATTGACATTATCCGAAGTCTCAATTAGACCATTCTTACCCATCAAAATTGGAAAAGGATACCCATTTATCCTAAGGTTTTTTATAAGAACATGATTATTACCTTCTCCGTTGGTATATAGTTTCAAACTATGTTCAGAATTATATTTTTCAGATTCGACCGAGCTCCTCCAAACTTCGAAATTTTTATCGATACTTACACTCACAAAAACAACATCTTCATTTTTCCTAAAATGTTCTTCAGCTTTTGAAACCTTGTTTTTAAAATAAGTAACACAATTTCCACAACCTGTATAATAAAAATCAAAGAAAACTACTTTACCCAATAGATCATTTTTTGTCCACTGTTTACCTTTTAAATCTGTTAATTCAAAATCTGGAAAAGGCATCCCCGCCCCAATTGCCCTCATTTCTTCCAACTTAGCCAACCTCATCGGTGACTTTGTTATTGAAATCATCCAATTCAAAATATTCAATCTGTCAGCTCCTTTTACTTGATAAAATGTCCTGGATAGATAAGCATAAGCCATTTTTTCTAAAGATTCGCCTTTAAAGTCAGTTTGCAACTTATGTAACTGATATTCTACTTTGTTCTCCTCTGAAAATGTTGCCTCTAATTTTGAATAAAGTAAATAAAAAAGCATATAGTCTGTCGATAGCTTCATGTTTCCCAGAACTGCACCATTCCCATAATTAGATTTAAATTGATTGAAAACATCTTTAATCGCTCTTGTTCGCTCTAGATCATTTGATACAAAAGAAAGTATTAATGGCTTCAAAAAATAAGCAGTATATATTTTATAAAACATATTGGTGAGCATCCATTTTTTACAATTACTATCGAAACCAGTTTCATTGATCAACCTTCCAACTTCAATATTCATATCAACAGCTCGATCATAACCAAATGATCGAGCAAAATCACTGGTAAAATAATCAAGTGTTGTTGGATAGTTTGGATAAGTAATTCTATTTCCAACTATTCCATCTAGTTTATATTGCAATTCATATAGGGCCGACCCACGTCCGTTAATGGAAATACGATCAAAATTACGCTTTGAATCATTATCCTCAATAACAATACTGTCGGTATTATTCACAAACCAATTTGCAATTAAACCATATCTAGTTCCTCTCGAATATAAATTAACGGTTAATATAAAATTATTAGGTACTTGGTCCAGTTTGATGGTTCCCACTCCGCCCTCAAGTGGAAAAATATTTCCATTAATCAGTTCTGTTTCATTTTTTAATACATCGGCATGTTCATCCAGATGCTGCACAGTAACCACTGCCTTGTCGTATGAATCAAATCCTTTCAATTGAATCGTAAAATTTGATTTGTTCTGTGCTTCAAGTAATAAAGTGCGACAAAGTATTATAAATAAAATTATTATCTTTTTTCGCATATTATCTTGGGTTTTGGGGCATTTCATTAATCAATAACTCTTTTTGCGGAATTGGAAGAGCATACTTAGGATCATTAGGCATTAAAGTAATCTCCACGCCGTTGATTTTCCTTTTCATAAAAACTTGCTGCTGCAAAGTTTTATTAAGCCGCTTGATATCGGACAGACGTAAACATCGGAACAATAGAGATTTACGCCTTTCTTCCAGAACAAGTGATAATGCAATATTTAGATCTTTAAAAACAACTTCGCTATATTGACCTACCTTCCAACGCGTTGACATGAATTTGTTAAACAAAATCATTGCATCATTCAATTGCTCGGTCCGTATCAAACATTCAATTGCATTGAGATATACCTCATCTAAAGCTAATCCTGCAAAACAATTTGCGACGCCAAAGTATCCGCCTTTAAAACGGGGTAATCCAGCATTAAGACGGAAAAATAATTGCTTGCGAAGGTCATTTTCGGCATAAGAACGATAAAGTGTACTATCGATCACGTGATTAGTCTGAGACAGCACTGCTGGATTTGCGATATACACCGAAAATATCACCTCAGCATTAAAACGGTCAAATGGAAATGAAGCCGCCGTATTTAATTTATTATAATCCAGCAATACATCATTATTGGATAAACAAAGCCGCGCATAATGTAGAGCGGTACTATAATCCGACATAGCAAGATAGACCCTCGAGAGCATAGCCCATACCGCCATTCTTGATGGTCTCATTTTATTAATTGCTGTGACCGGCAACAATGACTCCGCATCTTTTAAATCGTTGACGACGTGATCATAACTAGCCTTCACTGAGCTACGGACCATTTTATCATTGACATTTCCAGAACTTTTGATCGGAATACCTAAAAGATCATTCTCACTGTACGCTTGACAGAATTCAGATAATAGCGCATAATGGTAAAATGCACGATAGAATAACGCGCTACCTTTTACATTATCCCAACCTTCGGGATCAGTCATTCTATTGACCTTGTTAACCCCCTCGTTTATGATATTTATCTGCAGTAATTTCTCGTAAGCATCGTGCCAGCTTGCACTTCCTTGTCCTTCATAAAAATCATTTCCACCTTTTGCCCATGAATAGATGTTGCGTGCCGCAACTGTACTCAGTGCATTGTATGTAGCATCAGTAAGATATAGGTTGTCTGCTGTAACTTCCATGTTTCCAAAAGAACTAGATCGATTGAATTCAGAAACATTGTCTAACCAAGCCTGAAGGTCTTTAACACTCGTAGGCACAACCAATGACTGATCTGGTTTTACCTCGAGCCATGAACTCGAACAACTTATTGTTGTGCATAAAAGGACTGCTGTTATAGCATATATTATTTTCATATCATCTATATTTAATAGGTTAAAGAGACACCAATTGTCATTTGCATCGGCGCCGGGTAAGTACTCAAAGTACTGGCATTTCCAGAGATGTAATCCGGATCATAGCCCCATCTATTCGCTTTCCACAGTAAGCCTAAATTCTCAACCTGACAAAGTAATCGAAGAAGTGTCTTTCTCCCCCCTATGTCAGGCTGAAGCTTGTATGAAACATATACATCTTGCAGGCGAAAATGAGCAGCATTGCCCACATTGACCGTGCTGTACTGATAGATATTATCTCGATTTTGGTTTCCGGGATAAGTAAAACTGGGAACATCTGTTTTCAAGTCGTCACCTACCACTTGCCAACGATCTGCAAATTCAGCATGTCCAGTAAGTTTACTAGAACTTGTCAGCTCTGCATAAGATAAACTCGGCTTACGAAATACATATCCCAATTTATAAAGTATGCTCGCTCCTACTTCAATATTTTTTAGCTGGACACGATTCACCCAACTACCGAAATACTTGGCGCGAGTCATTCCTCCGTAAATCAGGTTCTCCGCCTGTAGATTATTGAGTAGCTCATTATAATCGCCACTTATATTTCCTGCGACATCCCTGATACGTGGGCCACCATTAGCTGGGTCAAGCCCCGCCCATTCGAAACTGTATAGACTATGCACAGGATATCCTACACGGGGGATGTTGTCATTCGCCGTGTAATACATGACAGAAGTGCGACCTATGTCATATGCTTTTACTTGATCATAAGTGTAGCTGAAGTAAAAATCAGATCGCACACTCAAAGACTTCCTATTAACAAGATGTGCGGTTAATTTTACATCCAACCCCTCACCAGAAATGGTACTATAGTTACCCCTCATATTGGATACACCACTGCTGGGAGCAAATGGTTTATCACCAATCATATCTTTACCATTTTTCAGATAATATTCCAGACTTCCTTCCAGCCATTTGTTTGCTAAACGAAAATCTATAGCAAAATTAGCCTGACCGATACGCTCCCATCGGAGATCAGGATTTCCGAGATTGACCATCGTTGCATAAGGAAGTCCTGTAAAACCCGCATTACTTCTATATTGTAAAGTGGTAACACCAGTTAAATTAGATGCAAGATTACCACTATAGCCATAAGTTGCTCTCAAATCAAACTGGTCAAATATTCCATTTTGGAAAAAAGATTCTTTCGATACTCGCCATTTTGAACCTACAGACCAAAGTGGAACCATCTTTTGGTTTGCATTGACTCCAAAATAATTTGAACCGTCTACCCGACCACTGAGTGAAAAAATATAGCGTTCTCGAAAAGCAAAAGATCCATTAAAAAAGGAAGATACAAAGCGAGAAATTCCCTTTCCCTGACCACTATAATTTGGAATCGCTGCAGTAGTGCCATAAGGATTAAGAGTAAAATACGATCGGTAATCTACAGGTTGAGCAGTTAATATTTCGGCATCGTAGCCATACAGCCTAAAATAGTCCGAAGCACGGTTTGTCTGTGAGATCTCTGTTCCTAATAACGCATCAAGACGCCATTCATTACCAACTAAATTATAATTTAACTGCCCTCTGAGATTAGCTGAGCGTACCTGTGCTTTTGAAAAATTTGCAATACCTCCAATCGGAATATTAAAACCCACCACCTTTCCTTCCAGTATTTGTGCATACTGATTGGTCATATTGCGGGCTAGGAAAGATTCTTGCGGAGCCACAATATTATTATTAGAAAAGCTCTGTTGCATCTGACTGCTGATATCGGCAGTAAGTCCTTTCAGCAATTTCAGATTGAGCGATGTATAAGCACGAATATCATGTGCTGTAGTCTCATTTTTTGTACGACCCAATTCTTGTATGGGCCAATAATTCCAGTCCAAAAAACTCTTTTGGGGAGCCAACTCATCAACCCAGGTGCTACTAAACAAAGGATAGTAAGGCACTTCATTTCCTTCACTGTCCCGAAAGCGGGAATATGGATAAAAACTACTGCCACTTAAAACTTCTGAAACCGTATTATCTAATTCATTTTTTGATTTGATATAATTCAATCCCAACGTCCATTTAATACGATCGGAAATTGAAAAGGTATTTGAAATATTGATTGTCAACCGATTTCCGTGGTTGTGATTTAAAGTTTGTAAATCCTTGTTATAACCTATCGACGAGAAATATTGCCCTTTATCATAACCTCCGCTGATATTAAGGTCATAGTTTTGGAGGAGTTTGTTTCTATAGAAGGTAGATGATATTTCTTTTCTCACATCGTAACCAGTTAATGTTTCTTTTAGACGTTCAGCTTCAGCCATTTGTCCCTGATAAAGTAGTTGCACATAGGGAGATATTACCGGATAGTTCTGTGTATCATCGAAAGCAGAATTATACCGTCCACTATCAAAAAGTAATTTTTCTGCGGATAAGTACGTCTTTGCATCCATATAATTGGGAGCATATTTTAAATTAGGAACTGATGAAATAGATATGCGAGTATTAAAAGAAATTACAGGAGGTTGACCAATAACACCCTTTTTAGTTGATATTACAATAACACCATTTCCTGCTCTAGCCCCCCATATACTTGCAGCCGCCGCATCTTTGAGTACATCGACAGAAAGGATATCTTCAGGATTGAGCATGTTAATATCTCCACTATAAGCAAATCCATCAACAACAATCAAAGGTTGGTCATTTGCAAATATTGTGCTCTGCCCCCTTATAGAAATATCTTTTTCATTGTTAAAGCGCAGTCCACTAACAAGTCCTTTCAATCTAGATAAAACAGTAGTTGCGGGACGCGTATTGTAATAATTCATATCTGCTTGAGCAAAACTCCCTGTTGCACGTTCTTTCGGTATCTTCTGATATCCCGTAGATACCACGTTTACTTCTTCGAGTTTATTATCGTCAGGTATCAATTTAACAGTCATTGATACTCCTGCGGTATAATTGAGTTCTTGGCTTTTGAAACCAACAAAGGAGAATTTGATTTTACCCTTTTGGTTGTTGACGAGCATTTTAAAAGTCCCATCCTTTGAACTTTTAATTTGTATATTCTCCTCTTCGATACGAATGGATACCCCCGGCATTGGGCTATTGTCAATTGCAGATAGCACCTGCCCTACCAGTTCATATTTTACCTGCCCATTCACCCCGCTGTCCTTGCGGGGTGTCTGAGCGTAAGTACTCACCATAAAAGCGTTAGACATCAAGGTGAACAATAACATCTTGCCAATCAGCAAGATGTTATCCCCCTTGGATTTAAATAGCTTTTTGAGGTATCCCCAAAGCTTTATTCTATATCTATCATCTGTATTCATTGTTGTTAATTTTTTGGGTATAGTTCCACCGTCCCCATTTCATGCCGAGGGTTTACTTTTATCATGTCAGTTGTATCCCTCGGCAGAATTGAGATTCACGGGTAGAAAATTTATTTTTAATACTTCAGCTACGGCCTTTTAATAGACGAGCTTTCCTATTTGGTTTCCTTTGGTTCTCATAATCACGGTGGTCTGATCCTCCCAGATCAGTTCTACCGACTCGCCATTTTCAGTTGTGATCGGTCGGCTATCTGTGACAATGGACAGCTGCTCCACTTTGACATCCAATTGAAAATGATCATTCAGATCATTACAGATCCGTTGCTGATACTCTTCAATGGCGGTATCGGCAGGTACGGTGAGTTCATAATGGTAGATCAGCTTTTCTCCGTACTCACAAGATCGGCAAGGGATATACCTGGCTCGGTCTTGTCCGAACACGATAATCTGTTCTTTTGGAAAATTGGATGGCAGACCCAAGGCAAATAAGTAGGCTTCATAGATCGACATGCAGACCATCGTGATCCGAAGTACATCTTTGCGCACATCGCTCACTATAGTGATATAGGGATCGGTCTTTTCCACCGCGGGAACTAGTATCGAATAGTATAGCTCCTTTGGTCTTTGCGCTACAATAGATAGTGGCACATGAGGTACGCGTCCTCTGGACCTGACGGGCTTAGGCTTTTTAGATTTCTGTTTTGGTATTGGTGTTGTCATAATGGGTTTTTTGGTTACTGGAACACTTTTTTCGCTAAAAAACGAAGACATTTCTCTCCCTGGGGACAGCACATAGCTCTCCCTAACACAAGTTTTTTGCATTGTTTAATGGTTTACATTGAAGGTGAATCAGGAGCTAAAATTCAGGCAATAAGCCTCCTCTTCAACCGTCAAATGGTTAAAAAATAAACTGGAAAAAATGCAATGTTATGGGTTCATCAAGGTCAAAACTGGGCTTCGTGATTGCATTTTGAATGGATAGTCAACATAGTGACTTGGCGCAGCAGATCAACCTGCCGGCTTGATGATGTTTTTGGTGGTTTGTTTTTTGTTCATAACTCGTTTTATAATTAACGAGTCTCGAGGCAAGTTATATTGATGAATATGGGACTACATGCCGTGGTTGCATTAAAGTTTCTGAAGCCTAACGTAACACGGACTAACAGTAGGCCCATATCCATCTTGATAAGCAAATATACGATTTGCATTACAAAGAAAAGACATGGGTATTTTAAACTACTGCCCTGCGTTACGGCTTCAGAAATTGCAACCGCAAGACTCTTATTTTAAATACCACTATTATTTATACAGAAATAAATTCCTGTTAATAATACTATCACAAACATAATGAATTAATCTAATAATTCACATAAAAATATTATATATTTTTTCACAATCTGCCATAACTTAAAGAATGGCAAAGGACACCAATCATATAGTCGGAAAGAATTTAGAAATTGTAAGGAAAAAGCTCTTGTTTTCCCGTAAAATATCTGCAAAGAAAGCTGAAATTACGCCACGATCTTTAGAGTTAATAGAAAAGGCTGACAAGTATCTAAATATAACTGATAGAGATAAATATATTGATTTTCTTGGACTTAATTTAGAAACTCTTAGTGATAAGAACTTCAACTTGACTTGGCAGGAACTTTCATATATTTTAACTAAAAAACACCCTAATGACGATAATATAACCGAAATAGAACCGAATAAAGTTATCCCAAAGCAAGTGATAACGCAAAGAGCTATGCCCGATAAATTATTAGAAACACCAATTTCAGTAACAGAATTAAAAGTAGAAATACAAAAAAGGTTTAAATACAATTTTGATAGAAATAAACTACAAAATGCTCTTAACAATTTAGTATTTGAAGGCACCCTAACTAAGTCAAAGGATTCCCCAATTAAGTATCAAAGATCAAGTCAAAAATTTAATCGAGAAATTGATTATATTTTTGACTTGGTAGTAAAATTAGAAGAAATTACTACCAGTAGCACTTCCAACTTAGTGAATGACCTTTCTAATAAAACTAAACCATCTTTAAGAAAAATGGCTAAGATCTTAATAACATTAAAAGACTGCGAAAAATCTAGGTCAGACCTATTTACAAGTATTGGAATGATAAACGACAGCAATAATGTTATTCGAACTATATCTGTATTGGAAAAACTCAATTTAATTCAAAAAACGAAGTTAGCTCCAAAAAGTAGTAGACAAAAATATAAATTGACAGAAAAAGGTTTACAACTACTTCAAGAATTGGATATGTTATAATCATTAATTGATCTTCCAAATCACGAAATTTTAGACATTGATCGTATGCTAAGAAAAATGAAATTAAAATAAATAATACTTTTTTTAGTAATATTGTTTATTGGAATTTCAATAGAATTTGATAATTATTATCTTCAAAATTCAATCGTTGGGAATTATATATACAATTTTCCTATATCAACTGCGGATGGTCCCAATGAAGGTGACCAATTACTATTAAAAAATAATGGTATTTTTAATAGTAAAACATTGGCCAAGGCACTTACATTATTTCTGAGAGTAGATTGAAATTATTTTATAATTCGGACAAATCTGATTTTGAATGTAACTTTTATCGACCATTTTTCTGGGGAAAGCCACGTATAAAGATTAACTCAGATCTGAATTGCTACTTCTCTAAAATAAATTAATATGTTTTGAGGCTTTACGTTCAGACGGATTTCCGAAACTCTAAGTTTGGATGTAACCCCTCCTGACGCAAAACCTGTTTTAACTGCAGTACATTTTAGTGATGGTAATTGGGTTCGAACCAACAACGTTCCTTGGAAAATGTTCTGAATAAAACACTTTCCAAGGGAGTGCTTTAACCAATTAAGCTATACCAATATAGATTTACAACCTTCTGGAATTCAAGGAAGGGATAAAGTACTAAAAGTGATACCTCCTATCCCACTAGGAGCAGGTTCTGCATCTACATTGAATGCCGTGATTGAAAACACAAAGTTTTTCGACAAAGCAAGAAACTTAGAGGAAATAGTTAATCATTGCAATAAATTACAAAATCAAACTTGGACGAGTTCGGATTTCACTGATGCATTGAGTCGTGCTGTTAAAGGAAAAAACAAAAGATTAGAAGTCGTAATTGTTGATGGTTAGAAATCTTTTTTAAAATCAAATAGATATCATTAATTTAGGGATATTTACACTATTTAAAGTCAGCGCTAAGCGTGAAAGTAAGATATACAGCACGTTTGTCAATTATACTTCTGGAACTCAAAACCTTTTTTGCCACACATACCTACACCCAGAATGTTATAAATATCCCTTGATTCAACAATTCCATTTTAGCAGACTTTAAATGTGCATGCTATCCAGAAATACAAGGAGATTTGCTCATTCGGAATTTCTACAGATGATGATATTGTCATTAATCCATCAGCCGTATTTTTTTATTTTCCTAAACTCAATTAATAATATATTGATAAGTCTATTGTCTTTTTGTGCAAAATAAAATTCAGTCATCCATTATTCAGGTAAATAATAACTCTCATTCATCTCTTCATGAGGTTCAAATTTGTCATACCTAATTGACATTTGATGCACACGTATTTGGTATGCTGAAATCTTTTCGACTGATTCATTTAGGGTTTGACATTCATCTACTGTTAGATAAAATTTATGATGCTGTAACCAGTTTTGGATTATTCCATATGATTTATGTTCATAATTATCTTCAGTTTCCATCTTCTGAACTATATCTATAGCGTTTTTTATTTTAGAATGCTTTACTTGAGGGCGTAGACCAGGTAATAAGCTCACCATTCCATCATCTGAAATTACAATTATCATCGTGGGGTTATCGTTGTGCTGCGTTTCATAATATGTTAGAGCAGAATTATAGCGTGAACCACGAGAAGTATCGCCTTTTTTTAATAATGCCCCGTCTAGTAATACACCAAAAGCATGAAGATTTGCATGTTGATCTATCATTATACCACCATCAACACGCATTAGACGTGTAAGTTCTTCTGAGGTCAGTGGTGTAGGTTTTGTCTTGAAACAGCGGGCATTAAGCCGGTCGGATTCTTTGTCAGCATTTTCTGATATTATTATTTGGGCGCCTTTTTTTTCAGCTAAAGCTGTGGTTATTAAATCAAAGATGTGCTGACATTCATCTTTTTTAAAGGAGCTGAAGATTCGAACACCGTCCGAATAGAGTTTCTCAAAACCTAAGTTGATCGTAACCGGCTCCAACTTTCCATGTACCATCCGAAGAAGTTTATTTCCCGAATGAACTGCTTCCCATTGATGGAAACCTGTGAAATTTATTGTAATTATCGATTCGCTTTCTTCCTGGTATGTCGAATGATCGATCCGTCCTAAACCCAGAACTTTTTCGCTATTTGTTACAACGCAAATATCATTTTCACACAAACGGAGTATTTTCAACGTTTTTCGATGATTTGAAAGATCAAACGGATCGGTCAGTACTCTTACCATTTCTATCGCATCGTGATTTTCTATGGCAATAATCAAACTTCCTACTACTACCTCATTCTCATAAGTGGAGAGTGATATCATCTCACAGTTAGGGTAGAGTCCATGCATTCCCATAAACTTTCGACCTCTGGTTGCTAGGGACACCATCAAATCCTGAGCTGCTATGTTAAGGTAGTCGCTAGAAGACCTTAATCCACCTCTTAGATTAGAACCGGCGTCAGGAATATATATCGAGTTTGTTGCATCTTCAATAAACTTTTCTATTGCGCACTCAAGTATTGACCGTTTTAGATACATCCTTTCGTCATTAGGTAAAGTAGTTCTGTTCAATACGATGTATTTATCGTGAACGGAGCTTTCAAATCGTACTATGATATATATATCGTAGCCATATAAAGATTGACCTGTACCGACATAATGAGTATTTCCCGGCAAACGCTCGTCTAGCATCTTTTTTAAATGTTGCCTTCTATGATTAGCTAAATGCCTAACTGTCATGATTTCATTTTGTCCTTCGCCAGAGTAGTACATCTGACTATCTTCGCTATTCTCGTAGCTTTTCTGTGCCAGTTGATGAAAGTTATCATAGATGTCGGCACCGTAGTAGTCAAATTCTTCTGGTTCAAAGCAGACTGGAGCATGATGTGTTTCTTCCTGATCTGATAACCCGATCATGAAAACGGTGGGTATCAGGTCAATTCCCAAGTATGTAAATATATCCTTAGCTGTGTATTGTAAACCTTGTACAAAGTGAACCTGATAAGACCACATGAAATATTTTAATGTTTTTGGATATTCGCTCATAAAGTAGTAGAAATATTGTTTAATCTGCGATTGACACTAAACACAATATCAATTAAATCTTCCTAAAATCGTCTTCTGCACAAACGTCACGTCAATTCTACCCTTATATCCTCTTTTATTGTAATATTCGCCGACCAAAGATTTTAAGTCGGGATGATATTTCAATTGGCATGTGCCAATATGATTGTCTAGTTGAGGACTTGATGTATTAGCGGTATTGGAGAAAATGTAGAAGATTTCGAAGAAACCATTTGACAACTTTCTTATTTCTTCTGATACACTAATTGATTCAGATGATTGCAAACTACTATTATGATCACCATAATATGAGTGTATTTTTATTTCTGATGCATTTTGACAAATTTCAATGATACATTTCTTCCTTACAGGAAGTTGAGATTGTGGGTCAATATATGTAGACGTTAGTTCCCCTTGATATCTACCATTGAGGTTAGGAAGATCAACCAGCCACTTACACGCTACGTATTTCCAAAGGATGTTGTTGATCAATATCAAAAATAATGTTAGAATGGCTACGGTGGAAAAATTCCCAATGTAGCTGTAAATAGAATTAAGATACTCAGACTTTTGAATTAAGCTTTCTAAGCGCTTTGATCCGGGAGCTATGAGCAATGAAAGCACAAGAATTGAAATGATCAAATTGCTTGTTTTGTAGTATTTGAAATTCATAGATTAAAATTCTAGGTACCGCCACATCTGTAGCATAAATTGATTGACGTCTTTAATACTCCATTTACGTCCTCGAAATAAATAAAGTAACTCGGAAACTTCACCCCAATCTTTACAGGTTTCATTTTCACTTGTAGCATTATAGATATACTTAATCGCCTCTTTAAGCCTTTCAGTCCATGTATGATTGTTATTATATACATAATTTGGGACATTCCATAAGAGACATTCTAACAAGAAGGATGTAATATTTTGATTGACTTCATACCTGTCATCGAGCATCTTGTACCTAATGCGCCTAAATATTCTTGTAAGTCTTTTAAACCGCTTCTGAGTTTGACTATTTTTGAAACGGCCATTTTCGATATGTTGTATTGGAAAATTTGTAACGAGCGTACCATCATTCGCTATAAATCGCACACCTTCAACAGGAGTACGGGATTCACTATCATATCTATCGAATCTCAGGGTTGGGACAACATCAATTTCTACTCTAGTAGTATTCGGTAGTACAGTTATGCATTTATTGTTGTTTCTTACGTATTCGGAACCGAAGTGATAGACCAAGGCATTAAATACGTCATTTCGATAAGTTGTATATCTATAATCTGACGGCGAGTAACCATAATCTTCATAATTTTTACCTGAAGGTAGTTCATAAAAAACTGTATTGGTTAACATGACATTTATGTCAATATCACTATTTACTCTAACATTAGTGTCGTTTGCATAAGAACCCTGACCAAATATGGTTATGGACCTAGTTTTTAAAGCAGGCCAGTTATTGATAGCCTCTTTAACTTGTCTCTCCGAATTGGAGAGTTTTTCTTCTTCCGTATCACTTGGTGGATATCTAAAATTATTTAATTGATCTTCCGTAAATTTAGGCATAATGTTCTACTTGTACTTTTTGACTATTATTACTCGTGGTGCTGGTCATAATGATTTTGTATAGGTTTCAGAATTATGGTTCAATTTTGATTTCTCTACACGATCTAGTTTTATAAATGATCGAGCAATTCGAATATCTCATTTTTTTAAGTCATTTCCAAAAGACATCTAAAATATTTCCTTTTGTGGGATAGTTTCCTCGCACTATGATATAATAGCTTTGCTTCCTTTATAAACTTATCGCTTCTTAGGACATTTAATGATGTAAGAATCAGCATATATTATCATCAGCTTAATTCTTTTCCGATTGTAATTATTTTAAAACGGACACTTTAAATTTCAGTATTACATGATTACATATATTAATTTAATTAGACGATAATAAAAAACACTTATTTATCACCAAAATGATGTAATATTTTAAAGTTACATGAAGTAGATACGGATCTTTTAAAGGAAATGAATATATTTGAAACCTATAATAAATCGGAAAGTAAACATTTAAAAATAATTTTAACCAAAAAGAGCCAATGATCTATGCAGGATATAAAAAACTTTTATGACTTTCTAAAGGATAATCTGGGAGTATCAATTGCAACAATCTACATTGTGAGCTTTATTAATTATTTCATTTACTACTACTCTTTTGGCATTCCCATATTTAACTATATTGAGCTTACAGATCTTTTATTCTTTTTTTTTGAATATATCATTAAAGTAACACTCGTAGTTTTCCTCGTCGAAGTAGTACTATTTATTATTCATACTTACTATTACAGAATAACACATGTCTATATAACCCTTTTTCAAAGAAAAAAAGTGATAGTTTATTTTACAGCAAAAAAGAACAATAAAGAACGTTTCATAAATATTCTAGAAAAGAATGCAAGCCAAAGCCTCAGAAATTTCAAATTGACCATAATTCTGTTGTCTGTGTTTTTTGTAGGATATTTCCCTTTGAAGGTTATAATTATTCCTGCGTTATTTGTTTATTTAATATTTATTTTGAGCCAATTTGATAAAAAAACTTTCCAGACACTAACTTTGCTGATGTGGTTCATAATTATTTTTTTCGGTTTAATATCTTCTACAATTTATGATTCTTTTTCTAAAAGGTACTATAAAGAATCCTATGTTATTTCCTTTAAGGAAGGAGATCGAATTATATCCACTGACCAATACAAAAGTTGTTTAAATTATCTTGGAGAAACTTCCAAATCCATCTTTTTGTACGATATTAATGCAAAAAAATCTAAAATATATTTTAAAGATAATATTTCGAACATACAAATAGACAATGATAATAATCAGATTGATTATTACACAGAAAAACTAATAGTATTTTTTAAGAAATACACATAAAATATCTCCTAACAAGGCTACCAAAACAGGTAAAGCTGTAAGTAACCCATTTTTCATGCATCTGAAATTAGACTGGACTTGCAAATAAAATCTGCAGTATGAGTTAAGCAGTTTTTTTAAGATTTTGTTTTTTGTTATTAAATTGCTCTATGGTAATATTTCCCAGTGTAGGATGTCTACACTCTCTATTGTAACAAATTTCTATGTATTCAAATAAATCGCCTCTCATTTGCTCATTGGATACCAATTTGTTACCATATATTTGTTCTGATTTTAATGATTTAAAGAAGCTTTCTGCAACTGGTCGAGTAAATAAAGGGGAGTCTCAGCCCTAAATCTCTCACAGGAACGTACGTGAGCCTCTCGACTCATAAAGCTCTTGTTATTCAGCCAACCATTTAATGTTTCCAATGAGCAAATAATCTTGGGTCTTTAAGATAAAGTTGTTTTAAAAACTTCCCAGCACCAGTAACACGTCTTTGTATAGGTTAATACTTCCTCATTAAAAAATTTGTCAGCTTATCAATGATATTCCGATAAAAAGAATTTAATGATGACTTTCTGAATCTTCCATAATAGTTTATCCAACCTTGAATGACTGGATTGATATTTTTCGCACATTACTCTATACTCAGACTATAGGTATCCGTCCTACGAACTACATATTTGATTGTTGGCTGCTTTGTTTATAGTTCTGTGGAAATAGGTCTTTTAAGTTTTTGTGATTTATGGAAATGATATTCCCCAGCGTATATTTCAACCAATTGAAAGGATTGACCTCATGTTTTTTACAGATAGCAAAGAATGAGTACATCATTGCTGCACGCTGTGCTGCCTCATGACTTCCGGCAAAGAGGTAGTTTTTACGTCCCAGCGCAACTGGTCTGATTGCATTTTCAATCTGATTATTATCGATCAATAATGAGCCGTCGTACAGAAAAGCAGATAAGGCATCCCATCTTGCATATGCATAAGCCATGGCTTTTCTGATCTGACTTTTTGGAAGTGTAGATTTTATCTCTTCAAATATCCATTTACCAAGCTCATTGATAACAGGTAATGATTCTGCCAAACGTAGCTCTTAGAAGATGAAATAGATAATGAAACCATTTCATTGCAAATGAATATATTTAATATATCCTATATTTGAGAAATGAAAAGAATTTACCAGATTGTCGGCTTTATTATCTTAATAAACTTTTTTAATCTGCATTTTGTAAATGCACAGGTCAATTGCAAACAGTTATTAAAAAGGAAAATAAGTTTGCAAGACATAGAGCCTAATAAAATAGAGCTAATTCTTAAAGATTTCTCAAAGTTAAAGGCATGTGGACTCGACAGCACTGCATTAGAAATCATTAGTACTCCCCCTCTCTTTGAGACCTTAATTCTTCCTTTAGTAGAATCGGGTAATAAGAAGATAACCTATCAAGATATCTTTAATGTAGTGCTAGAATTTCAAAATTCTAAAGAATTCCCTTTATTAAGAACATCACACCATGCATCAGAAATCCTTAAAAATAAGAAGGTTGACCTCAATACTTGGATATCAGATCAAAATCTCCTTTTACAAATTCCGATAGATTCCAACGAAGTACAACGATTTCACAGCTATTTAAAAGATAATTTATCAAGAGATAACACATATTTTGAAGCCTGGAGCCTTTTTAAAATTTTTGAGAACGAACAACTCGGAAAAACTATGGGTACAGCACGAGAAAATACCAAAATTAATAGTAAACGTAAATATGAAATTTTATCAGAAAAGTATTATTACATGGCGCTTCCCGAAATTCTTAAGGAAGCTGAAAATATTAATAGAAATGTCGTGATCTATTTTACCGGTTGGGGACATGTGGATAGTAGAAAACTAGAAGTCTCATTGTTTGACGATATGCAACTGAACAAATTACTTTTTGATAAATTTATGTTTATAACCTTACACACTGACGATAAAACTAAGATCGTAAACTCTCCAAACCAAAATGAAACTAACGGAACCAGTATGACCATAGGTAAACGTAGCCAAAAAATTCAGCTTCATTATCTAGGTTCTGAGAAACTTCCTGCATTTATATTATTGAATAGCAAAGGAGAATTAATCAGGAGTTTACATAAAAACATAAATAAAGCAACCCTACTTACCTTTTTAACAGAGAAATAAGAAAGAATAATATCCATAACTATTTCAATCTTTTTGCAGATAATTCTACTTTAATATTGATTTCATATTGACATTCTTGAAATATTAACAGACTAATTTTTGAGTTTCAAAAATTATAAACACTAATCAACCAATCTCCTCTTCAATAGCTCCAACTCCCCTGCTATTATATCTGGCCAACGAGCAAAACCTTGTCTAATAATCTCTTCACCATATGCTATAGTAAATAACTGAGAGATACTAAAGGCAGACTCGCGATTGCCACCCATCTGTCGTAAAGTTAGCTGTGATCTACTTTTACCTTATCTTACAGCTGTAGGATGATTGAGAATATATTCTTGCTGTATTTGCTTTAAATTCATCTGTATAGTTTTTTAAAAATTAATAGATCAATCAGAAAGCCCTCAATAATTTCCCTTCTAACACTTCTTCAGTCACATCAAGGATCTGCTCGATCACATCAGTCGCAGACTCTTCCTTAAACTCGCACATAAACGCACATGTCGTTTACTTTTGTCGGGACAAAATGCTGTATAAAATCATACAAACCAATGTCTGACTCAGAATAGGATGAACACGCAAAAATGTTGAGCAACCGGTTATTCTTTAGCATATCCATCTTTATTCAATATCCAAAAAGAAAGAATAAAACTAAATAAATAATTTATTATCTACTGTAAATTTTAGTTTGGTTGATTTAATAGTTATTTACTATAAACTGAAGACTAAACAAGCAGAATTTAATATTATATTTAAATAAGTAAATTATTGATCATATATATTTACTTCATTGTGGAACCATAGATCTTATATGGAAATAAAAGATCACGACCAAATCACCTTAAATAGAAACGATTAAAAAATAATGGTAGGAAAAGAATAAACTATGAAAGACGAAGCGAGACTTGAAAACATAGAGCAATTAAAAAATCTTATTGAAGCAGACTCGAATGAACATGCTCTAAAAGAGATAGCTACGTTGTTTGTAAGTGCGATGAATGATTGGCCATGCCAAAATCAAACTAATATCAATGAATACATAGAAGAGTTACATAACTATTTTGGGACACCCATTACTAAAGATGCAATATTGAGTACAACCACAAGTGATTCTAGTGAGGATTTATGGAGGAAAGAATCTGCCGCTTCACTCTTAGAATTGCTCGACATTGCAGAAAAACAATATCAAGAGAAAGATCTTGAACAACTTATCCAAACGATTGTCAAATACTACCAAAATCCTTCAGTAATAGCTGATCCGGTGACACTAGTAGAACAATTTGGAGTATATGATGAAAAGATGGATTTATCTAGTTACCAATATCCAACATTAGAATTACTGCCAAGTTTACTCCAGTCTTTATTTTCAAAAATCGGACAAGAAGCTTCTCAGTATAAACTTCCTCTTCTGCTTGATGGTTCCGAAGATTTAATACTTCGTGAGCTTTACCATCATCCTAATATTTTATTAGCAGGTACCATAGCTTCTGGCAAAACGCAATTCGTCTACAACCAGTTGGTCATGTGGCTGTATTTATACCACCCGGCACAATTAAAACTCGTGATATGCAGAACTAAGCCTGTTGATTATAATACGTTGGCTGATATAAGCTAGATACAGAAGATGATTGCCTGTACGTAAGGCATAATTGCGTATTAAGAATCGCTTCGGATCGAATGAAAAAACATAATATTCTGGATCGGAGATAAACTTATACTGCTTGCCGTAAAATTGGATTTTATCCTCCAACTCTCCTAAATGATCTATTTCTATAAATACTTCTCCTAAAAGCTGCCCTTCATCTATATTGGCAAGTGCATCGTCAATGACCAATAGCGCTTGCTCTTCCATAGGAACAATGCTTCCACTACAATCTAAGTGTAATAAATAATCATCAACATCAGGTACAGTTAACGGATACCATGTTGGGTTTTCGTCATCAACTGTATTTTTGGATGTTAAAATGTTATAACCGTTACGCTTTAATTCTAATAGTATAATTCTGCTCAGGGGGACAAACTTCATAAGATCTTACACATATCACTAAAACAAACTTTGCTGCATGGGTCCATCCTGTCCTAAGGGTGGCAGATCTGACCATTGATAGGGTTCGTAACGGTGCTTGCCATCTGGCCTGTTGGGATATCCTCTCAAGGTATAGACTGGATAGTATTCTAATGCCTGATCGGGCATCTCGTAATTGAAAATGGGCATCAGGCTTTCTTCATCTTGTGCATGGAGCCATTGCTGTTCGAGCTCAGGTGTTAGAAATAAAGGCATACGTCTTTTGTTCGGTCCATCATTATGGATCTGGCCCATAACGGTATTGGTTTCACGTGTGAGCATACCAATGCTTCCTATTTTATGGATTTCACCTTCCTGATCAACGATCTCATGCCACTGATATAACCCTAGGATATAGAAGATCTCTCTTCCCTTCTCTCCAATGAAATAGGGTACTTTCTTTTTCCATCCGTGCATTTTCTTCTTCAAGTTCCTTCAGGCGCTTGACATCAGATGCTTTCATGCCACCGTAACGGCTTTTCCAGTTATAAAAGGTGGCTTTGCTAATCTCAAGCTCCCGGCAGATATCATCGGTGTTTCTACCTTCTTCTCCCTCTTTGAGAGCTCTTACAATCTGGGTTTCTGTAAAACGTGTCTTTTTCATCTTATTACTTAAATCTAAACATATATGTCCAGTTTTAAGCTGTTTGATTTTTTGGGACACTTACAACTGGGTGGTAATAAATTTTTAGTAAAAAAACATTACTGCATTTTACTAATCAATCATCTAATACACATAACACCATTTAGATTAAAAAATGAATCGTTTTTTTAGATGTTTTTATAGCTGCCAACGTTTCGCTGCTTTAGTGCCAATGCTATTCAAGCTGACTGAGTTTTCTCGGTCAAGAGAAAACTTTCTTCGTAAAAGACAAATTTCCTGTTACCGGACACCATCAATCTCCTTCAGCCCTGTTAACGATAATGTATGATTAGGGTAAGAAGCATCGTGAAATAGTTTTTCGAAGGCATTTAACTTCTCTATCATATTATTTGATAATCAGATAATATAGCTCAAAATAAATTTGATATGAAAAAGCGTCTCAAAGATATTTTTTGAGACGCTTTTTTTATTTTCTAAATTTTGCAAAAGACTGGTAGACCGATGGTTCACGTTGTATCTCCAAATCCAATAACAACTGTTCCCATTCCAGAACGTAAGGTTGCTTGAGGGTAACATTCATAAAATGCTCAATATCTTCATTCCACACTTCATAAACAAAAAATTCTTCGGCTTTTTGAATATTCTGATGAATAGTGGCTTGAACGAAATTTTCCTGCTCGCTCACCGTTTCAAAAAGGTCGGCAAGGGCTTTTTTAAATTGTTCGTAATTGTCAGGTTTTGCAGTAAATTTGATAGCTAATGTAAATTGTTCCATTTTATTAATGTTTAAAATTTAATATTATAATACCTTCTTTCTAGAATCATATTATCTTCTTTGCAAATTTACAATTGATTTGTTTAAAATTGTAACAAAGTATCAAAAAGTAACTGTAACATTCGGGTAACAAGGTAACTTATGGAAGGTTATAAAATTCTAACCAGCAAGTGTGACGCACACGTAAGAATCAAATGTAATGTATGCGTTGAGCGGAAAGTGAAAAATTTCCGTTTTAACATCCCGCAGCTTTAATGAGAGAAGACGATTCACCGATTTATTGAATGATGTAAGTGGAATCTCCAACATAATGTTGAGTAAGGGCTGAAAAAATGGAACTAATAAATTTAATTTCAATAGATATTATTAAAGCACATCCAGTTATAGTTTTTTACGAACTCAAAGCCCTCTGTAAAAAACTAACTTAGGTAATACAGAGTCTTTCGGGCTAGGGAACCGAACATAAGAAAGAAATTATTAAGTAATTTTCGATGTTTTTATGATGTTATATAAGAAACAAGATAGAAATTAAAGGTGACTTCTGAACAAAATAATAATTTTATGAAATAAGAAATTGGATATATTAGCCCATCATATAAAGAAAGCTGTAGAAATTTCCAAAAACGATTTGGAAAAAGTGATGTCTTTTTTCGTCAAAGAAACTTTTAGAAAAAAAGATTTTACCATCAATGATGCAAGGAATTATGTTCAGGCTGTAGAAGTAAAAAATGTGCAGAGTACGCTGTACGTGTCTGGTCAAATAGCAATTGAAGACGACGGAATTTCAAGCCGATATGAAGATCCAAATTGAAAAAGCATTGGAAAATCTAGAAAAGGTTATTCTTCAGGCTGATTTTGAAATGCAAAATATTGTCCGTCTCAATGTCTATACAACGGAACATAGTGAGCTATTTAAAAATTTTGATGTTCTTCAAAATTGGATTTTCAAACATCAAATCCACAGGCCACAACTGTAATGGAAGTCAAAACACTTTTTGAAAAATTAAAAGTGGAATTTGAAGCGACAGTCTTAAAATAGAAAGTCACCTTAGTTATTAGAAGGCGATTTAGGATTTAAATTTTAAACCTGAATCGCCTTTTGATTTTATTTCTGAAACTGTCAATTAAATGATTGCCTGAATTGGGCCGGAGTCATAGAGGTTTTGGTTTTAAATAGTCTACTGAATGACTGCGGATATTCAAAACCTAACTGATAGGCAATTTCAGCGACTGGTAAATCTGTTGTCGACAAGATCTCTTTTGCAAGCTCAATGAGTTTATTGTGGATGTGTTGTTGGGTATTCAATCCTGTCAACGAACGGAGCATATCACTTAAATAGTTGGCTGACACATTCAGTTGCTCTGCAATATACTGAACAGAGGGTAAGCCTTTCTGAATAGCCTGTTCATTATTAAAATAGTGATTTAATATATATTCAAACTGTTGAATGAGACCGTTATTCAAAGCTTTTTCCGTAATAAATTGTCTTTTATAAAATCGTTCGCAATAAGTAAGTAAAAGGTCAATTTGTGAAATTAGCACATCGTGACTGAAATTATCAATCCTGCTATCCAGCTCCTCTTTAATGATATTAAATACAGAGAATATTGTTACCTTTTCTTTTTCGGAAAGATGCAATGCTTCGTCTGTAGCGTATGTAAAATAATTATATAGCTTTACTTTTTTGGCTAAAGGATAGGACAATAAAAAGTCAGGATGTATTAGCAATATATAACCTTTGCTTTTGTTGTTTTTAGGTTTTTCAAATAGCTGTCCGGGAGCTGTAAAAACCATCCCGCCTTCACCGAAATCATAATGACTCTGTCCATATTTTGCGCTCCCAATAGTATCTTTATACGCTATCTTATAAAATTCCATTACCATAAAGTCGGGCAGAATATCCTCAGGCATCGACATTTCTTCTATGGCAATAAAACTGATTAAAGGATGTTCAGGTTTTGTCAAACCAAATTTTTGATGAAACTCGGACAGCGAACTGAACTTATGGAATTTGTTCTTTGTATCTTTCATAATAGCCAATTTTATATTTCAGCCTAGCGTTGAGCTAAATTACACCAGAAATTCTTCTAAAAATAATGAATTATTACCAAGGCGTTTCACCTGTTTGCGGATTGTGTTCTTCACTGATAAACTTTCCCGAAGGACCGTCTTTGTCAATCATTGCATATTTGGAAATTCTTACTCCTGCTTCCAGTACAGTACCCGTACCACGGTGACCATTAAAATCTGTAGCCACAAATCCGGGACAGACTGCATTGACCTTAAAAGCAGTTTCGCGAAGTTCATATGCAAGATTGATGGTGTACATATTCATTGCTGCTTTGGAAGCAGTGTATACAGCCCCTTTGTGATCATAATATTTCCAGGTCGGATCGCAGTGCAGTGTAAGTGAGCAACCACTTGATGATACGTTGACAATCCTCGGCTCATCAGATTTGTTTAACAAATCAATAAACGCTTGCGTTACACGGATAACACCATATAAATTGGTATCCATTACTTTATGGAAATTTTCGGCTGACGCTTCCAGGGCTGCTTGGGGCAATCCACCATTTATTCCTGCGTTATTGATAAGTACATCCAATGTATCTGTTCTGCTTCCTATTTCTTTTCTGGCTTGCGTAATGGATAGCTGGTCTGTTACATCCAGCTGAATAGCTTCAACATTAGTGTAACCAGCTTTATTGAGTTGCTGTACTGCTGATTCTCCATTATCTAGATTTCTGCTTCCTATGAAAACATAATATCCATTTTTCAGAAGTTGTTGGGCAGTTTCAAACCCAACTCCCTTATTAGCTCCTGTTATCAATGCTTTTTTCATTTCACAATTATTTATTGGTTGTATACTTCTGCGAATTCTTTCGCAAAATCATTAAGTTTTATTACGCCTAACTTGGGTTTGTTCAAGTAGAAATCTTGATACAGACTTCCATCAGCCTGTGCTTTCTGCATCGCTATCATACCATTTGCAATCCAGTCATTGACACCTGCAGAAAGCATCTGATTACGCAATTCTTCAGCCGGGATTGTTTTCCACTGTAAATCTGTATTTCCGATTGCTTTTCCCAAAGCATCTGCAATTTCGTCTGGCGAAACTTCATCACTTGCGACATATTGTACCGTTCTACCGACAAAAGGTTTTTCCATTTCATCTGCAATGGTTGTTGCTATATCTTGAGGAGAGACCCAAGGTTCTTTTATGCTGCCTCCATAACTTTGGATAATAGCTGCCTGAGATTTTATCATTGGCATCCATCTGTAGATATTGCTAAAGAAACCTACGGGACGAAGAAATTTTATGGAAAAACTTTCTGGTAATGTCCGCAAGATATTTTCTACATTGTGATGTACGAGAAGGCTTCCTGTACCTTGCTCCGAATGGGCACCAACACTGCTCAGGTGGATGATATTTTTTACTCCGGAATTTTGAATAGCTTGCACATAATTTGCGGCTATATTTTTGAATTCTTTTAAGAAGTCAATATCCTTGTCGAAGATACTTCCAATTCCTTCCCAAGCTTCCATCAAATAGACCGTGTCGGCTCCCTGAAAAGTTTTCGTTAAAAACTGAACGTCCTGAATAGTTCCAAAAGCTGGCACAGCGTCCAATTTTTCTATTTCAGCTTTTCTTTCAGTTTTACTACTGATGAGTGTTACCTGATGCCCTCTTGCTACTAATAATTTTGTAAGTGGTTTTCCTATGTTCCCTAAAGAACCTGTTAATACGATATTCATTGTACTTATATTTATGAATACAAAATTGCTTCAACCACAGGAAATAGAAATAACAGAATCAGGGAATTGATTAACATAAACGGGGCAATATTTCTAAATTTGAATGTAAATATCTATTCAATATAGGATAGCTAGATAATTTGATTTGAATTGCAAAATAAGCTCGCTCACAAATGGAAGGTGATTAATACATCTAAAAAAAGGAGAAGTGGCATTTGCAGGTTCTCCCATTTAATGCTATAAAATCTGAAGATTATTTTAAGAGGTAATTGAGGTAACCACCATCGGCCACAATCTCGGTACCAGTGATAAAACTTGCTGAATCGGATGCCAAAAACAACACCGTTTGTGCAATCTCTTCCGGACGAGCCAATCTTTGCAATGCTGTAACACTTGCAAAATAGTCTTTGATTTCTGGGGAAACTACACTATTCAATCCAGGCGTTTCCGTTGAGCCAGGACTCACAATATTAACTCGAATTTTTCTGCTTGCTAATTCGTTTGCAGCAACTTGTGCAATTTTATTAATTGCACCTTTTGTAGCTGAATATACAATTGCGCCAGCGTTTGCAGCCGTAGCTACTGTAGAGGATGTGAAAACAACTGATGCTCCGTCAGCTAAATGAGGAATTAGTTTTTGTAGGGTAAAGAAATTTCCCTTAACATTAGTATTAAACTGTGCATCAAAATTCTCTTCGGTAACTTCTGCTATCGACTCAAATTTTCCAATCCCGGCATTTAAAAATAACACATCCAATTTATTTCCTGTTTCAGTGATTGTTTTTTCCAAGATTGCAATCTCGTTGATTTTTGACGTGTCCGAGATCACTGTTTTTAAATTAGGATTATTAATCTCTTTAGCAGCTTTTTCCAAATTACTTGCACTTCGACCAGTTATCCATACTTGTGCTCCTGCATTAATAAAAGCTTTTGCTGTTGCTAATCCAATTCCAGTAGTTCCCCCGGTTATTACAACATTTTTATTTTCAAAATTCATAGTAAAAAAATTATTTATGCTACAAATTTACGAGGAAGTAATTAATTTTAGTAACTTTGTAACGTAAAGTAACAGTAACATTTTGAGTAACTAGATAACATTATGATTGGAACAAACGCAGTAGCAGAACACAAAAAAGAAATTATGGCAGTACACGACGCGATGGATGTACTGAATGGTAAATGGAAAATATCTATTTTATCTTCTATTTGCTATTATAACAAAAGAAGATTTTCTGATATCTTAAACGATGTAAAAGGGATTTCTAATAAAATGCTAAGCAAAGAATTGAAGGAATTAGAAATCAACAAACTTGTAACACGGACTGTTTTAGATACTCAGCCAGTTACAGTTCAATATGAACTTACAAAATATGGTCTATCCTTGAAAACCATTATAAATAATCTGGCAGATTGGGGAAGAGAGCATCGTAAAATGATAACTGGTAAGCAGGAAGAGTAACAATAATCGTTTTTTGAGATTTTTCAACTTTTCAAGCCGATACTTTTTTGCTTCCAGGTAGACTTAAAAGAGCAACAAAATATACTTTTAACCCTTCTCCTTATATCCTGTCATTACAATTTACATGGCTTACACTCAAAGCTCTCCGCTTTATCTTCATCGCTACCAATATAAGTAACGATATTCGGATAGGCACATACTGCTTGGGATTTACCTTTGAAAAACTCACTGCCATTTGCTATGATAAACTGGGGTGTTTTATCTTTTTCACACTAATTTTCAAGGGCAGTAGTTAAAGGGTCGATATCGTCCAATGCTGGTCCCCCTCCACAGTGTTTTATATGCGGCACAACAAAAACTCTAGCAAAACTTTGGGCGCTGTCTGTTCCTTCATTCATTTGCTTCTACCATTCAATGCGGTCTGTTGGAGGAAACGTAGGATCGTCCAATCCTTCATAGATGATTATTTGACCTCCATTGGCTTTGAAACTGCGCAATTCTTGGGGAACTTAGTACAAGGAGAAGATCAGCAATTTATAACATGTGAGTCTACTACTTCCTTGATTTTTTTTGGGGCTAGTTAGATTTGTACAGGTATTATAAAATGAAAGCGATCCTAATAATTGTGTTTCGGCAAAATGCCCCATCTATTCCGTGATTAAACTGAAGTTTGTAAGGCTTTAGCAAAATAATAGGATGATAGAACAAAAAAAGCAGGATCATTATCGTTTAGGAAAGAAATTCGTAACTATGAAATTATGATACTCAAAACAATATCATGAAAATTCTAATATTTGGCATAAGAGATTTATGGATGTTCTTTGAAGTCGTAATAGAATAATTATAACTATGATTTTGCCATAAAATTTTTAGTAGCAAATTCGTGGCAACAATTAAAATATATAGAAAAATGAGGTTTTAAAATGTTAAGGAAGAGATGGTTAGAATCCCTCCCTTTCCTCATAACAAAAAAGTAGCTGTAAGACCTTTAATGTTTAACAAACATTTCTCCTATTGGCATTTACTAAATAACCATCGGAAGTTTCATTATACAGAATATCTAAATACAAGTACAGAATTTCATATTATATAAAATTGAAGATTCTACCAGATTGAAATTTAAGAAATCAAATGCTGGTATGTATATGCGCAATTTATTTTATTAAATTCTCTCATTAAACCTTATGCCATCCTCGGATCTATCCAGAACAGATCACGGAGTTGCAGTAGGTCATCTGTGTGCATCAAATTATAAACCAATTCATCTTTCTCTTCTAAAGGAATCGTTATTTGTTGATCCGTTCTAAGTAAAAAAATGGTTAAAATAGCATCCATGTCAAATATCGAGATATCTGATTGTACCATAGTAACATCATGTTTGCTAAACCATTCTCTTGCCTGCTCCTGATCTAGGCAGATCAGGGAACGGGTTAGATCTTCAAGATCTCGCATCTCATCGATGATATGGGTGGGATAATTTACATCAATATAAGCTAAATACAGAAGATGATTGCCAGTGCGCAAGGCATAATTACGTATTAAGACCCGCTTCGGATCGAATGAAAAAACATAATTTTCAGGATTGGAGATAAACTTATACTGCTTGCCGTAAAACTGGATTTTATCCTCCAGTTCTTCTAAATGATCTATTTCTATAAATACTTCTCCCTGAAGCTCCTCTTCTACTATATCTTTAAGTGCATCTGCAATAACCAATATCGCGGGTTCCTGCAAAGGAACGATGCTTCCTTTGCAATCCAGCTGAAGCAGGTATTCCCAAATATCGGGTACGGTGATCGGATACCAGGTTGGATTTTCGTCGTCAACTGTATTTTTAGATGTCAAGATATTATACCCCCTCAATTGGAGATCTAAAAGTACCGCATGTGTGAGGGGAATAAATTTCATATTACCTTTATTTTTCCGTTAAAAAAGACTCTGCTGTATCGGTCCATCCTGCCCCAGGGGCGGAAGATCTGACCATTGATAGGGCTCGTACCGATGTTTGCCATCTGGCCTGTTGGGATATCCTCTCAAGGTATAGACTGGATAGTATTCTAGTGCCTGATCGGGCATCTCGTAATTGAAAATGGGCATCAGACTTTCTTCATCTTGAGCATAAAGCCATTGCTGTTCGAGCTCAGGTGTTAGAAATAAAGGCATACGTCTTTTGTTAGGTCCATCGTTATGGATCTGGCCCATAATGGTATTGGCTTCACAGGTAAGCATACCGAAACTTCCTTTTTTATGGATCTCTCCTTCCTGGTCAACAATCTCATGCCATTGGTATAAGCCTGGAATATAGAAGATCTCTCTTCCTTTCTCTCCAATGAAATAGGGTACTTTCTTTTTCCATCCGTGTACTTTGCGGTGCTCAAAGGTACCGGATACGGGGATAAGACAACGTTGATTTTTGAGTCTATGCCAATACGACTTGCTATCGGCAAGGATCCGCTCGCTCCGCACATTGATCATATTGCGACGGCGGTCTTCCTGTTCTTTGGGATCTTTGATGTAGGTAGGCAATACGCCCCACTCCATTTCAAGTAAGCCCAGCTCCTCGCCTTCTTTGTCTTTGTAGATAATGGGATATGCGGGAAAGGTGATGGCCTGCACATTTTCAAAATAACGGTAGTCGTAATCAAGCTGTTTGCGTTCGTCCCGTAACTTCGGGAATGCTTTCTTGACGATTTCAAGATCGGAATGAAGTGATATGTCCCAGCACATAGTTGTTTATATTGATAGTATGTTTCTTGTTAAACACGGTGATGTATGTATTTGTTTGTCTGCGGCTATTAACTGATGAGTTCAATAGCCCTGACTTTCTTTTGTGTCTTACCATCGGTAATGATCGCCCAGACGCGGCCATGTTCGAGGGTAAAGAGGATATCGATCGGATCTTTCCTCTTAAAAGTGGTCTGGTTACGGAGGTAACCGACAATCTTGCTTTCGTACATGCCTAACATGCGCTTGTCCCACTTTTCTTCGCGAAAGCGATTGTTGAAGATGCGATAACCGGAATTGGTTTCCAGTAACTGCTGTATGCTATGGGCATCTGCCGGTATCTGTATGGCTTTCCCTTCTTTGGGGCCCAGTTCTGCAGCATGGGTATGTGCTTCTTCGGCTGACCAATAAGGTGAAAGCAGAAAGCCAGTTCCTTTGACAACATCGGGCCACTCAAACCGCTGCAGTACAAAATCACGGTAGCCCTGTTCCAAAAATTCCTGAAAAGTAGCACGGGTGAGTTGTTCGAATGGATTGTATAGCATAACGGTATCTTTTTGTTGATACGAATATAAGAAAATGACGGTTTAGTCTGCGTACAGATTTTTCAATATAAACTTTTGATTAATATCATTTATGGATGACTCAATTGTATTTGGTTTTGAATTTATAAGGTTTAAAAGATGTTAGAACTGGAGCGATAATGTAGTCGTTCTGGCAACAATACTTTGAAAGGGATCCCAACTGAGCGTATCTGCTTTGGATATGGATTTTCTCCTTGTACTTCGCTACGTTAGTGAAACTTTATGTATATTAGTTTAGCTAAACAATTGTTACAAGCAAATCTAAAATACGATACAATAAGAGTGGAAATCGGGCAGTATAGTGAAGGAATAGATGAAATGGATAGGCTCAGGATAACTTGAACATAAACATATGAAATTTACTAAACTTGTAAATAGTATCCGAAATACTCACAGTGAGTTATATCTTGCTGCAGCGAAAGCGGTGAACCAGTCGCTAACAGTGCGCAATTGGCTGATTGGTCTGTCTATTGTTGAATTTGAACAACAGGGTGAAGATAGAGCTAAATATGGTGAGAAATTACTTTCTGATCTAGCTTTGTCTATTAAGATCAAAGGATTGTCTGAGACAAATTTGAAACTATGCAGACAGTTTTATATTGCATATCCTAACATCCTTGCTACAATAAAGACTATGTTCGAAAACAAGGGTTATCTAATTAGTCAGACAGTGTCTGACCAATTACAAAACGTTAATTTTGAAAACGATATATACCAAAAATAATTGCATCACCAGTTTAATTCTGACCGCATAAAGCCTGAAGAATTGCTTACAAAGCTATCATATTCTCATTTCTTGGAATTGATATCCATTTCAGATCTAAGTAAAAGAGAATTTTTTGAAATCTAAACTATAAAAAACACATGGAGTGTAAGAGAACTGAGAAGGCAAATCAATACACTCTATTTTGAAAGGAGTGGAATCAGTAAGAAACCTGACCAACTGTCTAAAATTATAAATGAGAAGGCTGAACGCATAAATCCGGAAGATATTATTAAATCTCCCTTCACCTTCGAATTTCTCGGTATAAGTCCTAAAGATGTTGTTTACGAAAATGATCTTGAAAAGGCTCTATTGGATCATCTAGAGACTTTTCTATTAGAAATGGGTCACGGCTTTTGTTTTGAGTCTAAACAAAAACGTATATTGATCGGTGGCGAATACTTCTTTATCGATCTCGTTTTCTATCATCGCATATTAAAATGTCATGTTTTAGTAGAACTAAAAGTAGATGAAGCTAAGCATGAGCATATAGGCCAATTGAAAACTTATGTAAACTATTATAAGAAGGAGATAATGCAAAAAGATGACAACCCTCCTGTAGGAATACTGCTTGTCACTAATCAGAACAAAGCACTGGTAGAATATGCTATTGCAGATAGCGATCAGCAATTATTTGTGAGTAAATATTTGCTTGAATTACCCTCAGAAAAAGAACTCATCGCAGAAATTCAAAGGGAAAATAATGTGTTAAGAGAAAAGGAAGAAATTTATAAAAAGGTAGCTAAAGACAATTATAAAAGGTAATGAAAAATTTTATAATAGATATCTAAATCCATATATTATGCAGATACTTATCATCCTTATGATCATCATACTAATGGCAATTTTTATTGGCTTGATCTTTATTTTATATTTAAGAAGAAGAATAAAAGAGCAAGATAAAGTAATTATTGAAAAAGAGCGTTACTTGGAAAAATCGAAAAAAGAATATGAATCTTTGCTAGCTATTCATGCAAAGCTCAAAAAAACAGATACCTCGGGTGATCAATCACAGAAATAGCAGTGAAAATAGGTATCAATGATTGCTTAATAAACACAAACACTGACGATAGCCCTGTTCCAGAAATTCCTGAAAGGTAGCACGGGTGAGTTGTTCAAATGGGTTGTAAAGCATAATGGTATCGCGTTTTTGATACGAATATAAGAAAATGATGGTTTAGTCTGCGTGCAGATTTTTCAATATAAACTTTTCAGAAAACTTACCATCTTCCATTCCTCTGAAATAGCTTTCAAAACCATTTTTGCAAAGTAATTTTCTTGAAGCCTCATTCTCCGGATCGATAATCGCAATCATATCCATGTTTGGATATGAATTATTGGCTTTGTAAACGAGCTGTTGTAGAATTGCCGTTCCATAGCCCATTCTCCAAAATTCTCTCTTAAGAACATAGCCAATTTCAAGAATTGCAGCATCATATTTGTAGGATTCCAGTGAACAGTTTCCTATAAATTCGTTTTTCTGATTGACTACTTTAAAAAAGCCTAATTTTTCGTGTTGAGTATTCATTCGCAGCATTGCATCGAACTGTAATCTTGCATCGTCTTCTGTCCAAACTATTCCGGTTATGAATCTCATTGTCTCCTCATCACTTACCATTCTTTTAAAAGAATCAAAGTCATCTTCTATATATTTGACCAGGGTTATATCCATTTCTTATATTTTTGAAAATATAGCAATTCGTGAATATAAATGCGAACAAAAACTGCATAAAGTTATCAAAGAACAATAACTAAACGCTAATTAAAATTGTTTATATACTCCTTGGATCTGGCTTAAGGGGCATCTTGGCACAGCGGATCACTTCCAGTGATGGACAACCAAACTCCTGCACCACCTTCCCTTCTATGAGGTAGATACCTGCTCCCCGCAATGGATATTGCACGAGCGAGGGTGGAAAATGTACGGTATCGAAAAACTTGCCTTCGATATCCAGGAAGGTGCCGAATTTCATCAGTTCGCCACGCTTGGTCTTCACAAACTTTTCGGCTACAAAATCGCCTACCGTACTTAGGGTCTTACCGACATGACTGACATCTCTTCTCAAAATATCAAAGAGCCCCGAAGGGCTCTACGAAACTTAATACTAACTAAATTATCTTCTCATTTACTATCAGTAAGTAACTTTAGATAATAAAACTACTGATATTACACTCAATACAGCAAATGCTTAAGTTATTGGGGCTTTTCTTGCTTAGCTTTTAGGTCTTCCAACATCCTTTTTCGAAGTTTCTCTTCTCTAATGGGATCTATACGCTCCAAAACAATGATACCTTTAAGATATTGAGTCCGGTTCTTTGTCAATTTATCATATACAATCTTAACATCATATTCAAGAAAATTCCAACTGGGAGACTGTAGACTATCGAATGGAATAGCGACCAATGAATCTCCCCTTTCAATATATACTTGTTCGGGCCATGTAGCAGAAACAGAATATGGAACAGCTAGTTTTGTTGCAACATCTCGTAGAGTTTGATGTGTACGCTTTACAATATCTTGTAATATGGATATTTTTTTATCTGCTTGGGCATAACTTGATGTAAGTACTAATGATAGCACTATAGTCAAAAAGCAATATTTTATTTTTTGCATCATTAATTTGGATTTGATGAAACACCGTGTATTGGACAGTTACCGCCATTACCCAGGTTTTCATATGGTTTATAAGTTGTTTCAACACCGTCTTTAGTGACCTTAATTTCTTGATTTTTTACCCACTCACTGGTAATATTATCTGTAGAACCACCAAAAGTTGAATAACTTTGCGCAAATGCAAAAGCTTCCACCTCATCTTCAACGCCATAATTTAATACTTTTTCATTATCAAAAGACTCAAATCCTATTCTACCATCTAAAAATTGCTCTACATGCTTAAGTTCGTGTACCAAAACGTTATTTACTAACGAGTTATCCAAATCGCCTTGTTTATGCATGATTATACTCGTTCCTGGGACAAGAACGTCATTTTCGTACACCAATTGTGATCTGTCCAAAGTCACTACCAGATTTTTATTATCTTGCAAGCTTGTCAGGCCATCGGAACCCTTGGCATCACCAAACTCGATAACTAAATTGAAATTACTGTCTCCAATCCGATTTAAAATAGTTTGGATACCATTCAATGTATTTTTAAAAGACTGATTTGTATCGGGATTGTTCAAATCTGCAGTGATCGCCGCAGATAAATTCTTTTCTACACCTGTAGAGTCCATTAATAATCCTGAACCCTGACCTACAATTCCTTGAGAACAAGTACATTCATCCTGCTCTTCTTCTTCATTATTATCTCCTCCCCCGCCATGATCTTCCCAATCATCTTCGGGTTCATCTCAAGGATCTTCCTGATCATCCCAAGCATCATCTGTTCCCCAATCATCTTCAGGTTCATCGCGATCTGGAGGAGTAATTTCAACCTCCTCTAGATCTCCGCCATCAATAGTGCCATCACTATAGCCACCTTTCAATTCAAAAAGTTCATTTTCAGGCAGTTCTTCAATATAACTCGAAATATCAAAAAAGTGTAAATTTGTTTTCCTTTTCATTTTTTTATTAATCTATTTGAATCTTACAATATGTCCGCTACTACTGGTCTCAATTGGAATTGTAACCTGTTTTACGGAATGATTTTTATATTTATGTGACCATGAAAATATTTTAATAACACTTTTCCATCCTAAATACATCTTGTTCAATATATCTGTTGAAATATGTGGATGGTAAAATTTACAGCCTTCGAATTGGATCTCTTTCAAAGGAAGGTAGCTTTCTTTTCTAAAGGTGTAACCGTCATTGGTTTGAACTTCGTTTCCGACTTCCTGGGCCCACCAGATATCTACAAATGGAAATGTGTAGGCGTAGCCTTCAACCTTATATCCTCCGGGTTTCCATACTTTATAATAGACCTGCCCTGTCTTTTTCCAGGTCCATTCCAATACCTCATAAATACCATCTTTTTTTATTTTTCCGATTAAAGACTTAACGTCTACATCCAAGACCATCAGATCCACGTCATCATCCCAAGGCATTATTCCGCCATGTCGTATTGAACCCAGCAAAGTGCCCGCATGTAAAAATACTTTCACATCTAAGTTGGTTGCTACTTCGGAAATATAATGTAGAATTTTTCGAACTTCAATCAACTCATCTTCAGTCCATGCCGAATAATTTGATAGAAAATCCAGAATACTTGATCTCCTTGACAAATAGCTTGGAGATGTTGAAAAATCATAATCTATCCAATTGGTATCTGAACAGATAAAGCGAATACTTTTTTTGATCCCCAAATCCAAAAGTTGTTCATCTAGTGGAAAGTATATTTTCTGACATGTAACGAGCAACTCGCTTACCGTTTTTCTTGATATAAAATACGCATCACTCCCCCACAAAAATCCAAATCGGCTAAGTGCTATAGACGGGCTGATCTTACGGTTACCATTAATGAGATCATATGGAAAAAAAACATGGAAAAGAGGATCGTATTCCATTAATATATCTTCCATAATGTTTACCGTACTGTTCCAGAAAACATTTACTGAAGTAATCAAGCAAAATTCTTCTCTTGAATGATCAAGGAAATCTTGCCAGATGGAAAAATGGGTATTAAACCAGCTTACTTCAAATGGAGATATTGCTATACCATATAGATCTTTGAAATCTTGATCTACTTCTAGAAATACTTGACTAGTTTTCTCTCCTTTTTTATCACTGTTTTTATAATAGGTCAATTCACGCGTTACTGTATAAATATCCATTTGATGTAGCTTCTAAATCCATTAAAAAATTATCTATTCCCTGCCCTATATAGATATCTTGTGGATGGGTAATTTTTATATTTTCATAATTACCGAGGCACAATTGAATCGTATAGCCTGCATTTTCTACAATAGTGGCGTCATCTAGAAAAACTGGAGAATATGGCAACTTATAAGCATCCTTTATAATATCTGACCTAAAAACTTGCGGATTTTGCACAATTTTTATCTCAGATCTATTGAGGGCTTCGTTAGCTATACCTTTTTCTATTCGTATTGTATTAACAGCATCAAAATAGGGAACTGCGTTTCCCAGTCGCTCTGCAGTTTGAAAAGTATTGGAAATTGTTTCATAGGACACAAATGGTCGTACACCATCATGAACCCCTATCAGATCATGCTCTTTTGAATCGATAGTCTCCAATGCATTTTTAACAGAATGATATCGTTGAGGCCCTCCATAAACAGTGGGTATATCAGCTATAAAAGGATACTCATTTTTTATCTGTGACCATTCCAACTGATGTTCAGGATTAATGACTAACCGTAAACTTTATGTTGGAAATAATTTTAAAAATTTGCATAAAGTTTTCACAATTATGGGGCGGCCGTTTATCTTATGAAATTGCTTACTTAAGACAGCTCCGTACCTGCTTCCAACTCCACCAGCTAAGATGATAACATACTTCTTTATATATGACATAAGATCAATTGAAAAACACCATCTCCATAGAAGAAAAAAATTTAATACACTATAATTAATGATGAAAATTAAGCAACATTTTTATCAAAAACACAGTAAAATAGATTGTTTAACAGAAAATTAATATTCAGTTAAAGAGATAGTGTGATATTCGAGCAATGTTTAACAAATTCCCTACAGAGATTCAGTACGATAAGATGGACTGCGGTCCTACCTGTCTAAAAATAATAGCCAAGCACTATGGTTGATTCTACACCTTACACTTTCTAAGAGAATTATGTGGTAAAACCAAAGAGGGTATTTCAATTCTCAATTTGATTTATGCTGCAGAAAAAATAGGTCTCAAATCCCGCGCTGTTAAATGCACGCTAAACCAACTTCAAAACGACATTCCACTACCTGTAGTCATACATTGGAATGATTCACATTTTATGGTCGTATATAAAACCACAAAAAATTATATCTATGTTTCTAATCCTGCACAAGGTCTTGTAAAATATCCTACTAAATAGTTTGCTAAAAAATGGATAAAAGAAAATTCGAAGAAGGGAGTTTTAATTGGTTTTGATCCAGATATTAATTTTTCAGAAATCAATCATGAGGATAGCCTTGTAAAACATAAAAAATTTAATTCCATATTTAGTTATTTTAAACCATACAAAACCAGTATGGTAAACTTATTGATCGTCATGTTGTTTGTAACAAGCCTACAGGCAATTGTTCCATTTATTACTAGATCTATCATCGATGTGGGCGTAAGCACGCAAAATATGAATTTTGTGAACATTATGCTTACTGCAAACATTGCTATACTTTTGGCTACGACTTTTTCAAATGCCGTTAGAGATTGGATTATTCTACATCTGACCAGCAGGATCAACATATCATTGATATCGGACTACCTTCTTAAACTAATGAAGCTTCCAATGTCGTTTTTTGAAAACAAAACGATAGGGGATATATTACAGAGGGCACAGGATCATCAAAGAATAAAGGATTTTATAATGGGTAGTTCTCTGAATTTATTATTTTCAGGGATGACATTTTTAGTCT
Source organism: Sphingobacterium sp. UBA6320 (assembly GCF_002440335.1). NCBI lineage: Bacteria > Pseudomonadati > Bacteroidota > Sphingobacteriia > Sphingobacteriales > Sphingobacteriaceae > Sphingobacterium > Sphingobacterium sp. UBA6320. Next base: position 32,162 of record NZ_DJTA01000017.1, on the reverse strand, counting down.
TTGCCGTTATATTAGCGATTTACAACAGTTTTATTTTTTGGGTATTTATTGCCGGAAGTGTAGTATACCTTATATGGGTCATGGCTTTTCTATCCATTCGAAGAAGACTTGATACAAATTATTTTAGTCTGATGGCGAAAGATCAAAGTTATTGGGTGGAAACCATCTCAGGAATGCAAGATATTAAAATTAATAATTATGAAACGGAAAAAAGATGGAAATGGGAGAATTTGCAAGCCCGCCTATACAAAGTTAATTTGAAACTTCATTCTATAACAAATTATCAAAATCTGGGAGGTCAGTTTATTGATAATCTAAAAAATATCATTATTACCATCATATGTGCAAAGGCTGTAATTAATGGTGAAATGAGTTTTGGAATTATGATCTCTACACAGATAATTATCGGTATGCTGAATTCGCCTATTCAGCAATTTATCCAATTTATAACAACGGCTCAATCTGCTAAAATATCATTTGCTAGAATAAATGAAATTCACGCACTGGAAGATGAGGAACAGATTCAGGAATTCAATGATGCAGTGCTGCCTCAAGACCGAAGTATTATATTGAAAAATGTTTATTTCCAATATGCGCCAAAGCATCCATATAGCGTTAAGGGTGTTAATCTAACTATTCCATTTGGAAAGATAACAGCAATTGTGGGAGATAGCGGAAGTGGAAAAACGACTTTAATGAAATTAATCTTAAGGTTATATGGCCTAAGTCATGGTGAAATCTGTATCGGTCCATTGAACGTAAAAAATATACCGCTAAGCTACTGGCGTTCTAAATGTGAGGTTGTACTTCAAGATGGCAAAATATTTAATGACACGGTGATTAATAATATGGTACTTAATGATGAGGAACTTGATTTTGAAAGGTTCAAAATAGCGATCGAAATTGCCAATATTCGTCAAGAGATCGAAGATATGCCCAAAGGATACAAAACAATGATGGGTGAACAAGGCAGAGGATTAAGCGGTGGTCAAAAACAACGTATACTTATTGCCAGAGCAATATATAAAAATCCGGACTACCTGTTCCTGGACGAAGCTACAAACTCATTGGATACATTAAATGAGAAAAAAATAGTTGAATCCTTAGATAAAATTTTTAAAGATAAAACGGTTGTGGTTATCGCCCATCGCCTGAGTACCATCAGAAAAGCAGATCAGATCATCGTAATGAAAGATGGAAAGATCATAGAAGTGGGTAACCATAAATTATTGATGGATAAACAAGGCCATTATTATGATTTAATTAATTCCCAAGCCAATTTAAACTAATGAAAGATATTAATAAAATAAAAAAGGCAGAAGAAGTTGATCATATTATTAATAGGATGCCCAAAAAATTTGGTATTCAAATTACTGTTATTGTAATGTTGAGCATCTTATTGTTATTACTGTTTGGTTTCATAATATCCTACCCCGATGTACAGACGGGCACCGTCTCAATAAATACAAAAAATCCTGCTATCAAAATTATAAGTCCAAATTCGGGAAAGATTATTTTGGTTAAAAAAAATCAGCAACATGTTTATAAAGATGAAATCATTGCTTACATAGATAATCCTGCAAAAATGAATGATGTACTGCAGATAAAAGCACTTATTGAACAAATCAATGTGAGCAATAGCAATTTATTGATGGATCTGGAACCTTTACCAAACAGAATATACCTTGGCATCATTAACAATAAATATTACACGTTTTTAGATGCCTTACAACAATTTAAAAATTATCATCAAAATCGAACTTTTGATCATCAATTGAATACTTATCGAGAATTATTGCACGAGCAGAATAACATTTTAACTACAACAAAACAGAAAGCAGAGTTGTCCAATAGAAGCATCAGTTACATGAACAAATTTGCGGAACGTGATTCTATTCTTTTACAGAAAAAAGTGATCAGTACAGCAGAATTTGAAAGAAATAAAATAAGCTATCTAAATGCCGCATATAGTGTTGTGAATAATAAAAATGAAGCATCACAAATTATGTTAGAACTTTTTAGAACGCAAAATGCAATAACTGAAACCCAGATCAAAAAAGAAGAAATAGAAAAATCACTATTATTAAATTTAAATTCATCGTATCACGAATTCTCAATGGCTTTAAAATCATTTGAAGAAAGCTATATTTTCAAAAGTCCTCAAACAGGGACTTTACAATACCTTAATTTTTGGAACGACAATATTTATGTTAAAGCTGGAGAACCTATTTTTTCAATTGTTCCAGCTAATAATAAAATAATAGCTCAAATATTCCTGCCCAATTCAGGGGCTGGAAAAGTAGCTCAAAATCAAAATGTAGTAATTAAATTAGATAATTACCCATATAACGAATATGGCTCGATAAAAGGAATCGTAAATGATATTTCACTAGTAACAAACACCCAAGAAACTGCCCAGGGAAGTATTGAAAATTATCTCATTCAAGTAGAACTGCCCGATGGCTTAAAAACTAATTATGGTAAAACGCTAAATTTCAAATATGAATTAAAAGGAATCGCAGAAATTATAACTAAAGATAGACGATTAATTGCACGAATTTTTGACAATTTAAAATATATGCTTACAGATAAAAATCAGCTTCCCTCCGAGAATGTAAATTAAAGTGTATCATTAATAAAAATTAATAGTGAATAATTGCGATATTCTAATTTTATTCGCAAAGTGAAAGATAAAACACAACTTGATTTTTTATGCGTATTTTATTCTATTGGTATTCACGAGGCTTTGCCGTTTGAAAAAAGAAATTATACAAGGTAGACTATTATAAACTAATTGGTTAATTTAAGTATGCGTATTTTGCATGTGTTTTTTCTGCTATAAAAAATAGCAATAACATTAAACCGTTAACCTTACTGATGTTCGTCCACTCAAACCGTTGCAGTACAAAATCACGATAGCCCTGTTCCAGAAATTCCTGAAAGGTACTGCGGGTGCGTTGTTCAAATGGATTGTAAAGCATAACAGTATCGCGTTGTTGATACGAATATAAGGAATATCAGTAGAAATTCTACGACGTATACCGCTATATACTCCGTGGATCTGGCTTAAGGGGCATCTTGGCACAGCGGATCACTTCCAGTGACGGACAACCAAACTCTTGCACGACCTTCCCTTCGATAAGATAGATACCAGCTCCTCTTAAAGGATATTGTGCCAACGTGGGTGGAAAATGCACGGTGTCGAAAAACTTGCCTTCGATATCCAGGAAGGTGCCGAATTTCATCAGCTCGCCACGCTTTGTCTTCACAAACTTTTCGGCCACAAAATCGCCAACCATACGAACGGTCCGACCGACATGATCCATCAGTTCACGACTCTGAACATCGCCTCGAAAATCACTCCGGGCAAGATCAAACAGCGTACCGCTAACACAAAAACCAATAAGTTCCATCTCATCATAATAGTCCTCCAGGATATGGCTATCCAAAGGTGGCAAAACGGGTTTACGGCTATTGGATTCAAACAGTTCGGCACTTGGACTCGCTTTTGTGTGCTTGTTCAGCAAAAGATGTGCTTCCCAGAGCAGTTCTTTTTTACTGCTACCGAAACTGCGAAATGCACCGATACGAATAAGAATGATCAACTGCTCGAGCCCAGTACCTGTTCGTCTGATAAACTGTTCAAGATTCTGGTACAACCCATTACGCGTCCGCTCTTCTATTAACCGTTCAACTTGTTTGGATTCTACGTGCTGCATGCAGTCAAAACCGAGATAGATATCGCTGCCATGAATGCTGGTCTGATACTCCGACCGGTTGATACAGGGCAGACAGATGGTAGCACCCGCGACACGGGCTTCGTTGACATAGACTTTGCGGTTATAAAAACCGCCATAATTGTTGAGCACGCTGACCATAAATTCGAGTGGAAAATAGGTCTTGAGATAGAGACTTTGATAACTCTCGACAGCAAAGGAGGCGGAATGGGCTTTGTTGAACGAGTACCCGGCGAAACTCTCCATCTGCCGCCAGATCTCCCGGCTCACTTTTTCGTCATACCCTTTTGCCCTGCAGTTGTCAAAATACTTCCCCTCGATCTCGATGAGGTGGTCTTTGCTTCTGTATTTACCGGACATCATGCGACGGAGGACATCGGCATCGGCCATATCCAGCCCACCGTAGGCATTGGCGATCTTCATCACGTCTTCCTGATAAACCATGACACCATAGGTTTCTTCCAGCTGCTCTTTGAATACGGGATGCGGATATACCACCTGACTGGGGTCATGGTGCCGCTGGATAAAGGCAGCCATCATGCCGCTGCTCGATACACCTGGTCGGATGATGGAGGATGCGGCAACGAGCGTAAGGTAATCGTCACAATGCAGTTTGGTTAGCAGCTGCCGCATGGCGGGGCTCTCGATGTAAAAACAGCCGATGGTATTGGCCGAGCGAAGCTGCTGGGCGATATGCGGATCTTCGAAAAATCGTTTTGGCTGACGGGTATCAATCGTAATGCCCTGATTGGCATGTACGATCTCCCGACAGTCTTTAATATGACCGATACCGCGTTGGGACAGGATATCGAATTTTTCAAATCCGATTTCTTCGGCGACATACATATCAAACTGCATGGTCGGCAATCCTTTTGGCGGATAGTCGAGCGCACAATAACTGACCAATGGCTGTTCGGAAATAAGCACTCCGGAGGCGTGGATGGTCCGCTGATTGGGAAAATCGGCCATACGGTTGTAGACGCTCAAGATGGTATTGGTCACTTCATTTTTATTGAGCATATGCTCGGGCTCGTGTACCAAACGGTCAATTTCTGATTTAGGGAGACCATAGACTTTGCCAAGTTCTCGCAGGATGCTCCGCGACCGAAAGGTGCTCATCGCTCCCATTAGCGCGGTATAGCCGTGCTGATAACGATTGAAAATATAGTCGTACATATCGTCACGGTCCCGCCAACTAAAGTCAACATCAAAATCGGGTGGACTTTTCCTTTTGGGATTGAGGAAACGTTCGAAAGGCAGTTTGAGGGCAATGGGATCGACATCGGTGATACCCAAACAGTAAGCAACTGCGGAATTGGCACCGGAACCCCGACCTACGTAATGGTAATCGCGATGGCGGGCATACCGGCAGATATCATCGGTGATGAGAAAGTAACTGGAGAAATTGAGCTGTTCAATGATTTCCAGTTCGCGTGCTATGCGTTCCCAGGCTACGGGGTCGTTCTTGGCATAGCGGTGTTCGAATCCATCTCCGGTATATTTGAGCAGGAGCTGTTTATCGTTATACCGATTTCCAGTAAAAGTGGCCTTGTTCTTTACGCTCTGGAAATCCATCTGAAAGCGGCATTGTGCCAACAATCGATGGGTGTTGTTCAAGAGCTGTGGGAGATCGGCATAGATTTTCATCAGCCGTGCTTTGGGTACAAAAACTTCATCGACAGGTGCTACTTGTTCGTCCGAGAGCTGCGAGATGAGCAGATTGTGATCAATGGCTCTGAGCTGACGATGAAAGGTATGATCTGCTGTACGGAATGTTACCGGGGCAAGTATAACGGCTTTGGAAAGCAACTGCTTATCCATCAGGATGGCCTTGCTCCGCTCCGACGGACGGATACCGATGTATTCGTAGTCTTTCAGGGCAAAACTGCCCATGCGCTGCAGGGGATAGATGACAAATACTTCCTTGAACTCTGGTGCCTGCAGAGGAACTTTTGCGTTCTCGAAATTGAGCTGTGTACGGTAGGCATTGATCTCGCTAAAGCCCCGCTCGTTCTGTGCGATGGCGATAAAACAGCAGGTGTCGTCCTGACGGAATTCCATGCCGGCCAGAATATTGAGTCCTGCCTGCTGGCCTTTGCGGATAAAGTCTATGGAACCAGTACTGTTGTTGATATCGGTGAGCACGGCAGTATCGTAGCCATTGGCCAGCATGCCTTCCAGTAGTTCGTCGAGACTTAAGGTGCCATGTCTAAGGCTATAGTAACTGTGCAGATTAAGGAGCATGGTTCCCTCCTTTCTTCGCCGTCGGATCGGGAGCACAGATGCCTTTCATCAGGTACTGGCTGCCGTAGCGTAAGCGGATCTTGTCCATGGCCTGTAGCAGGTTGACTTCGTCACTGCTGTCATTGAACAGATCGGTCTGATAGGCGCCATAGATGAGATTGGAAAACTTGATTCCGATGAGGCGGATAAGCATGCGCCGGCTGTAGAGCTTTTTAAATAGTGCCATTACTTTTTCGGTAATAAGCTTATCCGAATTGGTGAAGGCTACCTTGACCTGCTGGGTATGGGTATCGAAATTGCTGTAACGGATCTTAAGGGTGATACTGCTGGTGAGTTTCTGATCTTTGCGAAGCTCAAATGCAAGGGTATCGACCATACCGATCAGTGTTCGGCGCAGCAGATCCATATCAATGGTATCCTGCTCAAAAGTTGTTTCCTTGCTCATGGATTTCTGCTCCCGAAATGGCAGTACAAGGGAATCATCGAGACCGTTTGCTTTACGCCAGATGGTGACTCCGTTCTCCCCCATCACATGCTTCATGGTGAAGGCTTCCATCTGCTGCAGGGTACCGATCTTGCTGATGCCCATATTGCGGAGCAAGGTGTAGGACTTCTCGCCTACCATCGGGATCTTCCGGATGGAGAGCGGTGCTAAAAAGCCTTTTTCGGTACCGCTGTTGACAAACAGTTCACCGGATGGTTTGGCCTGACCTGTAGCAATCTTGCTAACGGTTTTATTGACGGACAGTCCAAAGCTGATGGGTAATCCTGTTTCTTTTATAATGCGCTGCCGTAGTTCCTGCGTCCACTGCCAGCATCCAAAGAAGCGGTCCATACCGGTCACGTCGAGGTAATGCTCATCGATACTGGCTTTTTCAACCACAGGTGTCACCTCTTCGATAATCTCGGTGACCATGGAAGAATAATGACTGTACAGATCGTGATCGCCCCTGACAATAATGGCTTCGGGACACATACGCAAGGCCAGCCGCATAGGCATGGCACTGTGTACGCCATACTTACGGGCTTCGTACGAGCAGGATGCGACCACACCCCGATCGGAAGTCCCACCGATAAGCACAGGTTTATCCACCAGCCCTACGTTGAGCAAACGCTCTACGGACACAAAAAATGTGTCAAGATCACAATGCACTATATTCCGTTCCATTTTCTAAAAAATCATCTCTATCCCGACTGTTTTTTTATACCTAAAGGTATAAATACTCGATCAAATATACTAATATATTTAGCTAAAAGAATTGTAAAAGTTATGGAATTTGATAAACAACTGAATTTCAAGACTAAATTATTTAGCCAAATATAATGTAAGGATTGATTTTTTAAAGGAAAGAATGAGGATTTAGTGACAGTCAATAAAACTGTATAAGCTGGTCGTATTTAAGAACTGTTGGCACTGATGCATCAATGAAGTAGAATCATTATTCTACTTTCGTAGTACAACAGTTTAATCGCATTCAACCGGAAAGGCTGTAGTGCGACTTCGGTACGCAACTGAATGAAGTGAACCAATGAATACTGTAATCCCACATATATTCATGTTGGTTTTACAGAATATTGCACTATGATTTCCTATATTTATAACATAATAGTTATATAGCAAATTCATATAATATCATCCTTATGAGTTGGGACATCGTTTTATTTAATTCGAAACAGAAAATAACAGATCTGGAAGAAATTCAGGAGGATCTGTTAATAGATACTGATTTTTTCACTCCAATACAAACGTATTTTAAAAGAATTGAAGTTAAAGATAAGTGTAGCACTATCATTGGAGATGGTTTTGAAATAGATTATTTTGTAAATGATAAGTTAAGTTCAAATGAACTTTTACATCTATATGGTGAAAATGCTATTTATGAAATGATACAATTGGCAAAATTACAGGGTTGGCAAATCTACGATTCTGGATTGGATGGAATGATAGATCTGAATAATCCATCACATAATGGATACAATAGATTTAATGAATATGTGGATGAAGTATTAAAGAAATCAGATTGAAAAGTATAAACTAAAAAGCGTAGAATGAAATTTATATCTTAGCTAGATTATAAAACTATTCAGGTAAAATACTAATCTTAACTAAATAACGATAATGAATAATAAATCTGGTTTGTTAAATAATATCAAATAGTTTAATTTATTTGAATTATTGGAGCAATTAGGTAGAAAATTTTCATTAAAGAGATTAAACCATGAAATAGAAATCTGAGTAACACTTATTTGCGAACTGGAGTCTGACTGCCTGATCATTGATGATAAAAGCGGATTCATAAAATTTCTGGATATTGAAAAAATAACGTTGTTAGGTAACAAATCATTGGTCTCATTTCTCTAAGATAAAAACCATCCATTCGACACTGATCAGGATTCAATAACGATTTACGGTTATAGGTAGCCATCTCAGATTATTATTACCTTTTGCAAACAATTTGTTATAATAAACGAGATCATGTTTAGTGTATGAAATAATACCACAATAAAAATTATGACAGATTATAAAGTATTGATACCCGACGAATCCTATTCAGTGTTAAATTTTAAGCAAGATAATTTTCCAGGTGTGGCCGTGGTCAATACTGCTTTAAGGAAATTTGAACCAAGAATAGTTTTCGCATGGCATTTATCAATTATGATAGAACTAGAAGATTTAATTAACAATGGAATGCCTTCAAAAAGTGAAGTTGAAGTAATTGACAACTATGGCGATTATTTGGATAATGAAATAAAAGGCCCGGATAAGGAAAAGCCTAATGCCTTATTTCTTGCAAGAATAACCTGGAATAAAACTCGAGAATTAATTTGGCGCGTATACGATCCTGAAATCTCAAATAGCTTTCTGCAAAAAATTATTACAGAAAATTCTTCCCCTAGACAGTTTGACTATCGAATCGATCCTGACAATAAATGGGAATTGGCAAAGTGGCATTTGACAGACTGGAAGTAGTGAAAAGCTTGGGTTTAATAATATATGATGACAACTAACTCAGCTATTTTACTAAGTAAAAGCATTAAATTCAATTATCAATATTCGGAATACTAATGGAAGAATTTTATAAACTAATAAATCAAATAGCTCAGGATAAAATTGAATTTAATCAAGGCAGTTCATTAATATTAAATCACGCCAATTTTGAATTTGAACTTGTTTTCACATTGTTAAGAGATTATATTTTCAATTCAATTCCCGAAAAAGTAAATTATACTACCGATACATACATTCAAGCAATTGCCAGTATACCACTTAAACCTACCTTAACTCCAGTTGTAATTTTAAAATCGTTCCCTACTAAAATTGCATTTAACAAACTTAAGATACTCCGTAAAGATGAACAACAAAAGACCATTTTTGCACTATTATGGATATTCAAGCAAACCGATACACAACGACGGAATACGGAATGTAAAAATGGTTGCGGGCATGATTGGCATAATATGTAAAGAAATGCTACGTGTCACGACCTAATTTTTACTAAACATCTAACTTATATTTTCGTTCCTACAATCCCAAACTAAGGATTTCCTTTCTGGTCATCATTAAAAGATTCAAGTTTTCTAAGAATAGCCCTTTGTATCTCCGTCTGTTCTTGAATATTTTTAGATATTACATCTATTTTATAATACCACAGTATTAGATTGCGAAAGACAATAAATAATACTACCGTTATGGCTATTACAATTAAAAAATAAAACAAATTCCCAAATCCAGATCCTGCTGCAGCCTGAAGAAATATATTTTTCATAGTTCAATAATTAAGTTAAAATTTTAATTAAAGTACGAGAAAGGTTTTGAGCTTTGAAAACGGGAAACCGTAAGGTAGGTTCAAAATGAACCATTAGATTTGACATAACATTAATCTAACACAAAAGCTAAATTCTATATGAGGTTTAAAAATTTAATTCAAGCAAAAGGCTTAACAAAGTATCTATTTTTATTCGTGGCTCTACTAACTCTTAATGCGTGCAGCAAAAACCAGGAAACCATACCAGAACAACCTATTGATGAATTCAGCTATGAAGTGGAATGTACCAGTTGTGAAATCACCTATACCGATAAATCCAATACCACAAAGAAAGTTAAGCATACGACAGGAAAGTGGGAATATCGATTTGATCAAAGGATCAGCTTTGAGCTAAAGCTATCCATCAAAACCTTGCTAGCATCTAAACAGACAATAAATGCATATATATTAAAAAATAAAGAAACTGTATTTGGTGATGTGGGATACAACCAAACTGATATAACATATGATGCACAAAAAGCTAAGGGATATGGAGTCTATGGCTCTTTTAAAAATACAGACTCAGGAAATGGAGGAAATAATGGCGGTAGCACCAAACCGACATCGTCCGTATGCGGAGCTAAAAACAAATCGGGAGGCTACTGTAAGCGTGTCGTTGTAGGTGGAGGAAGGTGCTGGCAGCACCGTTAAAAGTTTTGTTGCTTAGTAGGCAATCCCAATAAAAGCTTCAATCATGCTAATCGTATTTGAGATAAAACCTATTTTACATGGAGACAGTTGAGACAATGATACTGTAAAATAAACTATGTCACTAATAATAAAAGAAAATATTATTAGTGACACAGTTTTACGAGTATCAACGAGACAGATTTTGATTTTGCGTGTATGAAGGATAAAGCCCTCGAACAATTACGCAACGGGAATTTACTTTCAGGTAGGTATGGAACACTTGCTCATTTGTTAAAAGCTTTTTTGAGCCCGCACTTGAAGAGGGTATGAAGAGTTATCTATAAATAAATGAGAGATACTAAAGGCCCATTCACGAATGCCTGGAATATGTCTAAGAGTTAGCTGTCCTCTGCTCTTTGCAGTTTTGACAGCAGCAGGATGATTAAGTATAAATTCTTGCTGTATTTGTTTTAGATTCATTGATTTAACTTTTTATAGATTAATAAATCAATCAGAAAACCCTCAAGAATTTCCCTTCTAACACTTCCTCTGGCACATCCAAAATCTGCTCGATAACAACTGTCGCAGACTCTTCCTTAAACTCGCTCATAAACGCCCATAGGTCGTTCACTTTTGTCGGGACAAAATGCTGTATAACATCATCCACACTATTGTCGGACTTGAGGATATTGTATCCCTTATGCTTTAAATCCTTCAAGATCTCGATTGTCAATGGTACATTCATCGCAATTAGTATTTATCATTTTCGCCTTTTTCCTAACAGGGTTAAATTTCCATCGTAAGTCCCTTCACTATAAAGCGAACTACCAGACCTCCCCTGCTTTTAATTCAATATTGAACAGGATGAACACGCAAGAATGTTGAGCAACCGGTTATCTTAATATCGTGTCCATCCTTATTCAATATCCAAAGATAAATAATAAAACTAAATATATTAGCGTTTATTTACTACAAATTTTAGCTTAATGCATTCTTATTAATATTTAAGTTATCTAAATTTTAGAAATACGGTTTCCCGTAAATATTTTCTTTAATTTTCTAATAATTTCGCAGACTAATAGGAAATAAAAAATGAAACTAAAACTTTTTATTGGATTCTTTGTGGAAGAACTACAGATAACCGAAGAAATCCAAACAATATTACACTACAATTTTAATATTGATCTTTGTACAGATGACATCTTCAATATTGGAAATACAATTATTGATAGTCTGGGGGTAACGAATTAAATACAAGAGTAAACGTAGTCATTTTTTATCCGTTTAATTAAAAGTGCAGGATTTATAATCCACCAATTCCGCCAATCCCCGAAACGTTACCACCTATACTTTAAGAAAAATGAGAATACAAAGCCAAAATACTGCAAATGAACTTTATGATCGATTGTGGAAAACAAAATCTGCAAGATTTAACGCTTATCACAGGCTCAATAAAACACAATATTTATCTTCCTACGCAACAAGCTTTTTGTCTGTTTATGTGATAGTTCTTGCTTTATTTCATCCATATGATATTATTTCAGAAGAAAAGACATTAAATGTATTAAATTTAATAGCTACATGTGTTTCAATAACACTTCTTGTTTTTGTTTTAATGGAATCTTCAATGCAATACAATTTGAAAGCAGAAAAATTTCATGATTGTGCAAAGAAAATAGGAAAGTTATTTAAAAAATTTGAGTTTATTAAGGAAGATGCATCTTTAGATGAAACAAAAAAATATCATAAATACTTACAGATTCAAAAAAAATATAATGAAATTATTGATCTATATGAAAATCATAGACCAATTGATTTCAACTTTTTTCAATCTACTAATAAGCTAAAAAAATATAATGAAGATAATGTAAAATTTTTATGGGTAAGTATAAATTTAGCTACATACAATAGATTTAGGACAAAGCTAAAATATAACCATTTAATTTACATCCATTATTATATAGTTATTTTTATTCTTCCTATCATATTAATTTGGACTATTTCTCAGATGATCTAACAACTGTACTATTGATAACATCATATTGGTAAAATAACGGGTTATGGGAGACATTGAAAATTTCTCTTCTTTTGTCTTAATAACTTTTTATATTTTCTCTATTTATAATTCAGTAATGAATATAAGGTTGTTACCTACGGTAATCTTAGACGAAAAGTTTAGAGTATTTAATCCATCACTATCCACAATATACAAGCCATTAGCAGTATTCTTAATCAAAAAAAATGCAAACCGACAGATTTAATCAATTAAGAAAAGACAAACTATCTAAGATTTTTGAAAGTAAAAAAATCATTGAAGTTTGGAGGAAAATAGTACGTGATCAATTAAGAAGTTTGGACTTAAAAGACTTATTTGATCATTATGATTTCAACTTCAACATAGAAATCCGAGCAGAAGCAATTAGAAGTGAAATTTTAGGGGGAACTTATAAAGTATCTCAACCGTTGATATATCGAATTGAAAAAAAATTTGGTATTTGTCGACATTTGGTAATTCCTCAACCAATTGATGCATTAGTATTACAAGTACTGGTAGAGTTTGTTTCGACTGAAATATTAAAAAACCAACCATCACCTAATGCCTTTTATTCTAGAGATAAACATAATGTAAGCTCACCACATTCTGTAGAAGAATATGGGTTTACTTGGCGACAACAATGGAAACAATTACAGAAAAAAATCTACAATTTTCAACAAGATAAAGATTTTATTGTTGTTACTGATTTAACTAATTACTACGATAGCATCGATATTAATGAACTAAGAAAGGTTTTCACAAGCTATAGTCAAATTGATGAGGTTTTAATTGATTTACTATTCAGAATTATAGAAGAAATATCTTGGAAGCCTGATTATTTACCATATTCAAAACGTGGTCTACCAACCACAAACATTGAAGGAATTAGATTATTAGCTCATTCATTCTTATTTGAAGTAGATGAAGTTTTAGCCAACAAGTCAGACAACTCTTTCACAAGATGGATGGACGACATTGTAATTGGTATGAAAACAAAAAAACATGCTGTTGAAACTCTAAGTTCTATTTCAGATATTTTAAAATCAAGGGGTCTGGCTCTTAATTTGTCAAAAACAAATATATATGACGAGAAAGAAGGTTACTATCATTTTCAAATAGAAGCAAATAGATACATAGACTTAATCGAAAAAATAAAAAAAACAGATGATAATTATAAAAGTGTATGCAGTCAATTGCATTCAAATTTCAAACAACATCTTAAAGACAGAAAGCCTAAGTATTGGGATAAAATATCCAAAAGATATATCACTACTTACGGTAAACTAAAATGTAAAACACTATTAAATATTATCGTGCAAACATATATTGAGAACCCAGGGTTGAGAGCAAATCTAATTTATTATTTACTCACTCTAGGATATTCAAACCGAAATGCGGGAATCGTACTTTCAATTGTTGACAAAATAGATATATTTGATGACATTTCTTTGTATCAAATTTGCTTCTTAGTCACTCAATGGGAAATTAAAATAAGCGAAGAAAATGACAAATTCTTAAAAAATTTTGAAAATAAAATAACGAAATTTTCTGTACAGAGAAAAAATAGTTCTGACTTCTACTGCTCTATGTGGTTTAAAGCAAAATATAGCCATCCTGAAGAATTACTAGGTTATATAAGAAAGTATCAATATATATGGAATAATGATACATTTTTACGAAGGCAAGTTACGTCAATATTGTCACGACTTCTATTCAATAATAATAATGATGTAATTAGATTATTGAATAGTCAAATTTCTTCAGGCGTTCCAAACACAGTTACATTAGCAAATCAAATTTATTATTTTAGAAACTTAAAACAACTAGATTCTAAAATGAACTTTTACTTGTTTCCCCAAAGTAAACAAAAAATATACCCTTTGGCTAAATTTCTTGTTTTATGTTCAGTTCTAAATTCTGAACACATTAGAAATGATCATTCAATAAGAGAAAAAGTTAGAGAGTATATTACTGATCCTTACTTTAAAAAATGGATTGAGTTACAATATAATATTAAATAAGCCTTCCTCGGGAGTTTACAACGTATCCAGCCTAGGAATTACATATTTCATTACTGGATGATTAGTTTATAGTTCTGTGAGAATAGATCTTTTAAGTTTTTGTGGTTTATGGATGTTATATTCTGCAAGTTATGCTTTAGCCAATTGAAAGGATTGACCTCATGCTTTTTGCAGATAGCAAAGAACGAATAGATCATTGCTGCACGCTGTGCCACTTCATGGCTTCCAGCGAAGAGGTAGTTTTTACGTCTGATTGCATTTTCAATCTGGTTATTATCGATCAATAATGAGCTGTCGTATAGATAAGCGGATAAGGCATCCCACCTTGCATAAGCTGAAGTAGTCAAGACTTAATCTGACAGTTGCAAAAAATTAATAACTGAAAAATAGATTAGAGTTATGACTACACAAGAAAAAATCATCAAGAACAAACTGGGGGTATTAGAACTTGCCCAGCACTTAGGGAATGTATCAAGAGCCTGTAAAGTAATGGGCTATTCCAGAGACAGCTTTTATAGATTTAAAGAATTGTATGACGAAGGAGGTGAACTTGCACTTCAAGAGCTTTCAAGAAGGAAGCCAATTCTAAAGAATCGAGTTGAAGAACATATTAAAAAAGCAGTTGTGGATTTGGCTATAGATCAACCCGCTTTAGGACAATTACGAGTATCTAATGAGCTAAAAAAGCAGGGAATACTTATATCACATGGAGGAGTTAGTAGTATATGGATGCGCCATGATCTGCAAACCTTCAGGCTTAGATTAAAAGCCTTAGAGGCAAAGTCCGCACAGGAAGGTATTGTTTTAACGGAAGCTCAGCTTGTAGCTCTAGAAAGAGCTAAAGATGAGAAAAAGACACACGGTGAGATAGAAACTCATCATCCTAGATATTTGGGAGCTCAGGATACATACTATGTTGGAAATATTAAGGGAGTTTGGCATATATATCAGCAGATTTTTATTGATACCTATTCCAAAGTCGCTTTTACAAAGCTTTATGTTCGTAAGAACGCATTAGTTGCAGCAGATATGCTAAATGATCAGGTAGTACCATTTTTCGAACAATATGACTTAAGATTGTTAAGGATATTAACAGATCGAGGAACGGAATATTGCGGGGTAAGAGATCAACATGAGTATCAGCTTTATTTAGCGATCGAAGACATAGATCACACGAAAACTAAAGCAAAAAGTGCTCAGACAAATGGTATTTGTGAACATTTCCATCGTACTATTCAAGATGAGTTTTATGCCGTTGCATTCAGAAAGAAAGTATACCGAAGCATTCAGGATCTTCAAAACGACCTTGATCGTTGGATGATTTACTATAATCAGGATCGAATTCATACTGGAAAATATTGCTTTGGGAAGACACCTATGAATACCTTCAACGATACAAATAATTTAGCGAGAGAAAAGATGCGCGAGGCGCTAAAAGAAGAGCAACTTGTTACTTATTCGATGCAAGAGAATAAGCAACAAGTTGCGTCTATAGATTTTGGGGAAACAATACTATATTCGAATAGGCAATCTGACAATTTTTAAAGACACCCAACTGTAAGATCAAGTAGTGGCTAGTAAAGATTAGACGTTTCACGACCTTTCCGGTCTACCATATTAAATGCTTATTGTATTTCTTTTACTCCTTAATAATCTCAGCCTAGCTATTGTTAATTAAATAAATTCGGCTGAGGTATATCGATATCTTTGATAATAGTGCTTTTTAACATTATTTCATCTACAATTTCACTAAAATTTTCTTGTGTTATTATAGTAATGTCCTTTTGTTCCTCAAAAAGATCTCTATTCAAATCGAACATTGCATTTTTTTCATCTAGATCCTTGTCATACATCACTGCTCTTGGAATATTGTATTCTTTTGCATATCCCATTGCCAAACGCGCTCCACTATCAAGTTTTTGTCCATAAATTCCCCATCTCTCAGCAGAATTCTTGGCGTAACTTGCAATTAAAACTATTGTATCACAGAATAACGCTTGTAAACGATCACGCTCTTTATAGCGAGTGCTCAATTCCATTTTACTCTTAAAATCGTTTCCATACTCCGTTACAAGTAGTCCTCCATCTTTCACGATTTGAAGTGCTAGATCATTGTTTTTCAGTGGTAAAATTTTATGCAATGGACTTGGTAAAATAGCGACTGTTTTTCCATTGGAATCTAATGCTTGCTTATGAGAAATACTATCGCACCCAAAAGCTAGTCCACTAACTATAGTCGCACCATTTTTAATAAAATTATCAACAATTATTCGTTCTCTTCTTTCTATATTGCTATCTGGATTTAAAAGCCCAATAACTGAAATATTCTTATTCTCACAGCTTAATAAGTTAATATTACCTTTATAATAAAGAAAAACTGGTTTTTCACTATCTTTAACATTCCCCCTATGCTTTGGAAAGTTCGCATCTCCTAAAGCAGTAAAACCATCACAACAATCCTTAAATTTCGCTTTAAGTTTAGTCTCAAAATCTGTTCTCAAACGTTCAAATTCCTCTCTAGTTGTAGGATCACCCTTGATCGTTTTATTAAGTAAAGTAATTATCAGATCTACACTTTCACCTCCTCTCAGATTTTTAACCATCCAAGCATTTCCAATTCCTTTATATGACTTGGCAGTTAATATATTAAGCGCGTTTTCTGTATATTCCATCCTATTAGCTTTTTTACAAATTTACAAAAATAAATTCTTCTCTATTGTTTTACCAATTGAATAAAAAAGAACTGAATTCGCCCCCTTATCCAATAATGCTTGAATTGCATCTTCATCTATATTAACACTTTTTGTATATAAATCATCTATCAACAGAATATTTTTCCCATTAACATCTTCAGATATTGTGCAAGTATCACAAGTTATTCCTGGATATGGTAAATCACCTCTACCACCATGGCCTGACTTATCCAAATGCGTTGTTCTCGTATCAGTATGTCTAATTATATAAGTTGTACAATCACTAAAACCTTGCAAATTTTGTGCAACAAAACCCACACATTTCTTAAATAATAATTGACTCTGATCATAACTCATCTCAGCTTTAGATCGTGGAATAACGCAAACAGAAAGATTATTTTTTCCTGATATTTGAAGAATCTTTGGCAAATCTTCTTTCAATATTTCAATTAAATTTTCACATACATTTTTCAAGACTGCTTGACTTTTATCTAAGAACTGATTTTTAACTGTACATATTACATTTTCAACAGTTCCAACAGTATTTCTTAAAGCATCGTTACCTCCTTGATAATCTGAATGGTAAAAAGCATCAATTGTTTTTGTAATAAATTTTCCCTTTCGCCTATTGTCATTCCGATTTGTATACCAACTTTCACATGGTGTAATTTTAAAGCTCTTCATAATTATATATTTTAGGGTTAATAATTTCTATACCTGCCTCTTGAGCATCAAGAATTTCAATTTCTTCATTCTCAAAAGCAATTACTACATTTGGTGATATATCCAATTTCTTTATCGCATTTTGAAATTTGTTTACTCTTTCAAAATCATTAATGACAAACTGTCTACAGAAAATATAATTGAATCTGTCCATTATTCCATGATGATTTAAGATCATTAAAGCTCTGTCTTCACGACAATTTGTTACTAAAACAGTCAAGTTTGTCGAACAATATTTGAAAAGTATATTTACAATATCCTCATTAAGTTTTGTTTCTGATAAAAATTCATAGTAACAAGTTTCTTTTTCTTTGATTATCAGATCTAAGTCAGTTTCGCTTAAGTTTGCAATTAAATATTTTAAACCAGTTCTATCCAATCGTTTATTAGGATCAAAAGTTAGATTATAATCTGAACCCAAAACAGATTTTACAGCTTTGTTATAAGAGCAAAAATTTGCAAAGTCCGTATCAATCAATGTTCCGTCCATATCAAAAAATAAAATGGTATCACTGATAATTTTAAAATATTTTTCCTGACTTACGGGGTTTAGTGTATCCATTTAGTTATTATAGTTTTATATGTCAGGATTAGGAAAATGGTTATTACTTTTATGTATAATTTAAAAAACAGATTATCTCATTTCTGTTTCCTTGGCAAAAATAAATTATTAAAAACCATAATTTTTACGGAAAACCGTAAAGCGGCTACCGTAACAATTAATTTTGTTGTTGCTCAATTAACCAAATGTTTAAGCATTAATCATTTTTAGTAAATTAAATTAGAAATACAAGTTTATCAGCCATTAAATCCCTTCAATAACCGCTAACCTCCGATTAATCAGTTTCTGCACAGCTTCAGGTTTTAATTCCTCAGAACCAAAGCCTCGCTTATCTTCGGTACAAGAACTGCATGCTGTAGCATCCAGCTTATTGCTATAGCCACATAAACATACCCATACTTCTTTACCCGATGAAAACATTCCCTTTGATTCTTTAACGGTAACTACTTCTTGAAATAGCTGTAATAGCCCCTCTCCTTTCCATGTCTGTAGATAGGCAATATCTTGAGCCGAATACCAGTCTTTGTCTAAGGTAAGTACCTTCAATGCTGCCTTTCTTGCCAATAAAGATCCTGCTAACAGTTTTGCCACTTGATCGTAATCGATAAGATCAGAACTGCTGATAGCTTTGCTAATGAGCTTAAACTGCGCACCGGTTAAATCATCCGACAATAACTGTCCATAGAGTATGGCTATAGCTTGATCTTTGTCCAGGAAATCAAAATAACGGAAGAGCGTGGCTTGACGGTCTTTGAATTCTTGATCCTCTCCTATTTCATTCATCGCCTTGAATAACAAGGGTACAAATTCGGTTAATCGGGATGTGGCTATAAACTCGGCTGTAGCATTGGTCATCGCATAGATACCGGTATAGCGTTCTATGATCAGGCTTGCTTTGACTTTGTTCTTAATAACAGATCCATCGATATCTCCACCTACCGCTTCTGCTTGTATATGTTTAATTTCATTGAGCAATACAGGAGTACCGATAGCGGTGATCGTAAACGATCGGCGTTCCTTTGCCCGAGAGCTCATCAATATTGACGCTAAAGCCTATAACGGCATCTGCCCGATAGCTACGGGCATTTTGCTTTAAAGACTCCACTGCGCTCTTATATAGCTCCTGTAATTTGTTTTCATAATTGCGGGAGCGCCCACCGAAAAAGTCTACGAAGCTCGCTCCGATTTCACTCAGAGCATTGGCTCCAATAACAGCTGTTGCTGATATGGGATCAAAATAACGCAGGACTTCTCTCCCCTAGACGGTATGGGTACTGGTAACGATCATGGTGTATGATGAATACTGTTTTAAAAGACCAAAAATAATGGATTGGTTTGAGTAATGGATACGGTAAACCGTAAGGATGGTAATAAACAAGTAAAGCCATTCTTGACAGAATGGCTTTATTTGTTGTTAACTCGCCAATATTCCAATACAGATTGATCAGTTCTGTATTTACAGCTTTTAAAAAAAGCCTTAGTAATTACTTATTTTTAAAAATTCTCTTTCTCCTCAAAACTATCCAATTCTTTTTTTACTTCTTCCAAAAGTTGTTTTTCCGTTGGTAGGTAAAGTTTGTATTGGCTGGCGATGATTTGCCTCTGCTCTTCGGGTAGTGTAAATTTTACAACTGTATCGTTTTTATGAGCGCAAAGCAGGATACCAATGGTTGGGTTTTCGTGCGATAATTTTTCTATTCGGTCGTAATAATTAACATACATCTGCAACTGACCTATATCTTGATGGGTTAGTTTGTGCGTTTTGATTTCGATTATGACAAAACACTGCAATAAACGGTTATAAAAAACTAGATCTACAAAAAACTCATCGCCATCCAAATGAATTCGTTTTTGCCTGGAAACGAATGAAAATCCATTTCCTAATTCTAACAAAAACTCTTGTAAATGGGTAATAATTGCATTTTCTAAATCTTTTTCATAGTAAGAGGCTTCACGTTTCAAACCTAGAAATTCTAAAAACATGGGGTCTTTAATAATTTCTTTGGCATCCGATGGGAGTTTTTCATTTTTTGCAACAGCTAATACGCTATCTTTATCATTACTCAATAAGAGGCGTTCGTATAGATTGCTGTAAACTTGGCGTTCCAACTGTCTTGAAGTCCAATTATTTTTTATGGTTTCAGCGATATAAAACTCTCTTTTCTCCTCACTGTCAACACCTAAAAGCAATTTATACTGTGTCCAGCTTAACTGTGCACGCAGTGCGTGCACAATTGGAAATGTCCGATAAAGCTGACGATACAAGTTGATTTGTCTTATTGAAAAACCAGATCCAAATTCAGGCTGTAATTTTTCCGAAAGATATTTGATAAGGTAAGTACCATAATCAGCACGTTCTTTCCCATCTTGCTCTTCTTCAAAAATACGTTTACCTATATGCCAATACATCAACGTCCGTTGATGATCTACGGCACGAATCGCTTTATCTTTTGATTGTGCAATTATGGTTTTGATGTCGGTTATAATCGTTTGGTTTACGAGCATAGTATTGAAACTTCTAAGCGTTTATCAAATATACAAATTAAAGGAATACCTGCCACCATCAGTACCAGATCACTTCATTGTAATTCCATATCCAGCTCATTCTCTGATGTTGAAAAAGTAATAGAATCCTTTGACTCTTTAACGGTAAATACTTCTTGAAATAACTGTAACAAGCCCTCTCCTCTCCATGTCTGTAGATAGGCAATATATTGAGCGGAATACCAGTCTTCTTTTAAGGTAAGTACCTTTAATGCTGCCTTTTTTGCTAATAAAGATCCTGCTAACAGTTTCTCCACTTGATCGTAATCGATCAGATTGGAACTGCTGATAGCTTTGCAAATAATCTTAAACTGCGCACTGGTTAAATCATCGGATAGCAACTGTCCATAGAGTATGGCTATAGCTTGATCTTTGTCCAGGAAATCAAAATAACGGAAGAGCGTGGCTTGACGGTCTATAAATACCTGATCCTCCCCTGTTTCATTCATTGCTTTGAATAGCAGGGGGACAAATTCGGTCAATCGGGATGTGGCTATAAACTCGGCTGTAGCATTGGTCATCGCATAGATACCGGTATAACGTTCTATGATCAAGCTTGCTTTGACTTTGTTCTTAATAACAGATCCATCGATATCTCCACCTACTGCTTCTGCGTGTATATGTTTGATTTCATTGAGCAATACAGGAGTACCAATAGCGGTGATCATGAACATTTGCGTGCCTTTGCCAGAGAGCTCATCAATATGGACGCTGAAGCCTATAACGGCATCTGCCCGATAGCTACGTGCATTTTGCTTTAAAGACTCCACTACGCTCTTATATAGCTCCTGTAGTTTGTTTTCATAATTGCGGGAGCGCCCACCGAAAAAGTCTACGAAGCTCGCTCCGATTTCACTCAAAGCATTCGCTCCAATAACAGCTGTTGCTGATATGGGATCAAAATAACGCAGGACTTGTGTCCCTTCGATGGTATGGGTACTGGTAACGATCATAGTCTATGATGAATACTGTTTTAAAATCCCGAAAATAAAGGATTGGTTTGAGTAACGGATACGGGAAGCCGTAAGGATGGTAATAAACAAAGAATTTTTACAGCATAATGCTGTAATATAGATAATTAATGTTTTTTTTATTATCTTTGTGATAGTATGAAAAAACAAGAAATTAAAAAGCAAGTGATTATAACTTCAGTATCTCAAATGATTGCTGATAAGGAAGCTGTGCGTTCATACATAAAAGGTAAAACAACACTTCAAGAACTGGATAAGAAAGGTATCAAGTTTGCAAAACCATT
The DNA here is from genome assembly GCF_002440335.1 of Sphingobacterium sp. UBA6320. Classification (NCBI taxonomy): domain Bacteria; kingdom Pseudomonadati; phylum Bacteroidota; class Sphingobacteriia; order Sphingobacteriales; family Sphingobacteriaceae; genus Sphingobacterium; species Sphingobacterium sp. UBA6320. The sequence goes on along the minus strand of NZ_DJTA01000017.1, from coordinate 9,912 downwards.
ATAATTACGTTTTCGATAATATTACAAATACGTATAACTTTGTAACAAGAAATTCTATTTTATACAGGGTTGCGTTTTGTGGTGGATGAAACTTTTTCAGCAATATCTGGAGAGACCATTCCCAACATGTTCCAATTAGTTGTGGAAAAAGCAACTGAAACTGTTGAATCTTACGATGCTAAAGTTTCTAAGACAATAGAAGACATTGCCGGAAAATTTTTCCAAACGGTTGAAAATTCGTTAATATATATCTGTTCTGATGATGACAAAAAATCCAAATTGCGTCATGACATCTTTGATAGATGGTACAAAAATTCTCCATATCATCATGCTATAATAAAACTTGACAATATAATTAGTTTCAATTTAGGGGACCAAGAAACCCAAAAACTTTATACATCGATGATGTTTCATAGAGATAATAGCAATTCTAAAAAGATAATCCATATTTATACTCAGATATCAAGTGCATTGCTTGATGAAAAATAATTTTGCATCGAAGACTCATAGGATTTCCTAATCTATCAATAACCTACCAATCAATATAATAAAAAAAATATTCATTATTCATAATTGGATTTACACAACATTTTAATGTCCCTCCGGCACCATAATATTTGCATTGTTAAAACACCAATCTATTCCTCAGGTACTGCATCTAAATTGCTATTACATCGGCCCGATTGTAATAACCATAAATAATCAGCATGCCTTTGCCCAAGCGTTAATCAATATTGACGCTGAAGTCTATAATGGCATCTATTAAAAGCTATCCGCATGCTTTAAAGACTCCACTACCCTCTTATATAGCTCCTGTAATTTGTTTTCATAATTGCGGGAGCGCCCACCGAAGAATCCCGAAGGGATCTGCGCAGCAAACAAGACAAAGCTCGCTCCGATCTCACTCAGAGCATTGGCTCCAATAACAGCTGTTGCTGATATGGGATCAAAATAACGCAGGACTTCTCTCCCCTCGACGGTATGGGTACTGGTAACGATCATAGTGTATGATGAATACTGTTTTAAAAGCCCGAAAATAAAGGATTGGTTTGAGTAACGGATACGGTAAACCGTAAGGTTGGTAATAAACAAGTAAAGCCATTCTTGACAGAATGGCTTTATATGTTTATCTATATGATTTATTTGATTTATTTTAGTTTTTCGATCTCGTCGATGGTAAGGCCTGTACCTTTTGCAATATCGGCAATAGGTAAGCCCATTTTCTTGAACTCTAAAGCAATGGCAATAGATTCTTCTCGCTTGCCTTTTTCAATTCCTTTTTCGATTCCAGACTGAATTCCTTTTTCGATTCCAGCTTGGATTCCTTTTTCTCTTTCTTGTCGTTTGATTGTTTCTATTACACCCATTTCGATTGTGCCTCCTGTCACTTGATAAATGTATTGATCAAAGTTACTATTTATTTCTTTATCTCGTATAAAAAGAAAACTCTTTAAAAAAACTAAAAAGCTCATTATACGATCTTTACTATACTTATTGGTCTCGATAAGCCTTCTTGCGATTGTACTACGCTGCTCTGCGAGCTCCTGCTCCGGAACCTTATCTTCATCTAAAGCTTTCTGGCATGCCAAGACAATATAAGCAAATATATTGTCCATATCTAGTAGCTCTGATTCGTCATGATCAAAAATTTGATAGCTCAGGTACTGAAAGCGTAACGACGTGCGAAAAACAGCAAAATGATATTCATCAGTACATGGCTGCGAACGTCCTCCAGTAAAAACAGCAATGGTCTCCACAGGAACACGGTAACGATCTAATAGCCTGTAAAAATACTGAAAGATACGATGTGAGAAATCGGAATCATGTCCGCCTTCAATTTCCGTATTCACTAAAATCCACTTCTCGCTTCCGTCTTTTAAATAAACCTTGACCAGAAGGTCTGCCACACGCTTCCCTTTTTTACGCTCACGATAGGGAATGATCTCCAACAATTCTTTATCCATGAAAGTCAATCCACGCCCGAGATCAAAGGTAGCATCGGCATCTGGATACATAAACCGCAAAAAATCAGGAAAATTATCCTCAAAAATGGCTTTCAAAAGCTCATCATTCTTCTTGGCTGGCTTTAAACGTCTTGAATCTACACTCATAACTGTCTATCAATTGGTTAACAGAAATAAAGATACAAATAAAAACTAAATATATTAGCATTTGTTTCTTTATTTTCTTAACCTTAGAAGTACGCGTGTATCGATAACGGGATCTTAAACAATTGGCGTTCCTTTTCCCGAGACAGCATCAATGCAGAAAAAACAAAAGCCACATCTTACGACATAGCTTCTACTTATTATATGGATTAAACTTGATTACTGATAAGAATTGATTGATTGGGATACTTTCCAGTTACCGCCGTCATTGACTAAAGTCACTCGATCGGTTTTGGTAAAACCTTCAAACTGCATCGTTACTTTGGCGATCATATAGTCTGTTGATTCTTGTAAAATTACTGTATTGGTTTTACAGTTTAACTGCTCTCCTTTTTGCTTTTTCAAAAAGCTGATAACTTCTGAACAGCTGTTTGTCTTCCCCTCAGAGGCTTGTACTTTTTGACTAAAATCTACTGTAAACAACTGCTCTACTCCTGCCGATTGACCTGCTGTCATAACGGCTACGTAATGGTCAATGGCGAGATCTGCTGTAGATAAATTGACCACTGCTTTTTTAGGGTTTGCTACTTCTGGATTGCCCGCGGCCATAGTGAATGTAGATACTGCGATCAAGGCTGCTGCTGCGAATGTTTTTGCTATAGTGTTCATAATGTCTTTATGTTATAGTTTGTTAGTTCTTAATTGCATCAGCCCCTCATCCACCAACTCAAACCCTGATGCTTTGCTAAAGCAATTGTTGATTCAAAAGTAGGGTGTAAATCGCCCCTACCCAATGGCAATTAGACTAAACCAACTAAAAACTCGGTGAATGGTGGAAATGGCTAGGTGAAGTTGTGACGGTCCTAAACAAACTACCTTGCTATTCAATTTTTGTAGATTATGTTAGCAATACATGACAAATACTCAGTATGAGCCGGCTCAATATGTCTGAATGTTTATTTTCAGAATTAATGATTTTATAATATTTAACAATAAATAAACTTTTCAACGTAAATGATAGCTTAAAAATGAAATATATCAATCAAAATTATTAACTTCAAATAGAATTAAACATAAAATTACTGACAATCACCCTTAATGGTCAATTTACCCAAATTTAAAACCACAAATAAATGATAAAAGCTCTTCGAATTTCTCTCCTCTTAACATTTACCTTTTCCGGTATTTCAAATTTGTCTGCGCAGTCAAAGGATCAGTTTGTATTAAAAGCGGTCATCGATACCGTACCTAATGCAACCTACTTTATAAGCTATGCAAATGGTAATAAAATGATGCAGGATACAGTAACACTGGACAAGAATAGTAGTTTTGTATATCAGGCTACAATTCCTGAACCAACAATCTTTTCTTTAAGTGTGCCCAATATTTATAACGATAGAATCATAGGAGATTTTAATGTCTATTCTTTTTGGGCAGAGCCAGACAAAACGATATTATTAAAAGGTAACAGGGGGTGGTTAAGTAAAGGTATTTACGGATTAGTAGCAAGATCGGACCGCTATGAAGTCAAAAATTCGGTCTTAGATAGTCTTGATAAAATTTATAAAAAGAAATGGTCCGAGGCGCTAGATTCTCGTAAGAAACAAAAGGGATCTGAATTAAACAAAGATGAATCACTAGCGGTTTATGATAGCATCACAAATACTTTTATTATAAATGAACCTAAAAACTATTATGGTTTATATTTAATCAATAAAAAACTAAAAACTAAAAATTTTGATATCCAAGAAGTGAAAAAATGGATAAACAGTTACCCTGAACCACTTACTTCGACCTATTTAGGGAAAGAAATCTATTCTAAAATCTCAGTTAACGAAATGAGTCAGATCGGTCAGGTACTACCAGATTTTGAGCAGCCGGATACCGCATCGAACTTCATAAAATTGTCTAGTTTTCGTGGCAAGTACGTCTTCGTCGACTTCTGGGCATCTTGGTGTGGGCCATGTCGAGCAGAAAATCCCTATTTGATTAAAGCGTATGAGACATTAAAGTCAAAAGGTTTCGAAATTGTGGGAGTTTCGCTTGATAAGGAGAAAAAATCATGGTTAAAAGCAATTCAGGATGATGGTTTAACCTGGACTCAACTTTCTGATCTAAAAGGATTTAATAATGAAGTTGCTAAGAGATTTTTAATTACTGCTATTCCTGAAAACTACTTACTAGATCCAAATGGTGTCATTGTTGCAAAAGGACTGAAAGGTGAGCAATTGATGGCAACCTTAGAAAAACTTTTAACGAAGTAAATAACAATAACTCAACAATCTCGTCTTGGACAGTTCTAGTAACGATCATGGTGTATGATGAATACTGTTTTAAAAGACTGAAAATAAAGGATTGGTTTGATTAGTGGATACGGTAAACCGTAAGGAAGGTATAAAACAAGTAAAGCCATTCTTGACAGAATGGCTTTACTTGTTTATTTTATATGATGTATTTGATTTATTTCAGTTTTTCAATCTCGTCGATGGTAAGACCCGTAGCCTCAGCAATTTGCTCTACTGATAACGCCATCTTTTTCAGTTTCAAAGCCGTCTCAATAGCTTTTTTGTGTTCGCCTTCGGCTTTAGCAATTACAACTGCTCTCTTGGCTTCTTGCAATTGCTTTCCTAGTCCTTCCAATTGATTTTCTAGACCTTCTTGGTACATGCGCACTGCTTCGGCATCCCATTTACGTTTTAAACTAATATCATACATAGTTCGTTCCTCCTTTGTCAATTTTGCATAGCTGGCCAACTGAAAGAATCGTTGAAATACCGCCGATTTCATGATCCGTGGCAAGGTCTTTAACGTAGACATATTCTTGAGCATAAAGAATACTTTGTCCAGTTCGTCTTCAACCTCTGCTTCGCTTTTAACAAAGTTAATAATTTCTAAATAGATAAACCCCAAACCCTCGTAAAAAATTTTCCCTGAATCTCTATTACACAGGCAGGTATCATGAAAATATGTACTCCGGTCACCTCCTGGCATATGAAAACCATCCATCAGGACAATGGTGTAAACCTCTGGAATGGCATACCCCCAGGACTTGCGATTGCCTTTGGGAGCTGTATCTGAAATAACCTTACTGGCATAGTATAGCATGCGCTGTTTAAGATTGGTCTGTATACTGGTCTGCATCTCGATAATGATCTCTTCGCCTGTACTGAGCTGGACAACCAGATCAAAGATAACCTTACCGATCTCCTCGGTTGCTCCGATACGCTCGGTATCTCGATACGTCAGATCTGTGATGATCTTGCGACCGCGAAAGATGATGTTTAGAAAATTGATCAGATTAACCTTATCTCCGAATAACCGTTTGAATCCCTCATCGGTGGTCGGATCAATAAAAACGGGTTGAACGTGATTTTTCATAATTTTAGGATTTGCTTAAATAATCGATATTGATAAGCAAACATCAGAAAACTAAAATTATTAGCCGGTTATTAAACGTTTGTTGTCGTTTGTTGTCGGCTAGCAGGTAACAAAAGTATCAACTTGTCAACCTAGTCTTGCTGTCCGGGCACAAAAAAAGCCACATCTTACGACATGGCTTATACTTAATATATGGATTAAACTTGATTACTGATAAGAATTGATCGATTGGGATACTTTCCAGTTGCCGCCATCATTGACCAATGTCACCAGATCAGTTTTGGTAAAACCTTCAAACTGCATCGTTATTTTGGCGATCATATAGTCTGTTGATTCCTGTAAAATTACTGTATTGGTTTTACAGTTTAACTGCTCTCCTTTTTGCTTTTTCAAGAAGGAAATAACTTCTGAACGGCTGTTGGTCTGATCGTTTGATGCCTGTACTTTTTGGCTGAAGTCGGATGTAAACAGTTGCTTTACTCCTGCCGATTGACCTTCCGTCATAACGGCTACGTAATGGTCAATGGCCAGATCTGCTGTGGAAAGGTTGACAGTTGCTTTTGTAGAGTTGTCTCCTGCTGGTTTTGCTGCTACCATATTAAATGTAGATACTGCGATCAATGCTGCTGCTGCGAATGTTTTTGCTATAGTGTTCATAATGTCTTTATATTATAGTTTGTTAGTTCTTGTTTGTTGATTCAAAAGTAGGGTGTAAATCGCTCCTACCCAATGGCAATTAGACTAAACCAACTAAAAACTCGGTGAATGGTGGAAATTGGTAGGTGAAGTTGTGAAGATCGATTCAAAATGCTAAATTAAGCACATAAATTGTTGTATAAAATATGATCAATGTTTATATAGATAAGTTGAAGAGGCATTATGAACAATACTTTGGTATTTCAGGAATTGTGCACAAAATTGGTAAGGGACCAATAAATAAACTCGATCCTGAATTTTTCATATTAGAGTTTCCTCCCAATCAGATTCATAATATGTACACCTATTGTACAGTAGGAATGTCATTAAACAGGTGGAATGAAAACTTAATTGAGTTATTCATTTATGCCGCTGAAAAGAATTCATTACTTGTAGACCTTCTCTGCTACTGTGCAAGCTACCATCGAAACGATGCGCCATTGAACTTACATCACACAGTTAATTTAGGACAACCTTGGTTGGGGGAATCGTTATGCGACCATGGCTTTATATCTTTTCCTTATCTGGAAAAACCTGAATTTGAGCAAATAGATATAGATCATAAAACCATCAAATGCTTTTGGTATATTCCTATAACAAAAGCTGAACGGGATTTTAAAATTAAATTTGGATATGATGCTCTAGAGACAATTTTTGAAGAAAAAGAATTAAATTATCTAAGTCCTAAAAGAGCCAGTTTAATTTAAAAATTAACATTTTTTGATTCAAGATTATTGTTCAGAATGTTATTACTGTTCTTTCTTTTTGATCACTTCTCCACTTGATGATATTATATTGGTGAATGAATAATCATATACGCGGTGCAGTATTCCCATTTTCTTTAATATTTCTTCAGCATCAGTTCTTATGTTTATCCAGCTCGGATGTTCTTCCAAATATTCCCAATACCATATCTCACTTGGCATTTGATCGACCTTAGTTTTGAACCTCAGTAGTTCTTGCTTGTATATCATTGGTATTAGGTTTTTCCTAAATACCGTTTCGAAGCACACCGGTGTATATGCATATTCCAATTCCTGATAAAGCTCTGTCATTGGATCGAAAATGGGAGATGCCATAAGCTCTAGTTCTCTAGATTTATAAGTGAACAGAATAAGCGAATTGACGATATTGGTATAGTAGAACCTGACGTGCTTGTCATAATATTCCAATTCAGACTTAGTAAATCCTAATTCATCAACCTCGTCTATTTCATAAATTTCAGATGCTATCAGGTCAATTTGTTTTCGGCAATAATTTGCGTCTTCATCTAGCCCTATTTCTCTAGCTAGCTGATATAGTTCACACCACACTTCTTTAGTATAATGTGGCGGTCCCGTAACACCCAATTCTATCAGACTTTCAACCGCAAGCCCCCATTCATCCAAATGATTGTACTCTACACTTTGCTGAAAGTATTGCTTATCAGCAAATGATTCATAAAGGGAATTAAGCAGCTTTCTTAATCTCTTCTTTATTGAAGGTTTGCTATTGCATCGTTTCCAAAAATCGAATGTACCCATTTTAAAAAGAGGCTTTATTACTCCCAATCAAATATGTTTATTAATGATGAATATTTCAACATTTAATTTATTTTAAAATTACTGAATGAATTCGTAAATAAATAAGATTGAGAAATTATTGATTGTTTACTAGTGGAATTGAAATTAGAAGACAAGTAACAAATATTGAAGGAATCGCGGGTATACTTTTTTTTAAACTGCTAAAATATTTATTAGAGATTTAACTTTTATTCACCCAACTTGTTCTTGTCAATTCAAACCAATCTGTGGGGTCGCCTTCATAGTCAAAAGTTTCTTGCAAGTCAAAGCCTAATTTAGTTAAAACCTTTTTTGAATTTACGTTTTTAGGATCGGTTATTGCATAAATTTTGTCAACCTTCATGCTTTTGAATCCATAGTCCAGTATTGCGGCAGATGCTTCGGTAGCAAAACCTTTGCCCCAATGTTTTCTTTTAAATCTATAACCAAGCTCGTAGAAATTAACGTGATTATTCAAATTTTCTCTGAAATATTTCAGTCCTGCCCAACCAATGCATTCGTTAGTTTCTTTGTCAACAACGGCCCAACGAGCAATTCCATTTTCCGCATATTGCTTTTTTAGCATTTCAATCACTTTCGAAATTTCGTCAATAGATTTAACAGGACTGTTTTCAATATATAAATGAACTTCTGGGTCAGAATCCATTTCAAACAAATCACTTTGGTCTGTAAATTCTAGCTCTCTTAAAATTAGTCGTTCCGTTTCTATAAATATATCCATATATGAATTGGTAAAATTGCGTTATCAACACCTAAATTTACAAAAAAAGCCAATGTGATTAACACGGAACTTTCTTGACGACTTAATCGTTTTCAGAGTTGCGGAAATAGGAATTGTCTACTCACTTAAATTCGCATTCATATATATTGCTTCCCGTGGTTTACATTCGCACATTAATTCACTTAAGATAAAGTACATGGACATACACCTTTATTTCTTTGATTAATTAATTTCTCAATGTCGGGGTCAATGTTGTCCACATGCAAAGCTTCTACAATTTGAAGAAAACTCTTCCATGACGATGGCGGCACATTAATCAACCAATCTGTTCTTCAGCAATTCCAGCTCCCCTACTATCATATCTGGCCAGCGAGCAAATCCTGCTCTAACAATCTCTTCCCCATCTACTACCGTAAATAACCGGGAGATACTAAAGGCAGACTCGCGTATACTCACTCCTTTTTGCTGGAAAACCATTAATTGGAAGACATTATCTATACCATAAGTTTGTAGCTAATGTTGGAATCGGCGTGTTGTATAACTAAAAATACGCCCACCGAAGAGGTCTACGAAGCTTGCTCCTTTTTCACTCAAAGCATTGGCTCCAATAACAGCTGTTGCTGAAATGGGACCAAAATAACGCTGGACTTCTCTCCCCTCGATGGTATGGATACTGGTAACGATCATAGTCTACGATGAATACTGTTTTTAAAGCCCGAAAATAATTGATCGGTTTGCGTAACAGATACGGGAAACAGTAAGGATGGTGTTAAACCAACAAAGCCATTCTTCACAGAATGGCTTTGTTTGTTTTTTTATATGATCTATTTGATTTATTTCAGCTTTTCGATTTCGTCAATGGTCAGGCCTGTAGCTTTGGCAATCTGATCAATAGACAAACCCATCTCTTTAAGATTCAAAGCTGTCTCAATGGCTTTTTTGTGCTCGCCTTGGGCAATGCCTTCTTTTAACCCTTCTTTTAAACCTCGATCATGTCCAATACGTTGAGCAGTAGAATAGTTATTCTCTGCATCACGCTTATGTTTTAAACTTGCTTCGTATGCCATTTTATCCTCCGGTGTTAATTTTGCTACTTCGCCTATGTCAAAGATAAGACCAAATACCCGCTTATCCAAAAAATCCGGTATTTTATCAAGTTTACTCATGTTTTTCAATAGATATAGCCATATATCCATATCTGTCTTGATATCAGCCTCATCCTTAATAAAATTTGGTAATACTAACAGCTTATAACCAAGCTTTTCATAAAAAATACGATTACTCTGCTTATCGCAAAGGGCAACATCGTAAAAATACTTTCCGGGTTCTGTTTCTCCTAATTCAAACTCTAAAATACCGATAAAATATACTTCGGGAAGTTCATATGTATTTCCCTTATAGCCCTTGGGAATAAGTTTATTGATAAGCCTGGATGTATAAAAAACGG
>NZ_DJTA01000027.1:0-33612 GCF_002440335.1 Sphingobacterium sp. UBA6320 | reverse complement strand
AACCTTTTTCAGGAAGGGACAACGGACGTTTTGGAGCAGTTTTTGGAAGCTACCAGATCTATACCAGCTCCTAAGCTGATTCGCACCCTGTTTTACCGAAAGCCGTCATTACACCGCTTCTGCACCGTCTTTTTCCCGTCCCTGACCCGGGAAATGGACGGTGCAGGGACTTTGCAACTGCGGTGCAGGGACAGGAAAGTTCAAAACAAGGTGCGAACAAGGTTAAAACAAAGTACGAATCAGATCCAAATAGGCTTTTTGTCTTTTTTGTTGAATTTGATGCAAAAAGTAGTTTTCAAAGTGGCTAAGAGTGTACCGGTAGTGTACGGGTTACTCACGGGGAGTGTACCAATCCTGTACCGAGAATGTACGGAGAAGCTACGGAGAAGGTACCAAAGAGCTACTCAAGCCAGTAGCTTGGCTGAAGATCTGCAGGCGGAGCGTAGACAAGGACGGGAACACGGTTGTTCATGTATCTCCCAAGCATGCGTAGTGCATATGCTAAGTAATGGTCAAGCATGGATAGTGCGTAAAACGGTACCCATTGATACACTATCCATGCACTATCGACGCACTATCTATGCTTCATCTATACTTGATCGATGCCTGAAGAGTGCTTTATCTCAAATAAGCGCTTTTAAGCGATCCAATTTATTTTGTCAAGCATCTGGGTGGTTTTGGATTAATAATCGTTCAAATCGCTTAAAATGCTTGTTAACAAAAAAGGTTGGAGCTATTCAGGATGTCTTGAAGACGTGCCGCAAAGATTTTTTGTTAAAATCTAAATTTTCCGTTTCGATGATCGCACTGCTCGTGATGACCTTTGGAGCAGGAGCAAGCCAGGCGCAGACCAAGTCAAGCTATACCCTGCAAGGTACCGTCATTTCTGCTGTAGATAAGAAGCCATTACAGGCTGTATCCGTGCGTGTTGAAGTGGATCAAGTGAAGTCATCGACCAAGAAAGATGGTTCTTTCAGCATCACGGTCCCACATCGGAATGGCATAGTGAAATTTTCCTCTGTCGGTTACAAAACCGTAGAACTGGATTATACCGCAGGTGCAACATTGCATGTGCAACTAATGTCTTTGGAAAATCAACTGGATGAGGTGGAAGTCGTGTCTACAGGATACCAAAAAATACCAAAGGAAAGAGCGACAGGGAGCTTTGAAGTCATCAATAACGAACAGTTAAATATCAGTAAATCATCTCATTTTATTAATCGATTGGAAGGATTATCGCCATCGCTTCGATTTGAAAAACGTGTCTCAAATTTGAAACCGGAGAAGCAGATCTATCAAAGAGGTAATTCTACTTTTTTAGGCGCTTGGAGTCCGCTCATTATCCTAGATAATTTTCCTTACGAAGGTGATCTAAGTAATATCAATCCCAATGATATTGAAAACATAACCATACTGAAAGATGCCGCTGCTGCTTCAATATGGGGTACAAGATCTGGCAATGGGGTGATTGTTTTAACTTCCAAATCGGGAAGCAAATTAGATCGTATGCAATTGGAAATCAGTTCAAATCTACAAATAGGACAAAAGCCAGATATCTACAAGCTGCCTCATATGTCCAGTAAAAGTTTTATAGAAGCAGAAGAATTTTTATTTGACAACAACTACTACGATTGGATGATCAACTATCCGGATTATACGATATCGCCGATTGTTTCTCTATTGGACAAACTCCGTTCAGGAAAAATTGATTCGGAAAGCTATCAGAATCAAAAGAGTGCTTTGGAGAAAAATGATGTTCGAGAGGATTATATGAAGTACATATACCGTAACAATATCGTCCAACAATATTTTACGGGTCTATCGTACGGAGGTAAGAAAATCGATTTTAGGGCAAGTTTGGGATTTGACAAATCTCTAGAAAATATCAAAAATAATCAATCTGATCGAATCAGTGCAAAATTTGTAAGCAGCATGCGTCCTTCAGATCGGTTTTCGGTTGATCTGAGTATAGGCTTTTCCGATAATGGAAAGCAGGGACATGGAAATGCTTCTAAAGTGGATTATGGGTCGCTGTATTCAGGTGCAGGAAAATCATTTTATCCTTACGTTCGCCTGGTGGATGATCAGGGCAATGGAATAGATCTTGAAACTGTGACTTTTAGGAAGTCTTATATAGATACGCTTGCCGGTGGACGCCTGTTGCCCGAGCGCTACAATATCATGAATGAAATATATGCAAGTAAAAATCAGGCACGTGTTAGTGATGCCACAATGAGTCTGGCTGCCCATTATAAACTCAGCAGTGCTTGGCAGCTCGATGCTTCTTATCAATATCAGCGGTCTTTGAGCAAGACGACAGATCTCGAGTCGCTCGACTCGTATTTTACCCAACATTATATCAATTTATATACACAATTCACTCCGAATACCTTAACCTACAATGTGCCCGTAGGTGATATTTATAGCCAAAGGATTGGCGATCTGGCTTCACATTATATCAGAACAACAGCAACTTTCGATCAAACACTAGGTGCCGGTGTTTTGAATGTATTAGCAGGGGCAGAAGTAAAAAGTATGGACAGTCGGATCGAAGGTTACAGATTATATGGGTATGATGCGGATCGTATTGAATTTTCTCCCGTAGATTTTAAAACAAGTTTTCCTTTGTTAAATGGACTTCAGGGGAGAGCGCAAATATGGAATGGCAATAAGATCGAGGAATATAAGCAACGCTTCGTTTCTCTTTTTATGAATGGATCGTATACGCTTCATAATCGATATGTATTTTCTGGGAGTATACGTCGCGATGCTGCAAATCTATTCGGCGTGGCATCAAACCGTAAATGGCAACCGCTTTGGTCACTGGGTGCTGCTTATGAAATCAGTAAAGAGGACTACTTTCCTAAAGGCACGTTTTCTTACCTAAAACTTCGGACCACTTATGGCGTAAATGGTAATGTCACTACCCAGATATATGCTTATCCAACCATTGCTTACGATGGTGTTTTTCCTTATACAGGATACACAAATGCTTACATGGTCAATCCTCCAAATCCAGATTACCGTGCCGAACGTGTCGGCATGTTTAATATGGGGATAGATTTTGCTATGACCAGTGGTCGTCTACATGGAAGTGTAGAATTTTATAACAAAGAGGCAAAAGATCTGGTGGCATTGGCCAATATTGACCCCACAACTGGTTTTTATACACAGGCAGTCAATATCGCTAATTTTAAAAATAAAGGTTTTGAGCTCAACCTGCAAAGTACCAACGTTGTATCGGGAGATTTTAAATGGAATTCAAATCTGATATTTACCTACGGAAAAAGTGTGGTGACCAAGTATAATTACAAACATTCGAGTGTATCGAGTTATATGTGGGCTGCAACAGCACCAAATCCAGTTGTGGGTAGAGATTTATATGGTCTATATGCATTTCGATTTGCAGGCCTAGATCACAATACGGGTGCACCGATGGGCTATTATAATGGTGAAGTATCGCAAGATTATTCTAAGATCATGTCTGTCGGTATAGACGATGTCAGATATATGGGATCTAGTTTACCGATCTATTCTGGGTTTATAGCAAATACTATTTCATGGCGATCATGGTCTTTGAGAGCCAATCTTCAATATAAATTCAAGTATTTCTACAAGCGTCAAAGTATCCAATATAATGGATTAGCACAATACTGGCAGATGCATGATGATTTTGATCGTCGATGGAAAAAACCTGGAGATGAGCTGCATACCCATGTGCCCGCATTAATATATCCACTAAACTATCAAAGAGATCAGTTTTATCAAAATTCGGAGGTCTTAATTGAGCCGGCTGACCATATCAGATTAAAAGATATTAACTTACAGTATCAGATGAACCTACAATCCAAAACAGTCAAATCGATGCAGTTTTATTTAAACGCCGACCATCTGAATCTGATATTATGGCGTAAATCAAAATATAAAAACGATCCTGATTTTAACTTCTTGATCCCTACACCTAGGCTTTATACAATAGGTGCTAAGGCATCATTTTAACACTAAAATTTATGAATTATCATCTACTATACAATCGAATTCTGTTGGGCATGATCTTACTCTGCCTACAGTCTTGCAGTAATTTTTTGGAAACAAAGCCCGATACTAAATTGGCCATCCCCAATACGTTTGAGGACTGTCAAGCTTTGCTTGACGGATATGGGACCGTTAATATGGGGTATCCTTATGTTGGAGAACTTTGTGCGGATAACTTTTTGATAAATGAGGAGAATTGGAGCAGTTTAGGAGATTATGAGGATCGTATGCTTTATATCTGGGATAAGGAAACTAGCCCGATCATCACGCAATGGGCATCACCTTATCAAACCGTCTTCATTGCTAACCAAGTATTATCCATATTGAAAGAACTACCTGCAGGGAATAGACGGGAGCAACTGGAAGGTGCGTCGTACTTTTACAGAGCTTATGCTTTGTTTAGCTTAGCAGAGATATTCGCACCTGTTCCAAAAAAAGATGGGTCTAATGCAGATTTGCCTGCTTTACCTTATCGCACATCGCCCAATGTGGAAGAAAAAAGTGTCCGGGTTCATCTTAAAGACTATTTCGACTTGCTGTTGCAAGATTTGGAACAAGCTGAAAATTTGTTACCGTTGACCAATGGGCTACCTTCAAGACCAACAAAAACAGCAGCAGCGGCATTGCTCTCCAGAATCTACCTCTATATGCAGGAATATGATAAGGCTTTGCTATATGCCAATAAAGCATTGGCCCAAAATAGCAAACTCATGGATTATAATATGTTAAGACCATATGAAGAAAGCCCGTTTAAACAGTTTAACGAGGAAGTGATCTTTCAGGCCATATCAACAGGAACCTATACGTATTATTATACCGTTTGGAAAGTGGCTCCTGATTTTCTTCAAAGCTATGCCGATCATGACCTGCGAAAAAATCTATTATTTATGGAGAATGAAGACAATACTTATTCATTCAAAGGGAATTATGATGGCGAGTTTAATCAGGCTCCATTCAGCGGTCTTGCGGTAGATGAATTGATCTTGACAAAAGCTGAATGTTTGGTGCGATCAAATCAGATTAGTGAAGCACTTACATCGCTCAATAGCTTATTGGAGAAACGGTATCGAAGAGATACTTTTGAACCCATTACAACACAAGATCCATCGCAATTGCTCCAGATCATTTTAGAAGAACGAAGAAAAGAATTGGTGATGAGGCAAAGAAGGTGGCCTGATTTGAAACGCCTGAATCTAAATAGCCAAACAGCAAAGACTTTAAAGCGTCAAATGGGAAATAAGGAGTATCAGTTACTGCCTAATGATCCTTTTTATACTTTTTTGATACCCCAAGAAATTATCAATAATTCCTCACTTTCTCAAACGATAAGATAGTATGAAAAATTTATGTTATTTACTATGTTTTCTGCCGGTTTTTCTGCTGGCACAACAGCATGAATCTGAAAAAGATACAGCGCAAAAAATAGTTCAAATAGGTGAAAAAGTCCCGTCCGATGCTTTAGGTAAAACTCTAGATGGAAAAAGTATTGGCACGGTCAAACAACTTCCCGAAGAGTTGGTTATTCTGGATTTTATGGATACTTCATGTAGCAGCTGTATTGCGACACTGCCCCGGTTAAATAAATTGGAGGAGGAAAATAAGGGTAGATTAAAGATAATATCCATCTCTGGTGAGAAGGAAAGTCGAGCAGCAGCTTTTCGTGCGCACAACGAAGTGTTTAAAGCTAATAAATTGGATTATGTGGTAGAAGATAAATTGTGGTCAACCTATTTTCCGCATCAGACTGTTTCGCATATGGTCTGGGTCTATAAGGGAAAGGTGATTGCCATTACTTATTCTGAGTTTGTGGATCAGGCGATGGTTAATAAAGTGTTTGAGAATGGAGCAATTGAGCTGCCGGTTAAAGATGATTACCTGGTGTTCGATTATGGGATACCGCTGATAAAAAGTCAGAAGGGTAAGTATTCATTTCTTACCGGTTATATTGAAGGCGCATATCCAAAATTTAGTCAAGAAGTGGACAGTGTACATCGCGAGGTGCGGGAGTATATTGTAAACGCAGGTATAATTCCTGCTTTTCTTTCGTGTTATGGAAGGGTTAGTGAAATACCTTATATGAAAGACAGCCGCATTATGATTGAGCGGTCTGATAAAGAGCGATTCTTGTTTAAAGAAGAACGCTCAAGATATCAGGAAATATGGCGCCGAAATTATGGCATAAGTTATGAAGCTAATTTTGATCTGGAGCTAGATGAAAAGGAAAGAGCGCTTGCCATGATCCGGGATCTGGAGCTAAAACTTGGAGTCAGAACAGCTATTGAATTAAAAACTGTAAAATGCTGGGTGATCAAAGATGAAGGAAAGGATATCGGCAAACCGGATGATAATGGTCAAACAATAGATGATTTTGCATTTATGCTTGACTTGAATGCAGACAGGCCTCCCATTATAAACGAATCTAAAAATCTTAATAAGTATGCTTTTAAGGGATTCTCTGATTTTACGGAGATGCAACGAAGTCTCAAGGAATTTGGCTTTATACTTGTAGAGGAGGAGAAGGAAATACCATGTTTTGTTATTGAGTAAAATAAGTGGAAAGAGCTATCATTTTTTTGATAGCTCTTTCGTATTAAATGCAATAATTAAAATCTTATTTAAGCTTTTAATTTTACATTTGTTGTACTTGTTCTCGTATTCAGAGCTTGTAACATTTCATTGCGTAGCGCATTTGAAATGGTAGGAACACCACCTGCATTTGGTGCTTCAATGGTACAGATCTGATTATTTCCTGAACAAGGTGGCGTTCCCAATGAGTAACTTGCTGGATCTCCAGGGTTACTAGGGTTATTCAACTGAAATGTTGCCATTTTGTTTTAAGTTAAATTATCATTAGGTGAATTGATCACAGTAGCGCTTTTGACGTACTGGCCCCGCAGTCTCCAACTATCAGAGTGCTGCGTTTTGAATTGGCGTCTGGACTCCTTATTTGGCCAATCAATTTGTTTTCATTTTTTTATTTGGCTGGTTTCCAATTTTAGGAATGGCACAAACCTATGTTGCGGCCTTTTCTGATTTTTTCTGTTTTATTTTTATATCATTTCTTATTCATTTCTATTTCCTTCATGAATTCTCCCGCTCTTCTGCCGGATGTCTTCACCTTTGCAATGCTTTTGAAACCCTGGTGTCGTACGCTTCGATTCAAAACTAATACGAAAACGAACATTTTGGAGGTGAGACTTTTTGTGTATGCAACCCGTTTAAAAGGACTTTAAAATGAGCTCCCTTTTAGCAAAGGGGAGAAATGAGGTGAAATTGGCTTAGAATAGATTCTTGCTATAAAAGGTCATTCAAGCGTAGTACACTTGAATATGGACCTTGATCTGGGATGAAAATGGGAAATCAGGAGGGGATTCCCCCATTTTTACTTTTTTTTCAATTTATCGACGATTTTTTCCGCCCAAATGGTCAAAATCACGCTCTATAGCCTGCAGCATTTTTGTCAAAATGCCGTGGACATGAGTAGCTCCGCTTTCCAGTTTTTGTCTATCGAATTTTTCCAGACTATCTTTGGATACCAAATGCCCACGTTTGGTCCGGACACAAGTGGAAACATATGAACAGACTTCACGCTTGCTCATATCTTCGGGGTACACCTCAGCAAGATGCATGTAATGTGTAAATAGATTGATATGGCTGGCATACAATTGTGTCGGTATTCCGATCGGTTTCTCAACTTCTGCGGGTTTATTAAGCTCCTCTATTTTATTTACTTCTTCAGGTTTGGTTTCGGTTGCCGCTATAGATTTTAGTTTAAAGGTCTTTCTTTGTTCTGCATATTGGATCAGCAGATCAGCGAGATGGGCGCGGGTAGGATCAAAGTATAATTTGGGATCTCGTGAAGCTTGGCTTATACGTAGTTCATTCTCATCAATGCACATGATTTTATTTTCATCGGAAAGTTCACTGAGCCTAAAGTTAATCAGCTCACTGCATCGATTGAAAAATCCCATATGATTAAAATTGATATTGATCATGGTCTCGATAAAACGTCGTTCCCAATCTTTGTCACGATGATCATGAGCCATACGGGTTAGCGACTGCAGCAGCTTGTTGAAAAATAGATCGTGATAATAACACAGCTGATTACTAGCATTATTGAAATGGCTCTCTATCGCAGATTGGATCTCTAATAATAGATGTTTCCAGATCCCCTTTTTTAAAAGCGCTTCTTGTAAAGGAGGGAATTTTTCGGTAATCTCTGCTTTTAACAGCTGATATTGATAGTCTGTCAATGGTTCTTCAAGATCCATATCTTGGCTGTATAGATCTTCATAAGTCTGAAAGAGCTCGTGAAATTTCAATATGATCAAATCAACTTTCCGATTCTTCTTCCGATAAATAATATTGAACATGCGTCGCAATTGACTGTAGAAAATACGGAAGGATTGCTGAACTAGCTCACGATTACCGTGACTGAGGTATCTCGTATGAGAGTGAATTTCGATATTCTTTAGCGCTGCTAAGAGGGCTTGTTCGATCTGTTCATCTTCTTCTTTGTTCAAATGCGGGATACCATAGGCTGCTATGAGCTCCCTTAAGTTACTTAAAACACTTATCATAATCAGTAATAAAATGGAAAATTTATATATGTTTACTAAAATTAAACAAGAAAAGGTGAGTTATCAAGTATTTTCCTATGTAAGGGAAAAATATATGCTATTTAGAATTTAAAAAGCGTTGTTCATATAGATTAAATCAATTTCTGAAAGAAATTATTGAAGTTCTAAGGTAAGTTTTGCTGTGTAACAATCGACGATATGTTTATTTAGCGAATTCTTTATGACGTAGCAAATAACCAAAGAGCATCGATACGACTACCAATTTAAAAAAGAAAAGAATCATCCGAAGTATTTCGGATAGTTATAGTCAAAAGAAACGAATAATAGGTATTGATATAATTTGACCATTAACTTTTTCTAAAAATATGTTAATTTTAAAGTTGGTAAGGAAAAAATGGGATACGATTAAAATTAATAGTAGGTAGTATTGGATTATTAAAAATAAAAGATGTCTAAAGAAAATTTAAATAGCCCATTTAAAATTATAATCTCGAATGGAATCACCTATAGAGAGGATGATCCCAATACCCCGTATTCTGGAGTTTACAACTGGTTCACTGATGATGGCTCTGCTGTAACATCAGTTTATGAAGATGGTTTTCATGTCAGTCAGTTGATTACGGACAATGGTTTGACTAGAAGTAAAACGCTATTTAGAAAAGATCACAGCAAAGAGATAACTATCTACGATGATAATGGAGATATTTCCATTAGAAATCAGATCGTGGATGGAAAATTGGAGGGCATGACAGAGATTTACGCAGATGGAGTATTATTGATGACTGCTGAATTTAAAAAAGGAAGAAAAAATGGGGAGTGCATTGTATACCATGCTGATGGGTCAATTGCTAGGCGGGAGTATTATCTCAATAATGTCAAACAAGATTAGAAACACAAGATGACAGATAGTGAATTGAAATATATTTGGAGTGTACCTAAATACTTACCGTATGTTCAACCTGAACTTACTCCTGAAATTCTGGAGCAAGCGCAAAAGCAGATTGGTTATAATCTTCCTGAAAAATTAGTGGAAATTTTAAAAATTTAGAATGGGGGATATGTTAGATACAAACTTGCAGAGACTCTTCACGAACAGATAACGGGGATCGGGCCTTATTTTCTTTCATTGACTGATTTTGATAGGACAGTAAGCTAGTGGACAGTGGTCTGTAAAAAGGCGAGGGGGCAGGGTAATTCAATGTTAAAGCGTACGCATGCGACACCAATACCTTACGAATCGTAAATGATGACCTTCAAATATAAATTGGTCATAGATTGCTAGCTATAAAACGTGTAATTTACGGGAGTTCTAAGTATTGCTAAATGAATATAATCATGATGAGAAAATATCTTTGTATAATGCTTCTTTTTATCGCTGCAGCGGATGGTCTGCGTGCGCAAACGGTGACCAGTAAATTACTCCCAACCAGATTAAAAGCAAGTTTTGAACGTGTAAAAGCGGCTATCCCAGATATGGATGGCTGGTATATTGATCAGGATATGGAGATTAAAGCCCTGGCCCATACAGATACTACGGCGATCTTTGAAATCCAGGAGAAAGGTTTAAGTACTGAAATTCTTGTTGATAACGAAAAAGAGTATAATAAGTTGGTCGCTGCGGCAGCAAAAGATGTTTCCAAACCAAGTATTTATATGCTCTATAATTATAAGTTAAAAGGCAAAAAAACGCAGTTTGTGCCGATAAAAAAAAGCTTCCTATTTCCTGAATATGGGTTTATCTGGACACTGACCATAAAAAAAATAGCAGAAAACGAAACTGAACTTTCATTTGCATATAAATCGCTGACCCCAACATTTGCCAATAAAATAGAGCAGGAATTTAAAGGCGATACCTATTATAGCAACAAAATTCTAAAAATTTCGGTCGATGATAAGCGGATACGTCAACGGATCAACGATATTTTGATCAATAAAATGCATGTCGACAGGGATTATCCGGCGCCATCATATCCAATGCGTAATTAGAAAATAGAATTCATAAAAAGACATTATCCACTCTTACTGAATCTGAATTGAAAGCTTACTGGGAATCCGGTGATGCTATTGAAAAGGCACTTATTGATGGATCTGTGAAAATAATGTTAAAACTAGATTTCATTAACCAGGTAAGTATAATATTACCATTTAATAAGATTGTTTATGAAATCTCAGTTAGTAATTCAGAACTAGAAAAATTTATTGGAACAGATTTTAACTCAATTTCCAAGAATTGGGACGAATTATTCTCAAAACCCTATGTTTATGATCAAAAAGGTAGGATGATATTTTTTGATAAATTCGGCGCCAAAAAATAAGTTTTTACACCAAGATCCAAAGGAACAAGTTAGAGGAGCAAATGCAGCAACGGAGTCGGTAAAAAATAATGGCAAGCCCTATTCGATAAATGCGGATTTTATTAAATTATCTGTTATCTTGACGTGTAATCGAAAATAGTATGATTAAAAAATATCTTGGAAACTGTTTTATCTTGATTTTACCGATACTGATCTGGAATATCCTATTGACGGATCATTTGCCACCAGCATATCAGCCTGAAGTATTTTCAAAAGATATTCCTTCTTTCCTCATGTATGGGGAACAGATTTCAAGAATTATCATCTTTCTGTTGGCATTTTTGATGCCTCTCCATATCTCTAGAAGCAACAAAGGCCAAATGCTTGGTCTCTACATCTACACCGTAGGTGTGCTGCTCTATTTTGCTTCATGGATCATGTTGATTGGCTTGCCCAATAGTGCATGGAGCAACAGCATGGTCGGTTTTTCCGCTCCTGCCATTACTCCTGCATTATGGTTAGCCGGAATCGGCCTGATCGGAAATTCGTTTTATTTTAATTTACCCTTCAGACGTTGGCCATTTATGTTCATATCGGCTATCTTTTTGTTTTTTCATATCAGTCATACCATAGGGGTGTACTATACCATTCACTCCTGATCATGCAACGATCAGACGGGATAGGTGAAACTAATTTTTTGCCAAATGACAAATATTTATATTTTTGTCGTTCCCAATTGGATTTTTAATGATTGACATGATTAATCCAGCACCAAAGGTAGAATTGAAAAATTTAAGAGATGATGTATATGAAAAAAATATTCAGTATGGCCGTACTTGTACTGCTTACGCAGTTGAGTTTCGCTCAATATTTTAAGCTCACGGACAAGGGTTTTGTATCCAATGAGAATCATGATTTTGCGGTTGTAGAGGTGCCGAACGTCAAACAAATGGATTTGTACAAGAACGTACTTAATGCCATTAACTCGCTGTACAGCAATCCTCAAAAAGGCCTCAGTGTGCTGGAAGGTGAAAGTATCACGCTAACGGCATATGAAGAAAAAGCACTTCCTGTGAGGCATGGAGGTAGTGGTTTTGGAAAAACGAATTATAAATATGACCTGTCGTATACTTTGTCCTTTCTGTTTAAAGATGGTAAAATCCGGATGAACAGCCCTACTTTTGAACTGAGAAGATGGTATGAAGGAACTTTCAGAGCTGGAAGCGGATGGGGAAATAGTGGTTGGACCACGTTAAATCTGGTCAAAGGAAAGAAGGATAGAGTGGCTATTTATGACCAAAATGGTAAATTGATTTTAGAGGATGCCGCCAATGGATTGAACACTCATCTGAATGCTCTCTTAAAACAGATCATAGATAAATCGAATACGATCAACAATTGGTAAACATGAGTTTAATATAGCTAGCATAAAAAACAGCGTTTTCGATAGGAAGGCGCTTTTTTTTTGGTATAGCATCGGTCTACTAGAATGCTTGAGTGATAGGAGAAATAAGCTCCATCATAACGCTTGATTATTGAGTATTAGGTAGGATGGACCAATAAAGTTCAATACATATTTGTTCGGTTAGTCAATTTTCTTCTTAACCACTTGTATTTTATATTTCAAATGATCATTTTTGAAGCATTATAAAAGCTAAAAATGAAAAGAATACTAGCCATTGCTTTTGTTAGCACTTTACTCGTGCAGGTACATGCACAAAAAAGAGTACGGGACTTCTCACTTGCTCCACCGACGGGCACTGTTGAAACAAGTCTTTACCAACATATCGATGTTATTGACGGCCGGGACTTCAAGGAAAATCTAGGGATAATTCAGGTCGGCGCGCTCAATGCCAAAGCGCAGGTGATACCAGAAATACCCCTTGAAAAGCAAATCCAGCAACAGCTTGGTCTTTTGGTACAGGGGAGGACAGGAGATGGAACGCTCGTTCTTCTCATCAAAAAATTTGCGGTGGCAGAGCTTACAGGTGCTTTTTCGGAATCGGGATTTTTTGATTTTAGAGCCGAACTATTTGTGAAAGACCAATTTAATTCTTATCAAAAATTAGCCAGCATTGACACCTCACATGTCAACAAGGGCATGGATGTAACGAAGGGTCTGCTCAGACATGCCAGCTGGATTGTTACCGATTTTTTGAAAGATAATTTAAATAAACTGCCGAGCGATACGACGCGATATAATATCGCTCAAATTAGTGATTTTGAAAATATGGAGAAAGCGAAAACACCGCTTTACCAGAATGCTGTATTAAAGGATGGGATATATACCGATTATAGGCATTTTAAAAATCAGATGCCGGATGGAGAGGCTACTCTTAAGGATCAGGATGCTGCCAAAGGTTTTTATACCTTGGATGCTAAGGGTAAATTGAAACGCATTAAGGCAAACTCCTGCTATGCTGTTGTCGTCAATGGAATGGCTTATATCTCGAGTGAAAATAATTTTTACCCGCTTTTCAGGGAAGGTCATGATTTCTTTTTTCAGGGACCTAGCAGGGCAACAGCCTCTGCCACAAATGTGGTTGCGGCATCCGTGATGTTCGGAGCATTAGGTGCAGTTTTAGCATCCAATAACGTGGAATATTACTTAACTAAGATTGATTTCTATAACGGTAGCTTTATCAAAATATCAAAATTGTAAGGTCAATAGCCAGAAACTCCAAACGAATTGGCCAGCGTGATATGTGCTGGCCTACTACCTGTTTTGATGAGGGATATATTATACCTCAACGAGCAGATAGGACTGCCCATCTCGCTCTCGTTTTAATACTGGAAGAGCGACATTGTAGACCGGAATCTCACTTGTCGTGTGACCGCTGAGCGTGCCGCCATGTGCATGTCCATGAAAGGCAATAGCTACCTGCCTTCTGGTCAGGGGTTCTGCCAGATGTGAGGAACCTAAAAATGGAAACAATTGCTCGGGTTCGCCCACTACGGTATCTTTAATCGGTGCATAATGCAGTAATACCGCTTTGGGTAAATGGGGGTAATCCTGTTCCAGGCGGGTCAGTGCACGGTCAAGTTGCAAAGATTCATTGACAGCTTCATGAACAAACTCTTTCATCATATCTTCCCCGAAAATAGACAGCATATATTGATCAAATCCTCCACCAAATCCTTTTACTCCTGCAAAAGCAACATCTGCTAACACAATGGATTCGCCATCTAAGATCGTCATATGATGATCGGTCAATATTTGCTTAATGATCTTTTGCCTACCTTTTTCGTAATCGTGATTGCCCAATACACCAACCACCGGGATGCGAAGTGCCTTTAACTCTTCACCGAGTACAACAGCTTCTTCTTCATCACCCGTATCGGTCAGATCACCGCATATCGCCAGTACATCGGCGGTTTCATTTAATTCTTCAAAGATATCGCGCAACTTGCCTTTGTCTGAAATCCGAATATGGATATCCGCCATGGCGGCAATTTTTGTTTTTTTTCTTTCTTCCATCAATTATATAGTCGTTATGGTATATGATTTATAATTCCATTCCTTGACATCGACTTCATATTGGGTCTGGTCGATGAGCGGTCCTCTGCATACTTTTTCGACAGGAGATGGGAGGTCATATTGCTCTGCAGCTCTTTTCATCAATTCGTCGAACAACCATTGCGGGATGATCTCCCGATAGTCGGCAGGATACACAAATTGAAAAATAAGTAACTGCGCCAGCAGCAGATGCCAATGGGGATCTAAGCGTTTTATAAGCAATTCCCAATCCACACTTTTTCCATATTTAAGCAAAATATGGTTGATGTCTGCACTGTCGTGGCGCTCTCTGTTTTGTACATAAATTTTGCACCAAATGAGTTCTTCTACAGGAATAAACTGGACGGGTAGGTCAGCAAAATGACCACTGGGAGCACGTTCATACCAACTGTCATCCACAGTGCAGATATTGTTGACCGTATCGAATATAATATCGATAAAATAATCTCCATGAAATACTTTTGCAAGCCATCTCACATCCGTTAACTCCGTCTGATAGCCTTTTTCAGCAAAGTGCTTCAGTATTTTAGGGTATTCACTGCTCTTGCAGAAGATATCCAAATCTTTGGTGTCCCGAAAGATGCCTGTATAGTGGAACATAGCAAATGCTCCGCCTAACATAAATTGACAATCGCATTCTTGCAACAGCAGTATGGCATCCTTATAAAAATCTCCCGATTCTTTTTTTTCTTTATCCGTTGTGAGCATATTCTATCGTTAATACTAAAGTTCGTCTTGGTATAACAATTTCATAGCCGTATTAGTTTGGTATAGGGCTAGCGCTGGCTAGCTGATCGATCAAGCTGCGTTGAGTTCGTTGCGGAAAAAGTGGTTGTCATAGGGCTTTTATTGATAATAGGGGTAATGCCATCGTAAATGGATCGTATTTAACAATTCTTTTTAAAAAATAGAGTACTTTTAATATCGTTTAGGAAAAGAGCATGTAATAAAAAATAAAACACCATTCATATACGACGATGAGCATAGTAAAAATACCGAAAAAATTGCGAGACATTTTGGACACGTTAAGAAGTGGGCAAATTGAAATTGGTCTTCAACAATTGGCGCATATAAAAGGCTTTGAACCTCAGAAAGCTATTGTATATGCAGAGATAAACTATTTCAATAGCAACGACGAAAATGCGATGGCAAACGATGAAAATGCTTTGCCCTTTGACGAGCAGTGGTATGCGGGAAATATTTTGTGTGAACACTTTTTTGCTTATTCCCATGCAGCGATCAGAGGTGGCCATATTTCGAGAGCTGCAACGTTTTACCACAATTTCTTGACGGAGAAAGAAAAATTAAATTTACCTGAGCATCGCATCCATTTTTATAGGCATCAAATTAACAATCATTTAGCGAAACTGAATGGAGAAAAAGATTTGACCATAGACAACAAACCGCTGCAAGTGGTGAAAGAAGGGAAATCAGTTGATGAATTTAGGGCACAATTAAAGCAGTATCGTCCAAAATTGACATTTGAGAGTGAGGAGGGAGCCGAATATCTGCTCCAATTTATGTTGGAGACCGGAAATACGGACGAAAGCCTTGCTTATTATGAAAAGTTTGCAGATAAAATAGTCAGCGAAACAATCCATATACAGGCTGCACGGCTTTTATATGTGACAGGACAGATCGATCAAGCTCAGCAAGCAATGATGCGGTTTGTAAAAAACTGGTATCCTGTTGAATACATTCAAATCACTCCGATGGTCTTATTCAGCTATGAAGACTTGTACCCGCTGTTGACTGCAGCATGGAAGCAGGAAATTTTACATACACCGAAAGGAAAACCATAAAGCTGGATAGGAATTGATGGATACTGCGATAGCAGGATCATCGCCATATGATCAGCCTTGTGTTGGAATTTTCCATCTTTTTTTGGAAAATTTGAAATAAAATGGGGTTTATGTACTGATGTGGAACGATCAATAATTGGTAATCAGTTTGATTGAACTTGTCTTTCCCTGTTGCGATATTGAAAAAGGGGAATGATCCGTCTTTCCCCGGCCATTTGATTGCTGGAACAGTCTAGTTATTGGAGACAACAGGAATATCAGTAAAAAAAAAGACCTTTCATCATTTCTTGATGATCGGTCTTTTTTGCTTTGTACACATCGTAATATGCTACTGCTGTGTGATGTAGATCGTTAGTGATAAATTATTTAACGACTGTAGCTTCCATCTCAACTTGAAGGGTTTCAAATAGTTTTGGTACTTCCAGTACGGTACTGGTCTGCTGAATTTTGTGCTGACTGATCCATGCTTGGAAAACATCAAAATTGTTAAATAATGCTTCAGAATCTGTGGTATAAATATTCAGCCTAACGATATTCGAGAGATCGAAGTGAGCTTGCTGTATTACTTTTTCAAGATTTTTTAAGGTTATTTCCAATTGGGTGCGCATATTTTCAGCACTGGAGATTCCATGTTCGTCGATTGCGGTCTGTCCGGATACATACAGCGTACTTTCCACATGCTTCACTTCAACAGCCTGTACATAACTTCGGGCATCTTGCCAAGTCCAAGGGTTAATGATCTTTTTTTCCATTTTATTGTTTTATTAAAGTATGGTACAAAGATCATGATGTACCTGTAGAAGACGGTGTGACAAATATCACTTTTTCAAAAGCATTATAAAATACGGCTTAATGTTTCTCGGGATACACCTAGATAGGATGCCAACATCGATTTTGGGATACGTTGAATCAAGGCGGGATGGTTGGTGATCATGTGCTCATATCTTTGCTTGGCACTAGAAGTAAGAAATAATAAGATACGTTGTTGCGAACCTATATGTCCTGCAATAGATTTTTTAAGAAAAAAGTGTTTCATTTTTTCACTAGTCGCGCATAACTTCTCAAAATGATCTAAGGTGAGGCACAGCATTTTGGTGTTTTCCATACATTTTAACGCTAATGTTGCTCTGCCCTTGGCGTAAAAGGCGACGAAATCTGTTTCCCACCAGCCCTCCATGGCAAAAGAAATGAGATGTTGCTTGGCATCCCGATCGGTGTAGCTCAGCACGACTAAACCTGACAGTACGAAATAGACATGCTTAACGGGCTGGCCTTCTTCAAAGATCAGTTCATTTTTCTTGAATTCCTGAAAGGTGAAATGATCAAATATCGAAGACATCTCATCATCAGTAAGGCTGATCATTTTTTCAATATGCGTCCTCAATCTATCTTTTATATCATTCATCTGAGAGGCTAAAATTTAAAAGTCTGTTGCAAGTTATGCATCGGATGCCAAGTTATAAAATGATGCGCTGTTTTTACAGGAATTTTTCTCAATAGCTGCTCGATCTGCAGACATTAGTGCAGCAATGAATAAAGCCTGTAAACAAGAAAAAGCTAATCCTGCGATTAGCTTTTTCGTTTGAGATCCTGTCCAGATATGCACATATGAATTCCAGATCGGGCGGATCTTGTAAAAAGTATGTTCATGCTTGTGAAGCACCGCTTTCCTTATCTATTTAGTCCAGACTTGTTTCTGGCGCTTTACCAATAAGTTCCATAAACTGGTCTAACTTAGGGGTAATGATAATTTGAGTTCTTCTATTTCTTGCTTTTCCTGCCTCGGTATCATTGGGTGCGATGGTATTATATTCGCCACGTCCACCAGCGGTTAAACGTTTTGGATCGACTCCATAGGTGTTTTGCAAAGCCATCACGACTGATGAAGCTCTTAAAGCACTTAAATCCCAGTTATTGCGGATATTGGGCATGCTGATCGGCACATTGTCCGTATTTCCTTCTATCAGTACATCATAACTGCTGTAGTCCTTGATAATCTTAGCGATCTTAGATAATGTTTCACCTGCTTGGTCCGAAATTTCATAGCTTCCAGATTTGTACAGCATATTGTCCGCAAGTGATACATATACAACTCCTTTTAGTACTTGAATATCCACATCCCGCATTTCTTCTCTGCTCAGGGAACGGGTGAGGTTGTTGGTCAAAACTAAATTGAGCGAATCACTTTTGTTTTTACTGTTGACAAGCTGTTGAATGTATTTATTGGACGAATTGATTTCATCCACAAGCTTTGAAATATTCACATTGCCTTGATTGCTGGAATTGAGACAGTTGTTCAAAGCGGTCTGTAAAGCGGCAACATTTGCTTTTTCAGAAGCAATCTGTTCGTCAAGACTCTTGATTCTGATTTTAGAGCCATTTAAATCACTCTCGGTTGTCTGCAAGCGACTATTGAGGTCTTGATTACTTTGTTGTAGTTGCGTGTAACTTGCTTGTAGTGCAGCAAATTTTTTATTACTCGTACAACTTGATCCTAAAGTGGCTACCGCTAGGAGAGCGTAAATAAATAATGGATGTTTCATAGATATAAAATTACAAGTTAATGATCGATACACTGCTAGGAGAAGTAAAAAAAAGACTGATTCTTTTCTTTCTCTTCAATGGCCTGACCGTGGGCAAAACACCAAAATGTGAGCCGCACAGACTCACCATCTGCTGTTATACATCATATCATGATAAACGACAAAAATCGTTTCTTATTTTAAAAAACAAACGATTTGTCGTAAATGTTTTATTTTGATCTGGCTTTGATTTGCTCAGTCAGCTTATAGGATTGACTCGATTTCAATTAAAAAGTTTATTTTAACCATTTTTGAACAGAAGCAGCCTACCTTGACATCCACGAACTGCGTTAAGGCAGTTGATCAATTACGCTTGTTTTATAAGTCCTTATTGCTATTCATTGGAAGATTGCTCTTCACAGGAATGCCGGACAGGGTGCAGATCATCTGTCTGCTCGTTTGCTGAGATCTCTTGAGCGAAGATGAAAAAACTCAAAGTATTGATTGTTAACAGATCAACGACGGACATAGAGGTAAAATCTACCGATAAATTATTGATTTTTTAATTTTTTATACAGAACTTTGGGCAAAGTTTAATGATAGATATGATGAAAAGAACAACACTTCTATTTGCCTCCGTTTAAAGTATGTAAAAGATGTCATGGATCTTAACCATGCCCATGACACACTGTTACCTATTTTATAATATCAGATTTGAAATTTGCATACCAATTTGCAACCATCTGGACTTTGCGGGTGATTTTTGACGAAGTACAATGAATAAAAAAATTTAATCAAATAATTTCAGAACAAGTGAAACTATTAGTAAACCAAATTGGTTTTAATAATAGGGCATGTATTCTATAAACAAATTGATGATTGGACTTTTGCTGTGAACGTCCAATAGAGTTATGGATGCACTTCCGCCCAAATTCATAAGTATAAACCTATCTTAATGCGTAATAATATGAAAAATAGTGAATTAAAAAACATTTGGAGTGTACCAAGATACCTACCTTATGTTCAGCCTGCGTTGACTCCTGAGATTTTGGAACAAGCGGAGAAGCAAATTGGATACAAACTTCCTGCGAAACTGATAGAAATTCTAAAAATTCAGAATGGCGGTTATATCCGTTATAAAATTGCGGAAACCCCTCAGGAACAGATCATGGGTATCGGACCTTATTTTCCTTCATTGACGGACTTTGATTGGACAGAATCTCAAGAATATGTGAGTTTTGAACTGGATGGACTTGTTCCGCTTGATGGAGATGGACATTGGTACATATGTTTGGATTATAGGGAAAATAAAGAGGAACCGCAAGTTGCGTGGATCGATATAGAGTGTGACCATCAGGAAAAAATAGCAAATTCTTTTGCTGAGTTTTTAGACTTGTTAACACTGGATGTCAATGAAGGGGATTTAGTGATCCAAACCGAACACTCCATAGAGGAAAATGCTAAACAGATCGAGCAGATCCTTGAAATAAAATTTGATGCACCTGAGCATTTTAACAGCGGATACGCGAGCTATCGAGGCAAATATAAAGATAGTTGGATCTGGTTGACTCCAAACCAAGTACCTGCTGGATTTGTAAGAGAAGATGACAAACGCTATCATGAACTGAAAGACAAAATGAGCTTTTCTGCTGTACAATATCTAGATATTCCTGAAAAAGATCTATTTCTTGTCCTTTCTGAAGAAGATTTAAATAGTGAAGTCATGGAAAGACTGGGAAACCACAATATGAAAATAAGACCCATTACTGAACTTTTGCAAAATAGCATGACGGGTTAAGTAGGTGCTCTTTCACCTATTGGATGGAACAGCTTTGACGGTATGCGCTTATGCAATTGGATAGCTATTGCGTCATTTAGCGTTCGGGCTAACGGTCGACAGACCATTGTCCGAACGCTGTATCGCAACGAATAGTTAAAAAAAGCTGATGAAAAAGACCTATTAATTGTTTTTTATTCTTACATTAAATAATCGGATACGATATCACTAACTCAAAATTTTGAATCATGGGGACACTACTATTAAGCGGAACGCTGCTCTTGTTACTTGCTTGCACAGGCCAAAGTAGCCCTGTGAAGCATCCATCTGAGGATGCTGTTGCTGCTGTTCTGCAAGAGCGAAAACAGTCTCACAAAACCGCTATCATTTTGGACGCTTTTCAGATTTTGGATAGCGATGGTGGATCTAAAAATTTTGTTTTACAGATGGATAAAGAAGGAAAGTGCTACCTGGGCGAAGAGTTTCTCGGCACGATCACCGCATCGGGGGAATTGAAATCTGACAAAGGGGAGATACTGGTTCATTTACGTGGAGATGAGCTGCTATCCGATGAAGGAAAAGTGATACTGCTGATTAAAGAAGATGGTACCATTGTCAATGGATCAGGTAAAGATATCACGTGGGGAGCTGATGGTAGACTCAAAAGTGATGAATTGGGTCTGAAGCTTGTTCCTGCAGACAGTAAAGCAAAAAGAGCTGCTTCGCTGCTGATGTATTCGTATTTTGGTTCTGCAAATGCAGAAGCTCAGCCATAACGTAAACCTCACTCGCTGTAAAAGGGAATAGCGCCAAATATAAACTGATGGCCAAAGAGCAAATAAACTTGCATATGGCAACGTCATTTGCCCAAAACCTATTTTTATGGTACAAAGGCTGACTTAAAAATTGGCGATCTCATTCAGGCGGGTTTTCGGTCGAATCAGGAAGATAGGCAATTCAAGTAGATGTATGTTATGGACATTCGGGTTGTAAGCGTTGCATAATGACCTTACGTAATTTTTCGGCATGTTCATCGCCCCAGTTTCCCAATGTAGAGATGACCGGAATGAGTGTTTTTCCAAATTCTGTTAAACTGTATTCGACTTTAGGTGGTACGATAGGATAGATTTTTTTGGTAATTAATTCATGTTCTTCAAGTTCCTTGAGTTGAATATTTAACACGCGCCTTGTAGCATCGGGTATTTTACGTTGCAGTTCACTGGGACGTTGATATCCTTCATGAATAAACCAGAGCAAGCGGATTTTCCATTTGCCATACAGGACTTCGCCAATCAAATCCAGACCGCAATTTAAGTTTGGTAAATTTTTTCTTTCATACATCGTACAAAGATAAACCTATGTTCCAAATGCTGCAATAGGGGAAAAATTTATCCCTATAAATCCGCTATTACAAACTGCACTTCAAGTTGTGATCATCGTGGCGCTCTGTTCCAGTACCTACAACAAAACCGTGGGCAATAGGCCGTTCTTATTTTGCGATCCAGATCGAAATTTGATCAACTTCTATATGTGTGTGCGTGAAGAAGCTAAAACTAAATTTGGATAACAAGTAAGCATATCAGCTAATCAGTATTTTGCGATAAGAGGACGAAAGAAAGTCATTGAACAGGTGTCATTTTAAAACTTTTATCTTAAATTTAGATGTGTACGATACTCAACAACTGGTATCGGCCCAAATCATTGGTGGCATATGTAATCGAATCCGAAACTAAAAGAAAATGGCAAAAAAGAAAAAAACACTTCCCAAGAATTTTGATGAGTTAATCAAGGAAAACAAGATTGAAAATCTTAAAAAAGTATTTGATACCTGTGAATTAGATGCAAGAGGTGGTTATGGAAAAGCAACGGCACTCAGCTTTTTTCATGTGCCTGATGAACTGGTTCGTTGGATGGTAGCAAGCGGAGCAGACATCGAAGCTGTGGACAGTTACAACCGTACAGCTCTTCACCAACATGCGATGACTCGAAGTGGCGATATCACGGTCTTTTTAGAACTTGGAGCAAATATACAGGCTGTGGATATCTATGGCGATACACCATTGCATTTTGCTGCGGGAAGTAGTTTTAATGTTTCATCTGTCAAAAAACTGGTTGATCATGGGGCTGACACCCAGGCTTTAAATGCGACTAAACAAACGCCGCTTGAAAGGGCATTATCTCGCGCAAGCAATATCGACTTGATCCCGTTGGTGGAAGTATCGCGTATATTGCTCCAAGCCAATACCGAAATAACGCAAAAGATGAGGGATGAAATTATTCGGATAGGTGAGAATTTTGAATTCCATCGTGAAAATTTTAATAAAGACTATCTGCAAGAAACAGACCATGCACTCAGCAATCTTTATGAGATGTATCAAGTTGTACCTGTTAAAAAGCGTATCATGCATGATGGCGTGGCACCAATAAGCGTAGGTGGTACAAATTGGAAAGAGCAATTTGAAGAATTGTGGGAGCTTTTAATTCCTGCTATGGGGAGTGCCCTAACAGTGCAAGGAGAGGTGGTCCGCATCGCTGGGAAAGTGCGTGATGAAATCTACCGAAATGGCGGGGGAAACTGGGACAAGGATTTTAAAAAAATGTTGGATGCATTTGACATACACGTATCTTCTGAACATGCTTTAGCTGCGAAAGAACTGGAAGAAGCCCGTATTCTTATCAAAGAAATTCGTAACACTGGATTTGCTGATGACCTTAATTTTTTGTGTGAACTTGCAACTAAGTGGGTACTTCTTAATCCGACTCCCATCTTGCTTAATAAGCCGAACTATACAAGATAAAATCGAAAACAACAGTTTTTAGAAACGATAGATCTATCCGATCTTAGCTTGAGTTTTGATAGAAATCTTTCCTACTTGAAACAAGTTGTCGGGATATTAAAAATACTGCAATAGGGGAAAAATTTATCCCTATATGAATCGTAACTCCGTACTTGTGAGATCTGTACATAAGACTGAACTTTGTCCTAAATATTTCAATATATGGGACAAGAATTTAATTTTAATCATGAATTGGAGGGCAAAATTGCCCTCGTAACAGGTGGCACAAAAGGAACGGGTAAAGCCATTGCAGAGCGACTTTCAAATGCGGGTGCCACTGTTGTCATTACAGCGAGAAATGCACCCGATACGTTGCATGATCATCTGTATTTTATTGCTGCTGAATTGAGTGAAGCCGAAGGAGCGAGACGCGTAGCAGAAGAAGTTTTAGCAACATTTGGGAGACTGGATATTCTGATCAATGCGCTCGGGGGTTCGGAAACCCAAGGTGGTGGTTTTGCTGTACTGACCGATCAGGACTGGGAGCAGACGATCCGAACGAATCTGCTTGCTCCTGTACGACTGGACAGGGCATTTTTACCACAAATGCTTGCGCAAAAAAGTGGTGTGATCATCCATATTGCATCCATTCAGGGAAGATTACCGTTATACGATTCTACTTTGCCTTATGCTGCAGCAAAAGCAGGGCTAATCAATTATAGTAAAGGTCTGTCAAAAGAAGTTTCGCCAAAAGGTGTACGGGTATTAACGGTTTCGCCGGGTTGGATCATGACGGAATCATCAACGAGAATGATGGAACGAATTGCGGCAAGTACAGCGATCACGATAGAACAGGCGACGCAAAGCGTGATGGACGCATTGGGGGGAATTCCAATAGGAAGACCGGCACAACCCGAAGAAATTGCTGAATTTGTTGGATTTTTGGTTTCGCCAAGAGCCCATTACCTGACTGGTACAGAATATATCATGGACGGAGGCACAATTCCCACGATTTAATAACATTTTAACTCATAAAAAGATGAATTTACCAAAAGTAGTAGCCGATCTCGTACAGGCACAGGACAACTTTGATTCTATTGCTTACGCGAATTGTTTCGCAGAATCAGCCGTAGTTTTTGACGAAGGAAAAACACATAACGGCAAAAAGGAAATAGAAAATTGGATAGAAAAAGCCAACAAAGAATATCAAAGTACGATGAAACCTCTTGCATATTCAGAAACTGACCAGACGTTGAAAGCTGAAATTGCAGGCAATTTTCCGGGAAGTCCGCTGATCTTGACTTATCACTGTGAATTTAAAGATGGGCTGATTCAATCTCTGAAAATTACCGGTTAATGGGATCATATATGTTCCATAACCGCTGATCTATTCAGGTTGATCATTGGTCATCATGATCTGGCCTCATGTGGAAAGGGGTATGTTAAGAAAGGCTTAGATTAATAAAAAATCCAAGCCTTTTTTTAAGATATCAATATGGAAGATTTGGTTATTTTTGGTTAAAGATAACCATTGACTTTAATGAGTCAATTGTGGTAAATTTGCTAATCAATAAGAAATAATGATGCAAATCACAAAATATACATGGGCTTACAGGAAAAAAGGGTATCATCCAGATCTTAAAAACTTATCTTCCAAAGCTTTTTGTAATTAAATAACCTCATCCTTTTTTTAAGCTATGTTTTATCATTTACAACAAATTAAATTTGTCCAATGGATCATTATCCATATCCGCTATCTTATTGCATTGGCATTTGTACCCTCTGGATTTACAAAATTAGTGGGCGAAAGGTTTACTCAATTGCCAACAACTGGTGCGATAGGTCAGTTTTTTGAGGTACTTTATCTTTCCGGGATTTATTATAATTTTCTTGGCCTGGCTCAAATCGTCACCGCAATCCTGCTGATGACACAGCGCTTTGCGTTGATCGGGACATTTTTCTTTCTGGCCATAACAACCAATATCTGGATGATCACCATTTCTCTGCATTTTACAGGTACCTGGATCATCACGAGTTTAATGATGGTTGCGGGTTTGATTTTACTGTATTGGGATAAAAATAGAATAGCTGAATTATATTCTGAAAATGATCTACCCAAAAAGAAGTATGCTCCGAAGGTATCAAAGCTTTGGGTCAATGCTGGTGTAATATACATAAGTACGCTTCTCGTACTCTGTTTTTTGGGCCCGCAGAAAGATCTGATATCTAAAAGCATCGATGTGATCGCAATATTGATCTTGGTCGGGACGACCGTGTATACCAATGTTGTTTTTTGGAAAAAAAAGAAGTCCGTATAATACCCTATTTACGGTTTACAGGAGTTAAAATCAAGATGAAAGAGGCTTTAAAAAGTACGGTGGACGAGGTACAGTCATCATACACTTGATTTCGTTAGGTGAAATGAGCGACTTAAGTGCCTTATATTGCACTAATCAGGACTACTATCTATTTGAATATGAAAATACTTATACTTAAAATTTATTAGAAGATGAATCGTACGTGGACTATTTTATTATTGAGCTTAATATCATTCTTTTGTCAAGGTCAGGTGTCAAATGTCGGTGAACAGACGATCAGTTATATTGACCATGCTCGAGAGCGCCCCATAAAGACTCAGATATGGTATCCAACAACTGACCAGGATCTAAAGGAGACAGCGTTACCGTTTGTATTACCTCCGACCATACAGAATGCGACTTTTATAAATAAGAAATATCCGTTGATCGTACTATCGCATGGCACAGGAGGAAACAGGCTGAGTTTAGCTTGGCTGGCCATTGAACTGGCAAAGAATGGATACATGGTTCTGGCACCGGATCATTGGGGAAATACTCTTGATCATAAAATTCCAGAATATTTTGTTCGCTATTGGGAAAGACCACTGGATCTGAGTTTTTTGATCTCTTCATTTTTACAGGACGAACGTTTTAACAGTTATGTGGACATTAATCGTATTGGTACGATAGGTTTTTCGTTGGGCGGCTATACAGCACTGGCGCTAGCAGGCATTCAATTGGACTGTGAGCTACTGAAACGTAACGCTCTATCCGAACAAGGCCACAAAGAATTCATTGTTCCGGAGCTTGGTGACCTGACAGCATTATTGACAAGGATACCTTGCACAGAAATACCCACTACTTTAAAAGATAGTCGATTTAAAGTGCATATAGCACTAGCTCCAGCGTTAGGGTTGGGACTTTTGGAACAGAAGTATCAGAAAATGCCTCCAGTATTAATAATCGGTGCACATGATGACCAAATCGCCCCGATAGAAACCAATGGAATCAGATACAGTAACGTTATTGGAGGTTCAAAATTTGTTAAGCTGCCTAGAAACACAGGGCATTACATTTTTTTGAATGAGGGGAACCCGCAGTTGCAAAAAGAAGCATCAACTTATTATCAAGATGATCGCAGCATCGATAGAAAATTGATCCATCAACAAATAGCGACCGAAATCATCCATTATCTTGCTAATCATCTGAGGTAGAATTGAAAGGACTGTTTATGGCTGTCTTTTGCAAGTTTCTGTGCTTTCAGTTCATGAATATAAGAAGGGGAGGACCATATACAAGTTGGCGATTTATGGAATGAATGTGTACGAATAGGCAAAAAAGGAGTAAGGTCGGATGAGCACCGATGGTGATCTATTTTTGCTATTTCAGAAACAAGTAATACAGGGAAAGAAGGCGAGTAGAAAGGTCGCGGTTAACGAGATAAAATTTGGAAATTATCGTGTTCAAAAGTTTTGATTTGCTTATCTTTATGAAGCGGTAGTACTGCATGGATTAGATTTGGTTTTATAAAATGGACTGCATGCTGATTCGGATTTTTTAACGACACTGAACAATGGCAACCGATGATGCTGGATGTATAATGGCAAACGATATGAACTTACAGACATTACAGGCCTTTGAAGAGGTCACGAATCAATTGGTAACCTTGCTAGGGGGTATGGATGAAACCTTAATCAATAAAAAACCGGCAGACGGAGGCTGGTCTCCTGGACAGATAGCAGACCATATACGCAAATCCTATGCCTCTGCAGAAACGATGGATGGGGCATCGGAATCTGGTGATCGGTCACCAAATGAGAAGATCGATATGATCAAGAAAATATTTACGGATGATACCATCCGCATGAAGTCGCCAGATGCTATTATACCAACGGAAAAACCAGTGGACAAAGAGAGATTGATGGCTGGTTTACAGAACAGAATAGAGCAGATGGCAGCTGTGATTCGGACAAAAGATCTTTCGGATATCTGTACAGATTATGCTATTCCACAATATGGACCTTTTACACGACTGGAATGGGCTTGGTTTAATATCTACCATACGGAGCGTCATATTCGGCAGCTGAAGAAAAGTGTAAAGGACTTTAATTAACGGGTGTGTCTTATTCTGATATAAAATGAAAAGTAAGAGCATGCTCCATGATTGTTTTAGCTTTATTTAGTTGCAATTCTTTATTTTTATTGCTTAAATACAAGCTCGACTGTTGTTTCAGGAAACAGTTTTGTGGTATTGCAACATAAGATATAAAGATAAAAATCAAGCTATTAAAAAACATCTATGCAAAGTTGTAATTTGCTCACGTAACATAAATTGAATATGGAGTCCTCTCTTGAAGCATTACTAAAAGTTGAACATGGTTTTAAGCCTTTCGAAGAAGAGGCAAAAAAAATAGTGACCACGCAGTCCAGAGCTGAGTCTAAAGAAATCGCCTTAGATCTATTAAAGAGCAAGTTTTACCAGTTACGTTGTTGCGCAATTTTTATCTTGGGTTTTATAGCTGCTCAGGATCCATCAGTTCTTGTGGTACTGAAAGAACGTGCACATGTGGACGATAGCTGGCAAGTTCAGGAGATTATTGCAAAAGCCTTCGATCAATACTGTGCAGATCATGGTTATGAAAATTCGCTCCCTGAAATTAAAGAATGGCTGAGCGATCAAAATCCAAATGTTTGTCGTGCTGTGACCGAAGGCTTGAGGATCTGGACAAGCCGCGCATACTTTAAAGAGCATCCTCAGGTGGCAATCGAATTAATTGCTCAGCACAAAGCAAGCGATAGCGAATATCTGCGTAAATCTGTCGGTAACGCTTTAAGGGATATCAGCAAAAAACATCCGGAATTAATTGAGAAAGAGATTTCGAGTTGGAATTTGAATACTACCACTATTGCGTACACATATGCGTATGTAAAAAAGAGACATTGAGCAGATATTAACCAGAAATATGACGGTCTCTATAACGGCTGCATGGTACAATCGGTTTGAATCTCCGATGCATGCATGACTGTTTTGGGTTCACCCAGTTTTACAATTAATCATTTGATTGCTTTAACCCTTAGCTTGCTGTACCCTTATTTTCTGCGGTTTGCAACAAGCGATCAATTTCTTGTCTGAGTGTCTCTTTTTCTATGTTGGATTTGGTCAAATCAATTGCCTTTGCATAATGTTGAATTGAAATAGGCATATCTATTTGAGCGTACAAATAACCCAATAATGCATGATAGTAGTTGTTCTCCGGAAGATTTAACTTTTTCACCTCCTCGATTGCCTTTTCGCTACCATAGACTTTAGCGTAAGCAAATGCCCGATTTAAGGCCGTAACTGGTGAGTATTCGATCAGGATAAGCCTATTATATAATTGTAAAATATGTTTCCATTTGTTCGTATCGGTGGAGGTTGTATGCCAATATGCTATAGCTGCCTCTAAGTGGTATTTTGAAACTTCTTCAGCGTTGCAGGCGTGGATTAAATAATAATTTCCCCTGTCGATGAGTGCCTGATCCCAGAGACTTTTGTCCTGTTTGTCAAAAAGGATGGCTTCGCCATTAGTACCAGTTCTTGCATCCAGTCTCGAACTCTGAAGACAGATCAAAGCCAGCAAGGCATTTACTTGCGGTGTATTGGTGAGTGGGTTTTCAGCTAAGACCAGCGTAAGCCGAGCGGCTTCTGAACACAGTTCTTTTCTGATGAGCTGATTGTGGGTTGTGGAAAAATAGCCTTCGTTGAAGAGCAAATACAATGTTTTTAGAACCGTGTCCAACCTCGCTTGTATATCATTTGCAGTTAAGTCTTGCATTTGAAAATGATTATTTCGTAAGTTGGTGCGTGCCCTTTGCAATCGCTTTTTAATGGTTTCTCTATTTGTCAAAAAGGCCTTGGCGATTTCCTCGACACTAAAACCACATAAAATCTGAAGTGCCAATGCGATCTGTGCTGCTGTAGAGTTTGTCGGATGACATACGGCAAAAATCATAGCCAATTGACTGTCGGCAATGATTTGATCATCAAATTCCAGAATCTTCTCTATCTCCATTGCTTGAGCAGTTACTGCACCTTTAATTCTGCTATCAAAAATAGATCTGTGCTTGAAATAATCTTTTAGTTTGTTTGCGGCCACGGTATATAGCCATGCGGTCGGATTATCGGGTACACCATGGACAGCCCAGTATTCAGATGCTTTTAGAAAGGTATCACTAGCAATATCTTCGGCAATTTCGATATGTGCCAATCCAAAATGACGGCAAAGGACAGCCGTCATTTTAGCATATTCCTGTCGGAATAAATGCGGTAAAAGTTCCGTATATGATTTTGGGTTAGTCACGTTTTATTACTTCTCGTACTTCAATGCTTCCGCCCACTTGATCAAAGATCGGGTTACTTTTTGCCATTTCTACTGCTTCATCAATGGTGTCTGCTTTTATGACAATGTAGCCACTGATAAATTCCTTGATTTCGGTGTAGGCACCATCTGTGATCACATTGTTTGGCTTTACAGTTTTAGCATTTCCTGCAAATGGTAAGAGCGTATTTCCCTTATCCACTAATTTGTTTTGTGAGGCAATACCTGCTAACCAATTCATTCTTTCCTGCATTTGTTCGGGTGATGGTTTGAAATCGGAAATGTCTTGTAGTCTGAAAATTAATGCAAATTCTTTCATCGTGCTAAAATTTTTAAATTAAATATACCTCAATGACGACCGAGTTCTCCGAATGGGGACAGCTTCTATGATTTTTTTTCTATTTGGTACTTTGTTGCTAAAACAGGAGTGAAGATCAATAAGTCACTCTTGAGTGCTATTCCTATCAATTGGTCTTATGAAAACAAATGTATAGAATCACAAAGAAAGTGGCAAATGTGTCTACATTCTTTCTGATCTCTCATGTCTTTAAAATTAAAGAAAGCTCATATTGCGATTAGCTTTACCTTCATGATCCCGCTGGGATTTAAGTAGTCCTGCCATCCCAAATTCTCTACCGTGAACAAGAAAGTTGGCTCAGTCCCCTAAATGCCCGCACACGATCATGAGCCTCTATTGGTTCGAAACTCGCCGACCCTGATATCATGACTGTACTATTGAGCTCTATGGGAGGTGCAATCCACTACCACGCTAATGATAGTTGACGAAGTATGGGAAAAGCGTCCACCAATTAAAGAATACGCCATCAGAGCGACAGATTTCTATTCTGAATATACAAACAAAAGCTGATGAAATAAAATGGAGTAACAGTCAGTAAATGGAAAGATCATGCCCTGTAATGTGCTAGTAAAGTGAACTAAAATAGCTATAGATGCAGCTTTTTGTGAATGTACAATAATTGTTAGATTTGGATGTTGGATTGGATATGTATCCATAGACGGTTAAAAGGAAAATGAAAGGACAAAAAGAGTGCGAAATGAC
Source organism: Sphingobacterium sp. UBA6320 (assembly GCF_002440335.1). Classification (NCBI taxonomy): domain Bacteria; kingdom Pseudomonadati; phylum Bacteroidota; class Sphingobacteriia; order Sphingobacteriales; family Sphingobacteriaceae; genus Sphingobacterium; species Sphingobacterium sp. UBA6320. The sequence continues at coordinate 2,593 of NZ_DJTA01000027.1, read as the reverse complement.
TGACGTATTTGAAAATTACCTATCCTCAACAGGAGGACTATCGGCTGAGGAAATCAACTTTTCTATGCAGTTTTTCAAATCAATCCGCTTAAAAAAGGGTGATTTTTTTATTCGTGAGGATGAATCCTGCCGTCATATTGCATTTATCGCTAGTGGCGCTGTAAAGGCGTACGCGATCGATAAAGAAGGTAAGGAGAATATCACTTGCTTCAAGTTTGAAAATGAATTTGTGACCTCATTTCCGGAGTTCGTGGCGCAGGAAAAATCGAGAAGGAGTATCAGGACTATAGAAGATAGCGTGATCTATCGGATAGACTATTCGAGCTACCAGCATCTGCTTGGTGAGGTGACCGCCTGGAACGGGGTTATAAAATCGGTGATGGAGCGGGAGTATAACCAAAAGGAACGTTATCTGCTGAATTACAATAATAGGTCGGCTGTGGATAAATACCGCCATGTCCTGTCTAGCGAACCGATGCTCGTGCAGCGCATAGCGACGCAGGATCTGGCATCGTACCTGGGCATCACGCAGCGATCACTGACACGAGCGAAAGGACAAATACATAGACCCAATGTATTATAGGACAAATGTCCTTATGCAGTCCTGGTCAGCGGTGTAGATTTGCATAAAAAAACAATGTTACATCAAATTGCTCCCGAAGTTTTCCAGATTCCATTGATGCCACGAAACAGTATCAACTGTTATATTATCGAAGGTGTATTGGTCGACTCCGGAATAAGGAGTTCGTATACCACTGTAAAGAAAGCTCTTCAGAAAATCCCCGTTTATCAACATGTACTGACGCATGCGCATGCAGATCACCAAGGCTGTAGCGATCTGATATGCGCTGAGTTTGCGATACCCTTGCTCTGTCATCCCAGTGAAGTTTTTAGGACTGAAACGGGTATGGTAACCAACGACTATCCAACTCCGCAACATTGGGTAGCAAAGCTTCAACAAAAGTACTGGGCAGGTCAGGGGCATCAAGTGGAGCACACAATTTTTGAAAACGATAGGATCGGAAACTTTCGGGTAATAGAGACTCCCGGACATTCGGCAGGTCATATTTCTTTTTTCCGTGAGCGGGATGGTGTACTGATAATCGGGGATGCTGCGACAAATATGAACCTGCTCACCACAGCGACTGGTCTGCGCCTTCCTCCAAATATATTCACCTCCGATCAGCGGCTCAACATCAAATCGCTCCAGAAGTTAGCAAATCTAAATCCTGCTATCATCTGCTTCGGTCATGGACCGATCATGCGAAATACAGATCGGAAGTTTGAGCAATTTGTGGCTAAATGCAGCGCTTTTATTTAAAGTGAAGTCTAAAGCAATTTTAGCCTACTTTAAAATATCTACAGCTTTGCTCCTGAAACGTTTTTAAAGGATACTATTTATGGTGTTCAGTAAAAAGATTACTCTGTTTTCAACTGTATCTTTTGGGACTTCGATAATTTCGTAACCGTAATTTAAGTAAGTTTCCTTCATTATTGTAAAGGTCTGTACAGCCTCTTCCCAAGTTTGTTTTCGTTCACTATCTGGATGATAAATTTCTTCCCAAGGTGGAAGAATAAAAATCTTTTTATTGTAAAGTGAATTTTTCCCAATACTGTTCATTTCAGCTGAAATTTCAAGTCCTATCATATTAGCATAGCAAATTGTGTCCAAAATCCCACGGTCAAAAAAATAAGGCTGAGGATCATGCTGTGATACAGAGCTATAACTTATCACTGCAGCATCTAACATTAAATTCGTATAACGTTCTTTGTTTTTCCAAGGAAGTCCGTCTCCGTTATTATCTAATTCTTTTTTTATTATTTCTCTGGCATTTTCATGCAAAACATTATAATCATTTTTTGCCAATTCATTTACAAGTGTTGTCTTGCCAACACCTGGTCCCCCTGTAATTACGTAACAGTTATTCTTTCTTAAAATCATTTTTGTATAATGTTTGATATAGTTGATCCTAACTAGGTAGTGATTGCTAGGTTCAGCTGTCGGTTTGCAGATTAGCGATATTGGGTTTTATTACCAAAACTTTCTTAATAAGTACGACAGCCCTTTGAGTCTTCTTAGCAAAAGACATTTTAATAAACAACGAAATGCGCTGGAATTTGCACCTAGTGTTAAAATCAAAGTTTTTACAATACTCGAGGCTTTTAATATTCGACTCCCGGAATAAGGTACCTTGTTTTAATACTTCAGTTGCAAATATTATGTTATAAATATAACAATTTATAGCAAGAAATAAGAGTCAAATTTTTGCCTCTAAAGGCCAATTCATTAATTTCCCTGTCAATAATAAACTAAAAGAAAAGAACGCTAAAATTAGTTTTCATAATGATAACATTGAGGTTAAACAAAAATAGCTTTATAGTCAAATAAAATGTTCATTTGACAAACTGTTTGAACATCAATATGTTGATGCGAATTAGGGAATTTAACTTATAAAGATCGACGCACAGAATGACAAACATTTTATATGCGATTTCGTGCATATTTTGGTAAAACCCGAAAAAGTAATAACCCTGCTACCATTCACAAGGTTTTAGTTTTAATTGATATTGTTTCTTGTGATCCCGCTGGGAT
>NZ_DJTA01000029.1:100919-130590 GCF_002440335.1 Sphingobacterium sp. UBA6320 | reverse complement strand
GTTCGAATCCAGCTGGCACCACATCAATAGCTTTAACATATATGTTAAAGCTATTTTTTTTCCTACTCCGCTTCAGTAACAAATTGATTATTTAGACATACTATTCGCATCACGGTAATATTTTTTTGTAACTTCAAGGTTTAATATTTTTTCACAAAAAAACTTACATGCTAAGAATATCCAGCATCCTATTTTTTTCTTTTTTAATCCTAAGTAGTGCCTGTAACAACTCTACTGGAAGTACAATAGCGTCTGTACTAAAATCACGTTTTGATGGGCACTACGCTTATCCAATATTATCTTGGGCAGGAAAAAATCCAGCAGAAATAGGCTGCATCATCGAAAAACATTTTGATTATCGAGATTCCATATTTAATTGCGATCATAACAACTACATTAATAAAGGAGACCCCTGTGTATTGACCGATGCCTATTATGAAGGCATACAATTTCCATCGACATTGACATCTAAAATTTCCCCATTAATTAAGGATATTGGTCTTAGTTTTGAAAACGGCAGTTTACAAGAGATATTTGTAACCTTTAAAGATAGTATAGCAAAGAACAAGCTGGAAGAACTATTTCAATTACCCAAGGACAAAGTAAATCTACCTGAAGATATTATGCGGATAGATTATGGAGACAATATTTATTCAAGTGACAAACCTATCGACACCAATTACACTAAGTGGCTAACTATAACAACCATCGAACATATAGGTACAACTGATATGGACTGTGAATAAGTTAACGGATTACCTTAAAACATGATTAAGGAATACAGTTTCTTCAAATCAAACTTTCAAGACAATACACCGTGACATATCCCATATACGCTCAATCTATCAAGTTATAATGAAAAAATATTCATTATAACTATCAATGACTACTAAAATCGACTCCGTTCACAGCAATCCCCAATTTTTAGTTTAAATACTCAAAAATTAATCAGCTTGAAAAGCAAGGACTTAATGTTTTTGATTAAAAAAAAAGCACTTAAGTTTTGGAAATATAGATCATTTAAGTACTTTTGCATCACCGAAAGGGACACGCGCTCATAGCTCAGCTGGATAGAGCATCGGTTTTCTAAACCGACGGTCTCAGGTTCGAATCCTGATGGGCGTACTTAAAATCCTCTTTACAAAAGTAAAGAGGATTTTTTGCTTTATACTTTTTTCTCTTCTATATTGTTTTCAATCCACGATTTAAATTTAATAAGAAAGGACTTTAGAAAATCTCGAGTAGATGCATCTATTAATGCGCCTGACTCATCAAATAGATTGGCTGCATGACTTAAATAAGCTTCTGGTTGTTGGAGAGTTGGCATATTTAAAAACACTAAAGATTGACGAAGATGATGATTAGCTCCAAAAGCACCTAATCCCCCCGCTGTACAGCTGATAATAGCAGCAGGTTTACCATCCCATACACTTTTGCCATAAGGTCTTGAGCCCACATCTAATGCATTTTTAAGTACTGCGGTTAAAGATCGATTATATTCGGGAGTAATAAACAATACCGCATCATAAAGCTTCAATTCCTTTCGAAAATTTTGCCATTCAAGGGGCTCATTTTCTTCCAAGTCTTCATTATATAAAGGTAGCTCCCCGATTTCAATATTTTCAAAATGCAGACCTCCAACCTTGAACTCACTAACAGCCCTAGCAATTTTTTTGTTGAATGATTCCTTTCTTAAACTGCCAACGACGAGTGCAACTTTGAGTAATTTCATACGTATAAACTTTTATTTATATCATAACATATGATCTCAAAATTTGTTTTTTATAACCCTACAAGAGAAAAACAAAGACAAAATGTACTTTTTTCCATGATCTCATCATTTCTTTTTAAACACTAAAAGTTTATGTTTATCATTTAATACACCTTTAACTCCCATCCTAAATCATAAAATAAATAAAATTAAAGCCCTTAATATCAATAAAATCCCCTCTTATATCCCATTAAAGTGATTATATTATCAAAATAAATTTGGTAGCAATGTTAAAATTCGTACTTTTGTCGCGGAGAGCTGGCAGAGTGGTCGAATGCGGCAGTCTTGAAAACTGTTGACTGTCATAGGTCCGGGGGTTCGAATCCCTCGCTCTCCGCCAACAAAAAATAAAGCCCAAAGTAATTTGGGCTTTTGTTGTTTATAGACTTTTGGAAGCTTGCTCCAACAATAAGACATAAACAACAAAGTAAATGAGCATAGCGAATGGCTTTATTTTATGATGAAGCCTCCCCCTTTAAGGGATCATGTAATAATCCCTCGCTCTCCGCATCCTAAAAAGGAGAAAGTATCAAAACCCTACAAATTGTACAATTTGTAGGGTTTTTCTTTTATACGCCATATCGTTTTTTTCAATACATCTCATTTCCAGCGAGACCCTAAAAAATGGTTAGCTAGGGTCTCGCTAAAATGAACCTCTAGATGAACACCCAACAAAGGCATTACCTGACCAGTTGTTGAACATCTTGACAGTTTATATCCAATGGAATAAATTGAATATTGAAATAAAACACCACCACAATGAGCAATCAAGTTACTGTCTACATGTGCGCCCTAGCAGCAAAAGCCAACAAAGCAGGCCAACATCCATTTATTTCCGTATAACCATTCAGGGCAAAAGCACCGTATTCTCCACTAGGAATTCCTCATACCATCCAAATGGGATCCAAAAACTCGGAATATGGGTCGTACTAAGTATCATGATGTCCTTTACGAAAAATAGATTAAAATACAATGTATAAAGATTATGTCTTAAGCAACAAACCTGTTAGAAAACAAAAACCAGTAGGAAATATTTGCTGAATCATATAAAAAGCCCTAGATTTACGACGATATGAATTGCTATAGATTAAACATAACAAAAAAAATTCATCGTATCTTATTTATCATTGTCACGATTTTTTTTGTGCTTTTGACTTCCTGTGCAGTAAAAAGTAGTATCAAAAGCTGGGCTGATATCCAAATCAGTACAGTACAAGCCCCTGTAAAAAACGGAAATTTATTTTCAGGCAGCAGTAAGGATAAATGTAGCAGTGCTGAAATCACAGACACACACATATCACAAACTATTTCTTATAAGGCTAGTGATTATACACCAACAGTCTTATTTACAATCGCATTTTTGCTGCTTTTTAGCGTTACTACTGGCAGGCTGCAAGTACCTACACATTATGGAAAATTAAAATTATCAAGTTCCATACCCATCTTTATACGAGATCGTAATCTCCAAATTTAATATTCTTTTTCACCTCCCCGTACTCCTATTGATCATCACTTTAATAGGCAAAACTTCTATTTTATTCAAGATAGATCGTTGATATACCAACGGTCTCATAATAATTATAATCACTATGATAAAACACATAGTGGCAACTACATATTTGTGGTTTGCCATTGCGTCCTTATCGCCAATATACGGACAGCAACAAATCGATCATACACTGGGCAATTTATGGCAACAGGTGGAAGAGAATTATCCCGGAATTGGGGTTAAAAGAAATATAGCACATGCTGCCCAGTTAAAAGCGATGGCTATAAAGACTAGTAGTCTTCCGCAACTAAAAACGCAGGTACAAAATACTTTCGGGACATATGAAGGTAATGCAGGAGCTTTTTTTCCACAACCCGGTTTTTTCAATGTTAGTGGCAATTCAACTGCACAAGAAAATAGCCGCCTAGCCGCAAATAGTTTCGCGTCTGCTACTATAGAATGGGAATTATTCACCTTCGGTAGAATTAAAAATGAAAATGAAGCAGCACAGATGTTATTTCAGAAAAAAGTCAGTGAGCAAGAGGCATACATTCTCAACCTCAAAAAAGTACTATCCGAACGCTATATTACACTGCTCTATCATAACGCAAAATTAGATTTATCAAAGAAAAACACCGAACGATTAGACGATATTCGCAAAATCAGTTCCAGTTTAGCCTTATCCGGTCTTAAACCTGCAGCTGACAGTCTCTTAGCATCCTCTTCTTATATGCAGGCAATAGGCGAGTATGACCATTGGATGGGTAATAAGCATTCATCTTACATCAAACTCAAAGAATTATATGGCAGAGAAAATCTGACTTACACTTCATCTATTCATCGCTTTTCTAATCCGAAAGAAAAATATCATCTGCTTGCTGATCAAGGCATATCAAATACACATCCAGTATTAGTTACATTAGAAAAACAAGCACAATATTACATCCATACAGGAGAAGCACAAAAAAAAGCAGCCATGCCCTCTTTGAAATTATTAGGTGGTTATGGATATCGGGGAACAGGTGTTAGCACCACTGAAAAAACTTCAAATGCGTGGCAAGATGGGTTTAAAAATAGCACCAACAATTTGTTGGTTGGAATAGGATTAACCTGGAATATAACGAGCCTATATACTAATCGATTTAGAGGAGAAAGCTTATTAAAAGAAGCTGAAGGCACGAAGTTATTACAGACACAATATCAGCAAGCTATGCAAGCTGATCTATCTGCATCTCAAACAAAAAGCATCTGGAAATATAAACAGATCCAAAAATCCCAAATTGCTGTTAAACAAGCTCAAGATGCTTATATCATGTATCTCGCTCGATATAAGAGTGGATTGATCACACTGAGTGAATTATTACAAATCCGCAATTTATTAGAACAAGCTGAAAATAATCATATCGAAGCTTCACTTTCCTACTGGATATTATTGGCTCATGAATCAGAGTTAGCTGCCGATTTTGACTATCTTTTTAATAACCTTTAATACATAGACATGAATCTAATTAGATTTGCACTTAGGAAACCCATTGCTATCATGGTAGCAGTCATTACGATCGCCTTTTTTTCCTACAGTACAATAAAAAAAATAAATGTAGACATCTTCCCTGAAGTTGAACTACCTGCCATGTATATCGCTATGCCTTATGGGGGTTTATCTCCAGCCTACATGGATGGATTTATGGCAAATGAATTTCAGAAGGTACTTTTATTTGTAAGTGGTGTCAAAAACATTGACTTTAAAAGTGTACAAGGGCTAAGCCTAATGAAACTTACCTTTTATCCGGGCACTAATATGGCACAAGTGGCTGGAGAGGTTTCAACATCAGTTTCAAGAGCCATGGGTTTTCTACCTGCAGGAGCAGTACCTCCTATGGTCGTACGCTTAGATGGAAGTTCACTCCCTGTCGGGCAATTGGTATTTGAAAGTGACAAGCTCTCAATCAACGAAATACAGACCCTTGTCCTAACGAAAATTAGGCCCATGTTCGTTGATATTCCTGGTATTACGGCTCCTGCACCATTTGGAGGAAGCACACGTTCTATAGTGATCGATATTGATCCCCAGGCCATGCAAGCAAAAGGTCTGAGTCCAGAAGACATTACCATAGCCATTACAAAAAGTAGCATTCCATCTCCTGCAGGAAACATCCGTATCGCAGATGAAAATTTAATGGCTCCCATTAACTCAATAGTCAAAAATCCGGAAGAATTTTTAAACACTCCTATCAGAACAACAGACAATCGCATCATTTACGTACGCGATGTAGCCTCAGTATCTGACGCGGCGGATCAGACTGTAGGTTATGCCTTGATCAACGGAAAGCGTTCTGTGTACTTGCCCATTATTAAAAAAGCTGATGCTTCGACACTTGATGCTGTTAATAATTTAAAATCATCAATGGGTATGTTAAAAAATCAACTTCCTGAAGATGTAAATATCCGTTATGAATTTGATCAGTCAAAATATATAGAACGTTCATTAACAAATCTCATACATGAAGGTATATTGGGAGCCGTATTTACCGGATTAATGATCTTCTTATTCTTGGGTGATAGTCGAGGAGCAATTATCGTGGTACTTACTATCCCGATTGCTATTCTTTCAGCTGTTATGGTACTATACTTCTTTGGCCAAACACTCAATATCATGACATTGAGTGGTCTTGCATTATCGATCGGCATCCTGGTTGATGAAGCCACAGTTACCATTGAAAATATACACCAGCATATGGAAATGAAAAAAAGTAAGCAAAGAGCTATTCTCGATGCATTACTTGAAATTTCTGTTCCTAAATTGTTAATTCTACTTTGTATCCTTGCTGTGTTGACACCTGCCTTTATCATGACAGGTATTCCTAGAGACATGTTTATTCCTCTCTCTATGGCTGTAGCTTTTGCTATGATTGCCTCATTTATAGCTTCTCAAACCTTTGTTCCAATATTGGCCAATTGGTTTATGAAAGATAAGCATCAAGAGATAAAGAAAATACCAAGAAAAAGAGTATTATTTGAAAAATTCAGCCTCAACTATTCGTATAGGATAAGGAAATGGTCTACCCAATCATTATCCCTTTTTATAGTGTACGTATTATGCACTGGAACTGCAACCTGCTTATTATTGAACTTCGTCGGTACAGATGTGATGCCTATTTCCAATAGTGGAGATTTTCAGATACGTATCCAAGCAACACAAGGAAGTAGAATTGAAAAAACAGAACAAATTGTCAAAGCAATAACAGAGGATATCAAAGTCATGCTTCCTGACAATGGAACTACGATCACATCAGCTTTTATTGGGATGCATCCGCCAACATCCCCAATCAATCCTATTTTTCTGTTTACCAGTGCTTCTCATGAAGCGGTATTGCAAGTATCCGTTAATCAAGAGATCTATAAAAATTCCATGGAGGACCTCAAAGAGGAAATAAGAAAAAAAATAAACGAAAAGCACTCACATGTACAGCTAAATTTTGAACCGATGGAGCTGACTGAAAAAATAATGGGACAAGGAGCCATGACTCCGATTGAAGTTAAAGTCGGAGCTGGGCAATTAAAGGCTGCAAGTGCATTTGCAGCAAAAATTGAATCCAATTTAAAAGAAATATCATATTTAAGAGATGTACGCATCGCAGAACCGCTGGAATATCCTACAGTAGAAATTGAAGTCAATCGTGATCTTGCGGGGCAGTTTGGTTTAACCATGCAAGACATCACACGAAGTTTGATTACGGCTACATCATCTACTAGATTTACAGATAAAAATCTGTGGGTAGATCCTAAATCAGGACTTGTTTTTCAAGTTCAGGTACAAATCCCCGAGCAGATCATGTCATCAGAAGAAATGCTCAAGTCACTTCCGTTAAAAAAAGGAAATCTTCGCCCTCTACTAGAAGATGTTGCAACAGTACGCAGAGTGACAGCTCCAGCACAAGTAAACCGTAAAGGTCCCAATCGTTATGTCACCATTATCGCCAATGTTTACAATAAGGATTTAGGTACAGCGTCTGCAGCCGTAAAAAAAGCAATCAATGATGTAGGACAACCTCCTCGGGGTATCAATGTATGGACAGAAGGAACAATGCAACTGCTGGATGACACATTAGGGAGCCTGTTGACAGGATTAGCAGTAGCGATTATCGCTATTTTCTTGATGTTATCCGCTTATTACCAATCTTTTAAAATTCCATTAATTATTTTATCCGTTATTCCTGCGGTGATTACTGGAAGTTTAATTATACTTTTTTTATCCGGCAGCACACTTAATTTACAATCCTATATGGGAATAATTATGTCCATCGGTGTATCAGTATCCAATGCTGTATTGCTTGTTAATCAAGCCGAATATTATAGGAGAAATAGGGCTTTGAAACCAGTAAATGCAGCAAGACTAGCAGCATCATCTCGTTTGAGACCTATATTAATGACTGCTGCTGCCATGCTAGCTGGTATGTTGCCGATGGCCATAGGCATAGGTGACGGAGCAGAGCAAGTTGCACCATTAGGTAGAGCCGTTATTGGTGGGCTTATTGCATCTACCCTAGCTATTCTGCTTCTCTTACCACACTTTTTCTCGTCTCTTATGTCCAAAACAACTATTATCAGTCCATCTCTTGATCCTGATGATAAGGAAAGCCAGTTTTTTTCTAATCAAACAACATAATTCATTTAAACTCTACGATCATGTACTCTGCAATATCAATATATAAAACTATACGCCTGACCCTCGCACTTGCTTTATCAATGACACTTACGGCATGCTTACAGCAAGAAAATCAGATTAATAAGGAAACAAAAAAAACTGAAAAAAGAATAAATTATCCAACAGCATCCGTACAATTTATCAATCCAGAATACGAAATTTCAATTCCTGCGGAATTAAGACCCTATGAGCAGGTAGCGGTATTTGCAAAGGTATCAGGATTTGTAAAAAAGCTATATGTAGATCGTGGAGATCATGTACGCAAAGGCCAACTATTAGCAGTATTAGAAGCTCCCGAAATGAATCAGCGGTATTTATCTGACAAAGCTACAGAGCAGAAGATCTACAGTGATTATCTTTTTGCTCGGCAAGCATATGATCGCTTAAAAGATGCTTCAACAACATCGGGTGCCATAGCGGCAATTGAATTAGAGAGAGCGAAAAGTAATGTTGAAAGTACAAGGGCTGCTTTCGAATCTTCTAGAGCAGGTACTTCACATACCTCACAATTACAGCAATATCTACGTATCACAGCTCCTTTCGATGGCGTAATCACTGAAAGAAGTGTATCTATTGGCGCATTGGCGGGTTCATCGTCCAACCAATCCCTATTTACGATTGCTCAAGGAAATAAATTACGTTTAACTCTATCTCTTCCAGAAAAACATGCTGCATCAGTACAACAAGTCGTACGAGCCAATTTTACTGTCAGTTCTCAACCTGGAAAAATATTTAAGACGACACTTTCACGTACATCTGGATTGTTAGATCAACATGATCGATCACTAACACTAGAATTTGACGTAGATAATACATCTGGAGAATTACAAGGAGGAGATTATGCACAAGTCAAACTTATGTTAAAACGTAATAAACCGTCAACTTGGGTACCTAAAAAAAGTATTCTGACTAATCAGAGTGGTACATTTATATTTATATTAGACAATCAGGAAATAAAACGTATTCCAATCAAGGAAGGTGTATATTTGGATACTTTAACAGAAATATTTGGTCAGGTATCAGCAGGTAGTCAAATCATACTGAAACCATCGGAAGAAATAAAAGAAGGTAAAATAAGTAAATAGAAATAGATATGATAATCCATTTAAATAAGAAAATGATCGGTATATTTCTGATCGTGACGTGTATTACTGCCGTATCTTGCAATTCAAAAACTAACAATACGCAAAATTCGCAGGTAATCGAAACAACTGTTGACAGTGCTACATCAAGTCCAACACACCAAGCTAATGAGGTTTCCTTTACAGATGAAAATGGAAAAAATATTACGTTAAGCTCATTAAAGGGTAAAGTAGTATTCATTAATTTCTGGGCAACGTGGTGTCCTCCATGTATTCATGAAATGCCATCTATTAATTCCCTAAAACAGTCTTTTAAAGGAACTAATGAAATTATATTTTTAATGGTCGATGTAGATGGTATGATGGATAAATCGAAAGCATTCATGGCTGAAAATAAATATGATTTACAAGTTTATGCACCCCATGGTGAAATACCATCTGAGTTCTTAGGAAACGCTATTCCAACGACAGTAATCATTAATAAAAAGGGAGAACTGGTAGATCGACTGGAAGGTGGGCGCGATTATGCTGATCCAGTAATTAAAAAGTCTTTGGATAAACTCATTCAAAGCAATTAATATGACCTGTCAAAAAAGGATTTAAAATGTACTTGAGATAAAAAAGACATCAAGCCTTCGTCATAAACTGACGAAGGCTTTTTATCAGATCACCTCCCCGATCCAGGCATAATAAAAGTCTCCATGCAAGCATGATCTTACTTACATTACATAGATTATCTCACAAAAATTGACGTAAATAGGTTTTCATCATTCTTCACCTAGACAACAGCATATTACTTTTTATTGAAGTATTTTTCCAATAAACAACATACAACTACTATTGAACTTAAAAAAATATTGAATTATTATATTTTTTCCTTTTTTATATAGATTTAACTCCTTACATTTACTATATGAGCAGAACAACAATTGCCCATTAAATAACCAACTATACGATTATATTTAGAGTATAAATTAAAATTTATACCAATGATTACCTTGTTCTTTTCACATTAATTTTTTTTATATGAAAAAACTTTTACCTTTTGTAATAAGTGTCATGATCAGCTTTTTACTTTTGAAAAGTCACGCTGTTCGCGCCCAGGTTCCAGATAGTACACAAGGAAAAATTTTGGATAGTTATCCTAAATTTCAATTCAAAGGTCTTTTTCAAGGTCGATTCACCACAAGTCTTAAAAAAAATGTTGATGTAGAAGGTCTTCATCATATAGATGACAAGGGTACCAACAACTCCTTTTCTCTTAAATATATGCGCGCACAAGTGAAAGGACAGATCAGTAAAAGAGTAGAAGTTGTAGCTTTAGCCAACTTCGCAGATTTTAAAAATGATCCCAAAACACGAGTTTTAGAAAACGCTTATCTGAGATATAGCTTTAATCCTAAGGTTGCTATTACCGTAGGGCAGTTCAGGCCTTGGTTCGGACTAGAAGAAACATACCCCGTGGATATTATAAAATCATTAGAATGGTCAAATCAATATACAGAGTTTGGTAAAAATGGTTGGACAAGCTTTCAGATAGGAGCCTCTGTTGGCGGAACACTACCTATTGGTACCATACCTATGCGGTATGCTGTTTCTGTAGTTAATGGAAATGGAAAAAATCAGGTTTCGGACAAGGATAATGGTAAACAATTTTTAACGCGTATTGTGTTTGATCTTTCCAAAAAATATGATTTTAGTGTGGGATTAAACGGGGGTACGGGTACCGTATTTAAAAGAAATGTACACGCTTTAGCATTTGATATATCATCCAAATTTCAACTTGCTCAAAAGTGGAACATGGATTTTCAAATAGAGGCAAAACAAGCGATTAATCACAATTTATATTTCAGTCTTGAAGAAACAAATCGACTAGAAAACATATATCAATATCAAATGCGAGGTGCTTATTTCTTACCCAATATGCGTTATGAAATTGATTATAAAAACCTAAAAGCTATTGAATTTTCATGCAGGTACGAATATTTAGATACTGATTTTAGGCAAAATTCCAATCCAAGACAATCTATCGTCCCCATGTTCAGTTTAGAATTCTTAAAAAATTACGGTGCTAGAATACAAATGGGTATGCAGATCGACTATTATAAACATCAAATCGAAAGTTCAAACAAATACAATGGCAATTTGTTCATTTTACAAGTTCAAAGTCGATTGTAACCTAACATACATATTATGAAAGAAGTGGATATAAAAAAAATGGGGATTACCTTTGCTTTCGCATTGATTATTTGGTTTATACCGGTACCACATGGTGTATCGCCCGAAGCTTGGCACCTATTTGCAATTTTTGCAGCAACCATATTAGGTATTATTCTAAAAGCAGCACCTATGGGAACCATGTGTATGCTAGCTATAGGATTTACCGCTTTAACACAAGTATTAGCACCAGGTAATCCCGCCCTATCGATTACCAAATCATTAAGTGGTTTTGGTGACAAAGTAATCTGGCTTATTGGTATTTCATTTTTTATAGCTAGAGGCTTTATCAAAACGGGTTTAGGAAATAGAATTGCGTTTATATTTATCAAAATTTTCGGAAAGAGTTCATTGGGCTTAGCTTATGGACTAGGTCTTGCAGACGTTTGCCTTGCTCCCGCTATCCCAAGCAATACGGCTCGAGGCGGAGGTATCATCTACCCCATTATGAAATCCATGGCAATCAGCTTTGGTTCACTCCCAGAAGACCCGAATACACATCGAAAAATTGGAGCCTATTTAACTTTAAATAGTTATTATATGAATCTCATTGCCTCATCAATGTTTCTTACCGGAACAGCAAGTAATCCGATGTGTCAGAAATTTGCAGCAGATTTAGGAATTAATATAACATGGATGTCTTGGGCAGCTGCAGGATTTGTTCCTGGACTTGTTGCATTTATTCTAGTACCACTAGTCTTGTACAAATTATATCCACCTGAATTAAAAAAAACAGCTGATGCCCCCAAAATGGCAACGGAAAAACTAAAAGAAATGGGAGCAATTAAAACAAACGAATGGTTGATGTTACTTGCCTTTTTCATTCTATTGAGTTTATGGATTTTCGGTGGTTCGTTATCCATAGATGCCACGACAACCGCTTTTATAGGACTCACACTTTTGCTGCTCACTTCCGTACTCACTTGGGAAGATGTCAAATCTGAAAAAGGCGCTTGGGATACGATCGTTTGGTTTGCAGTGTTGGTCATGATGGCTAGCTCCTTAAATGAGCTAGGATTTATAGGATGGTTTAGCGATTTAATTAAAACCCAAATCGGGGGTCTTAATTGGATTATTGCATTTCCTGTAATTATTTTAGTCTACTTCTACAGTCACTATATTTTCGCAAGTGCGACAGCTCATGTTGCCGCAATGTATGCTGCTATGTTAGGTGTAGGGGTTTCCTTAGGTATACCAGGTATGCTACTCGCAATGATGCTTGGATTTGTTGGTTCAATATATGGTGTTCTGACTCACTATGGACATGGCCCCGCCCCCGTTTATTTCGGCAGTGGATATGTAGACCTTAAATCATGGTGGGTAAAAGGTTTTGAAATTGGTGTTTTATTACTTGTGATCTACATGGCAATTGGTGGTCTGTGGATGAAAATAATCGGTTACTATTAATTCTTTGCTTATGTTGACAACGCTATCTCGAAAATTGCTGATGTGTTTTACAGGTTTGTTTCTTTGTTTTTTCTTAATCATTCACTTTTTAGGAAACTTACAATTATTTCTTCCTGTCGAACAAGCACATACCCAATTTAATGCATATTCTCATTTTTTATCAGGCAATATCGTTATTAAAATAGTATCATATGTCTTATATACCAGCATCATATTACATGCATTAGATGCAGTCGTGATCACCATTAAAAATAGAAGATCAGGAAAAAAATACCATTGCGATCAAAGACAGCGGGCCAGCAAATGGTATAGTCGCAACATGGGAGTTTTAGGTACAATTATCTTAATATTCTTAGTCATTCATTTTCAAAATTTTTGGTATATCTATAAATTTGGCACCCCACCAATAGACAGTAATGGCAATAAAGATCTCTACATATTGGTGGTCACCACTTTTAGAGAATGGTGGTATGTGGTGATTTATGTTTTATCTATGGTCGCATTGTGCTATCATTTAATACATGGTGTACATAGTGCTATTCGTACCTTAGGGCTTTTCCATCCCAAATATGTAAAATGGATAAGAAATTGTGGCATCGCTTATTCCGTCATCATAAGTGTAGGATTTGCAATGATGCCCATCTACATTTACTTTACACAATAGGTTAACCTTCATATTTTAAGAACATGAATTTAGATGCAAAAATCCCAGAAGGTTCTTTGGAAAAAAAATGGGAGAACTATAAAAAAAACGCCAAATTGGTCAATCCTGCAAATCGCAAAAAATTAGATGTCATTGTCATTGGAACTGGGTTAGCTGGAAGTTCCATCGCTGCATCATTAGGAGAAATGGGCTATAATGTCAAATCCTTTTGCTTCCAAGACAGCCCTAGACGTGCACATTCTGTCGCTGCACAAGGAGGTGTTAATGCAGCAAAAAATTATAAAAATGATGGTGACAGTGTGTATCGTATGTTTGTTGATACACTAAAAGGTGGTGATTTTCGCGCTCGCGAAGCAAATGTTTACCGTATGGCCGAATGTTCACTTAATCTAATTGATCAAGCAGTGGCTCAGGGAGTACCCTTTGGCCGTGAATATGGTGGCTATTTAAACAATCGCTCTTTTGGTGGGGTGCAGGTAAGCCGTACCTTTTATTCACGAGGACAGACAGGACAACAATTGTTATTAGGATCTTATCAGGCGCTTATGCGTCAGGTAGGAAAAAAAAGTGTCGCTTTATATAGTAGACATGAAATGTTAGATTTAGTTATTATTGATGGGAAAGCACGAGGTGTAATTATAAGAAATCTCGATACCGGTCAAATCGAACGGCATGCAGCACATGCAGTAATATTGGCAACGGGTGGCTATGGTAAAATATACTATCTTTCTACCTTAGCAATGGGATGTAATGGTTCTGCAATCTGGAGAGCCCATAAAAAAGGGGCTTTAATGGCTAGTCCAAGCTGGATTCAAATTCATCCTACTTCATTACCGCAATCTGGAGATTACCAATCCAAATTAACACTGATGTCGGAATCATTGCGAAACGATGGAAGAATCTGGGTACCAAGTAAAGAAAATGAACAACGATCTGCCAATGAGATTCCCGAACAGGAAAGAGATTATTACCTAGAGCGTAGATATCCCGCTTTTGGAAACCTTGCCCCAAGAGACATCTCGTCTCGTGCAGCAAAGGAAAGGATTGATGCTGGCTTTGGAATCGGGCCGTTAAAAAATGCAGTTTATCTTGATTTTGCTAAAGCAATTAAAGAACAAGGGATCGAGAAGATTAAAGAAAAGTATGGTAACTTATTCGATATGTATGAAAAAATTACCGGTTACAATGCATATGAAGTACCGATGATGATTTCTCCTTCCGCACACTTCTCAATGGGTGGCCTTTGGGTTGATTACGAACTGATGACCACAATTCCTGGATTATTTGCCTTAGGCGAAGCTAATTTTGCTGATCATGGGGCTAACCGCTTAGGTGCAAATTCACTCTTGCAGGCTTCTGTAGATGGATATTTTATAGCACCTTATACGATTGCAAATTATTTATCAGGGGATATCCATACAGGAAAAATATCGACAGATCATATTGAGTTCGAAAAAGCTGAACAAGAGGTAAGAGCGCAATTGCATCGATTCAGCAATAGCAAAGGAGATAAAACCGTAGATTATTACCATAAAACACTTGGTAAAATATTGTATGACTATTGCGGACTCGTTCGAAATGCAAATGGATTAAAATTTGCAATCTCTGAAATAAGAAAATTAAGAGAAGAATTTCATAAATATGTTCATATTCCAGGAACTGAGGCAACCATGAACACCGAAATAGAAAAAGCAGGGAGAGTTGCAGACTATTTGGAAATTGGTGAACTGATGTGTTATGATGCTATTACAAGAAATGAGTCTTGTGGAGCACATTTCCGTGAAGAATATCAAACAACTGAGGGTGAAGCCAAACGAAATGATGAAGAATATCAATTTATCTCGGCTTGGGAATGGAATAATAATGAAATACCTTTATTACATAAAGAGCCGCTATCGTTTGAAGTGATTCAACCAATTGTACGTAGTTATAAATAATACTAAAATTCAAGCTATGAAGTTAAATCTGAAAATATGGAGACAAGAAGGTAAAAATACTGAAGGCAAGCTTATAGATTATACATTAGATAACCTCAATCCACATATGTCTTTTCTCGAAATGTTGGATACCCTCAATGAGAAACTCATATTGTCCAATGACACACCAGTAGAATTCGATCACGATTGCCGTGAAGGAATTTGTGGTCAATGTGGTATAATGATTAATGGAATTGCACACGGTCCTCTTAAAAATACAACGACCTGTCAATTACATTTGAGATCTTTTAAAGATGGAGAAATTATTATTATTGAACCATTTAGATCAGAAGCTTTTCCTGTTAAAAAAGATTTAAAAGTAGATCGCTCTGCATTTGATCGCATTATTTCCACTGGTGGGTTTGTATCTATCAATACAGGACAGGCACCAGAGGCACTCACCATACCGATTACACATGAAATAACAGAAGCTGCATTTGATTCGGCAGCTTGTATTGGTTGTGGTGCTTGCGTTGCCACTTGTAAAAATGGAAGTGCAGCACTTTTTACTTCTGCCAAAATCAATCATATGGTATTACTTCCGCAGGGTAAAGAAGAACGTCTATCACGTGTGATTGATATGGTACATCAAATGGATAAAGAACTTTTTGGGCATTGTACAAACACTGAAGCTTGTGAAGTAGAGTGCCCTCAAAGTATTTCGGTTCTAAACATTGCGCGAATGAACTATGAATATAATCGTGCGCATATTTTAAAAAAGTAGATCAATAAGATGCCAATTAAAAATATGCCACCTTTGAAATCAATCAAATATGAAGTCAACAAAAAAATAGGTTGCACTTAAAAAAGTGCAACCTATTTTTTCTTATTATCCTTTACAAGGATATTTTATACTTAAAGACTAAATTGAATTCATAATATAGCCTATTTATATAACGTAAATGGGATATTACAATTTACGTTTTACTTCAACTTGTTCGTAAGCTTCTACAATATCTCCTTCTTGGATATCGTTGTATCCTTGAATATTCAAACCACACTCATAACCAAATGACACTTCTTTCACATCGTCTTTGAAACGTTTCAATGAAGCTAATTTGCCTGTGAAAACAACAACTCCATCACGTACGATACGAATATCATTATTGCGGTTAATCTTACCATCCAATACCATACAACCTGCAATAGTACCAACTTTAGAGATTTTAAATGTTTCGCGGATTTCAACGTTAGCAACGATTTTCTCTTCAAATTTCGGAGCCAACATACCTTCCATTGCAGATTTAAGTTCAGCAATAGCATCATAGATGATCGAATAAAGACGAATATCGATTTGCTCTTGCTCAGCCAATTTACGTGCACCTATAGATGGACGAACTTGGAATCCAATGATAATCGCATCAGAAGCAGAAGCTAACAATACATCTGACTCAGAGATTGCACCCACAGATTTGTGGATTACATTTACCTGAATCTCTTGTGTTGATAATTTCAATAATGAATCTGATAAGGCCTCGATCGAACCATCCACGTCACCTTTAACGATTACGTTCAATTCTTTAAAGTTACCGATTGCCAAACGACGACCAATCTCATCCAAAGTAATATGTTTCGTAGCACGCATACCTTGCTCACGTTGCAATTGAAGACGTTTATTCGCCACATTACGTGCTTCAGATTCGCTTTCCATTGTGTAAAACTTATCACCTGCAGTAGGTGCTCCAGCCATACCCAATATCTGAACCGGCACAGAAGGACCAGCTTCTTTAACACGTTCTCCACGTTCATTGGTCAAAGCTTTTACTTTACCACTATGAGAACCTGCTAAAATTGGATCTCCTACACGTAACGTACCTCCTAAGATCAATACAGTTGTAACAATACCTCTACCTTTATCTAAGGCAGCTTCAATAACAGAACCTACAGCACGCTTATTAGGATCGGCTTTAAGGTCTAACATTTCTGCTTCTAATAATACTTTTTCTAATAAAAGATCAACATTTAATCCAGTTTTTGCTGAGATCTCTTGCGCTTGGTATTTACCTCCCCAATCTTCTACTAATATATTCATTTGAGACAACTGCTCTTTAATACGATCTGTATTAGCACCAGGCTTGTCTATTTTTGTAAATGCAAATACAATCGGCACACCAGCAGCTTGTGCGTGGTTGATCGCCTCTTTTGTTTGTGGCATCACAGCATCATCCGCTGCAATAACAATAATAACAATATCTGTTACTTTAGCACCACGGGCACGCATCGCTGTAAAAGCTTCGTGACCAGGAGTATCTAAGAATGTGATCTTACGTCCACCATCAAGTTGTACCGCATAAGCACCAATGTGCTGCGTGATACCACCTGCTTCACCGCCTGTTACGTTTGCTTTACGCACATAATCTAACAAAGATGTTTTACCATGATCGACGTGACCCATTACAGTAACGATTGGAGCACGAGAAACTAATGAATCTTCATTATCTGCTTGTTCAAGATCAGCAATTTCTTCATCTTCAGGTTTAATAAACTCGATTTGATAACCAAATTCATCAGCAACAATTGTTAAAGTTTCTGCATCCAGACGCTGATTAATCGACACGAACATACCCAAACTCATACAAGTTGCGATAATTTGTGTTACAGCTACATCCATTAAGTTTGCCAGTTCGTTTGCTGTCACAAATTCCGTAACGCGCAAAACTTTTGCTTGCATTTCTCTTTCTAATGCTTCCTCTTCTGCATTACTAGCTACATCGTCACGCTTTTGACGTCTCAATTTAGCACGTTGTGCGAATTTACCTGATTTACCAGCGCCACTTAAGCGCGCTAATGTTGCCTTGATTTGATCTTGAATTTCCTTTTCTGTAGGTTCCTCTTTTGGCTCATTAGGTCCTTTACCCCTATTATTGTTAAAAGGAGGACGACTTTTGTTAGCACCTGGACCTCCTGGACGGTTATGTTGTCCACCAGGACCACCTCCTGGGCGGTTTTGATTTACACCTGGAGCACCACCTGGGCGATTTTGGTTATTTCCAGCAGGATGATTTCCTCCAGTACGATTTGGATGAGTACCTCCACTTTGATTAGGACCACCAGTACGATTTGGATGAGTACCACCACCCTGAGGTGCACTTCCTGGGTTATTTGTACGCTTACGTTTACGTTTCTGATCATTGCCAGTAGCACTTGAAGAAGATGCTACAGGTTTATCTCTATGAGAAGGTCTTGCCGTTGGCAATTCAATCTTTCCAATTACTTTTGGACCTGTTAATCGTTCTGCCTTAGCACTAATGACTTCATCTGCAGGATTAACTTTTTTCTCTTCCTTTACAGGAGTTTCAACCGGTGCTTTTACAGCAGGTTTTTCATTTTTTGGCTTTTCTTCTACCACTTTCTTCTCTTGAACTTTTGGAGCTTCAGTTTTAACTTCAACTTTTTGAGGTGCAGCAATGACAACCTTCGGTGCTTCCTTCACTTTCTCCTCTGCTTTTGGTGCTTCCACTACCGGAACTTTTGGCGCTTCAACTTTCGGAACCTCTAATTTTGGCTCAGTTATTACAATAGGTTTTGGAGCAGCAGGAGTTGCTTCTTTAACCACCTCAGGCCTCTTCTCCACTTCCTTTGGAGTTTCAGCTTTCACTTCTGGAGTGTCTTCTTTTTTAGGTTTAGAACCTCTTTTCAAAGCATCTAAATCTATTTTACCAACGACTTTCATCCCTCCAGTATGCGTATTTGACGAACTTTCTTTTGCTTCATGTTCAGTTACTTTTTCAGTAGGCGTCTCATTTTTAACAGCATCCGATCCTTCTCTTGTATTAACTGCAACATTTTTAATCAAAATTTCTTTTGAAACTACAGTTTCTTCATAATCGTCATTTTTAGATGATTCTTTAGGAGAAGCGACTGGCGACTCATCACGACGAATTTTGCCAATAACAATTTGTTTAGCTTCATCTTTCACGATTTTGTCACCTTGAAACTCTTTCAACAGCACATTGTACATCTCTCCGGATAGCTTAGTATTAGGCTTGGCGTCGACGTCATATCCTTTTTTCACTAAACAATCTACGGCAGTAGATATGCCAATATTGAGTTCCTTTGCTGCTTTAAGCAGGTTTGTACCTTTTCCTTCAGTCATCTATTATTTTAACTAATTAAATATTTAATACAAAAATATGTTTTTTTTACATCTCTATAACAATTAAATTCGAAATAGAGATGAAAATAAATTATATGGCTTCATTTTATTCAAATTCAGCCTGCAAAATACGTAAAATCTCTTTTACCGTATCTTCTTCCAGATCAGTACGTCTGGACAATTCTTCTTCTGTCAATGCCAATACTGAACGTGCAGAGTCTAAACCAACACGTTTCAATTGATCAATCACCCAGCTTTCGATCTCATCGCTGAATTCTTCGATATCCACATCCTCATCAAATTCATCATTCTCACGATATACATCGATTTCATAACCCGTCAATTTACCGGCCAATTTGATATTGTGTCCACCACGACCAATTGCCAAAGATACTTGATCAGATTTTAAATACACAGCGGCAGTCTTATTTTCCTCATCAATTTTGATTGAGCTAATACGAGCTGGGCTCAGTGCGCGTGTGATATAAAGAGAATGATTGGTCGTAAAATTGATCACATCAATATTTTCATTGCGCAGTTCACGAACAATACCATGAATACGAGATCCTTTCATACCAACACAAGCACCAACTGGGTCGATACGATCGTCGTAGGATTCAACAGCTACTTTAGCGCGCTCACCTGGTTCACGAACGATTTTCTTAATTGTAATTAAACCATCGAAGATTTCAGGAACTTCAAGTTCAAATAAACGTTGTAAAAATTCTGGAGCAGTACGAGAAATAAGAATCTTAGGATTATTATTCATCATATCTACTTTATAAACTACTGCACGAATGCTATCGCCCTTCTTGAAATAATCTGCAGGAATCTGTTCAGTCTTTGGTAAAATCAATTCATTACCATCATCGTCCAAAACAAGTAATTCCTTTTTCCAGATTTGATAAACTTCACCAATAACCAATTCACCTTCTCGGTCTTTATATTTTTTGAAAACTTCGTCTTTCTCTAATTCCAATACCTTTGAAACCAAAGTTTGACGTGCTGCCAAAATAGCACGACGACCAAAGCTCTCTAATGTAATTTGTTCAATATAGTCATCACCGACTTCCAAATCAACATCAAATTTCTTCGCTTCTGTTAATTCAATTTCTAAATCATCATCTTCCGAAAATTCATCTTCAACAACAACGCGAGTTCTCCAGATTTCCAAATCCCCATTATCTGGGTTGACAATAACATCACAATTCTCATCTGTGCCGAAACGTCTACGGATCATACTACGGAATACTTCCTCTAACACAGAAATAACCGTTGGTCGGTCAATGTTTTTAAACTCTTTAAACTCTTGGAAAGAGTCAATCAAATTGATATTGCTGCTCATTTTTATTTAAATGAAATTAACACCTTAGTTGCTTTTATTTGTTCCAAAGGAATAATACGAGCAGCCTGCTGCGCCTTTTTTCCTTTTTCTTTTATTGTTTCTTCAATAGTAATCTGTGAGTCATCAACTTCAAGCAAAGTACCTTCAGCTTTCGTTCCATCATTTAACTTCACTTGTACATTACGTCCGATATTTTTTTCATACTGTCTTTGATGAACAAAATTAGTATCTATACCTGGAGATGAAACTTCTAGACGGTAAGCTTTTTCTACTACACCCTCTTCTTCTAGCTGGAATCCGACAAATTTGCTAACTTGTACACAGTCATCGATACTAATCCCTTGATCACCATCCAGTAAAACCTCCAAGACACTGTTTGGATGAAACTTAACACTTACAATAAACAAATCATCGCGATCTGCTATTTTTTCTTGAACGAGTTCGATAACTCTTTTCTCTACATTTTGCATATTCTGTCGAAATCGAATAAAAATACTGAAATCAATGAATTAAAAAAGGGGGCATACGTTGCCCCCTTCCTCTCAGATAGGACAAAGGTAAATATTTTTTTCAAACAATCAAAATTCGCATCAAAAAAGTTTACTTATAATCTACATTTAACCTTTATCAACAACCGAATTTATGGTTTTTTGCATTTCGGCCATCATGCTTGTTAGCGTCTCCATCGTAGGCTCATTACTAGGCTCCGGCAAGGTGGTACTAATAAATGCTTTTGCTCGCCATACTTCCATAATATCACCAGCCTCAACCCAGTAAGGATCATAACTTTTGTTATCCGAAACCAGCTTCAACCCTTTATCTTCCTTAAATTTATAAGCCACCCGCTTATATACAACACCTTCATCCTTGGAAACAATGACATAAGTATGTCCTGGTTTAATTTCATTCCAGTTTTCAACATATTCTGCCACAATGATAGATCCACTTGGTAGAGGTCGCATCGAATCTCCTTTAATTTCAAAAGCACGATAGGTCCCCTGATTGAACATAGGTAACGAAAATTTAGGCAAAGTCGCTACATACTCGGGATCAGAATAACCGTTCATATAACCAGCACTAGCCTTTACCGGAACAAGCTCTATATTCTCACGATCCTGCCCATCTACCGTTACACTCAATACACGTAAATTAGAAGCATTGCTTTTCGGTGCTCGTTTCCACTTATCATTAATCTCATCATTAGCAAGCTCATCCATTGATAGCTCATAAAATTCTGCTATCTTTTTTAGTAATTCATATTTTGGCTCAGCCCGATCCTCTTCATACGCCCCTACAGAAGCACGCTTTATTTCCAATAAATCGGCAAACTGCTGTTGTGTAAGTCTTTTCGTTTTTCTTAAAAACTTAAGATTGGAAGCTATGTTTGGCATATTTTTTAAAATTTAATTTTTAATATCTAAAAATATTAGTAATATTGTGCCAATAAAATTAGTAAAAATTATACAAATAACCAAATTTATTAGCTCAAACATGAAATCATACACATTATACATTATTACTGACAGCAATAGACACTTCCTAAATGTAGACATTACATCAGATTTCGCATTAATTGCAAACGAAATTAGAAGCAGCAGTAATATCTTTTTTCCAAACGGACCGCACTTAACACGCATCGTTTATATAGAAAAATTCGAATCTAAAGAAAAAGCTGAGAAAAGATTACTTGAACTGCGTCATTTTACCTTTATGCAAAAAGAAAAATTGATCCGCAAACAAAATGCCGACTGGAAAAATTTGTGTCCATTCCACATGAATACGGTAGAAAAAAAATCGGTTGCTTATACTTCATAAACAACCGATTTCCAAAAAATATCATATATTTACTTTACTCTACAGTATCGATCGAGTCAGGTGGTTTTGTCGCAACGACATCTCTTTCGGTAGACAATACATCAATGTTATCTCTCTGCTCAGGTGTTGACAATCCCTCTTCTTGAGTTGTACCTTCGCTACCACTATTTTCTAATTCCTCCAAAGGCAATTCGTCGTCTGTTGCTGTGGAATCTAACACTACTTCTTCTCGAGGAGGACGAGGTGTCTCACAATTATATTTCTTAGTGATTTCGACAGTAGGTGCTGGAAATTTACCCTGAGTATACCCTAGAGCTTTATCTTTGTATATAGCTTCCATAAACAAACCAAAGATCGGTAAAGCTGTTTTAGACCCCTCTCCTGTTTGTGAGTTTTTAAAGTGAATATTACGATCATCACAGCCTACCCATACTGCTGTTACCAAATCCTTTGTAACCCCCATATACCATCCGTCAACATATTCGGACGAAGTACCAGTTTTACCCCCTATCTCATTTTCTTTACTAAACAAGTCATATTCCCACAAGGCTTGTGAAGTCCCCCCTGGCTCCTCCATTCCACCACGCAACATATAAGTCATCAACCAGGCATCCTGTTTATCGACAACTTGTTTACGTTCAGGTTTAAAAGTTGCAATAACATTACCTTCATAATCTTCAATGCGCGAAACTAAAACCGGAGTCACACGCTCACCATGATTCATCATTGTTGAATATCCATTTGCCATCTCAAAAACTGAAACATCATTCGGCCCCAATCCAATCGATGCTACAGCACTCAATTTACTTTCTATACCAACACGATGAGCCGCTTCCACAATCTTATCCGCCCCAACTTTTTCCGTTAACTGCACGGTGATTGAATTTACCGAACGTGCCATTGCCCAACGCAAGGACATATCTCGGTAACTGAAATTCCAATCTGCATTTTTAGGCTCCCAAACTTCAATAGAATCGCCTTTATCAATTTTAATCGTGACTGGCTTATCTTGCATTTGATCACAAGGGGTCATGCCCGATTCCAAGGCAGCCAAATAAACAAATGGTTTAAATGTGGATCCTGCTTGTCGTTTTGACTGGTTTACATGATCATACTTAAAATATTGATGATCTATTCCTCCAACCCAAACTTTGATCTCACCCGAGTATGGATCCATACTCATCACACCCGTATTCAACATCGTCACATAATATTTGATCGAATCCACTGTGGACATCTGCACCTTCTCACGCAAGCGTTCACCTTTCCATGAAAAAACTTCCATTTCTTTTTTTTGATTCAGATAGTAATCCATACTATCCGTACGGTTATCGTATTTTTTAGCCAAAAATTTATAATAATCGGTTTTTTTAACTAAATTATCAATAAACCCAGGAATCACCTTACCGGACAGATCCCTCCAAGGATCTTCATTGCCCCATGCGTTTTTCAATCTTCTTTGCAATACTTGCATTTGCTTAGCTACAGCCTCCTCGGCATGCTTTTGCATTTTTGAATTGATGGTGGTGTAAATTTTTAAACCATCTTTATAAATATCTCTATCATTCTCTTCTGCCCATTTTTCCAACCAACGTTCTACAGCTGCACGCAAATATGAATCTTCTCCTGCATGTACATCCTTATTGTCCGCATGCAAGACTAATGGCTCTTTTGACAATTTTTCTACCTGTGATTGATCAATATAATCAGCTTTTGCCATTTGCGCCAATACAACATTTCTACGTTCACGCGACTTTTCTAAATTACGCATTGGATTATAGATTGTAGTTCCTTTCAGCATCCCCACCAATACTGCGGATTCATTGATACTCAAGTCACTTGCATTTTTACTAAAATAACGACGCGCAGCAGTTTGGATACCATAAGAATTATTACTAAAAGATACCGTATTCAAATACATTGTAATGATTTCATTCTTTTCATAACGGGATTCCAATTTATAAGCTGTCATCCATTCTTTGAATTTGGTTACGATCAAACCCACACCTGGAATTTTTGCCAGTAAACCACCAGACTTATTATATCGAGTTCGATAAAGATTTTTTGCAAGTTGCTGTGTAATGGTACTTGCCCCCCTTTTATCCCCAGTTAAGGTCGAAATAATCCCCGATCCTAAACCCCAAAAATCAACCCCACTATGTTTATAAAAACGAACATCCTCCGTAGCGACCAAAGCATTTATCACATGCTTAGATATACTGTCAAAAGCAACGGGATTACGATCTTCATCGAAATACCGACCGATTAATACACTATCTGCAGTATACAATTCTGTTGAGATATTGACACTTGGCATCGTAATATCCTTTTTTGTAGGCGAGTAGCCAAAAAGCCCTAAAAAGTTAAGCTGTATAGCACAAACTAGGACGATTAAAAAATATATAGCGATCGCTATATAGCGTAAAAATTTATTCTTAATACGTTTGAACATACGGTAAAGGTCTAAAAATGTTTTGTGAAAACAAGCAAAAAAAATAAGCTTTTACATGCTGCAAAGAAGAATTAACGAAATTTAACATTTCGTTATTCCAAATCTGATAATTAGGATTATAAGAATCCATATTGCTACAATAATTATACCTAAATATACCACCTCAGTATTTTTGTTTCATTAATCGATATAATTTATTTAAATTTATCTTCGAATTAGTCATATAAAACATGTTAAAGCAAACCTTACAACAAAAGTTATTACAAAAACTATCTCCACAACAGATTCAGTTTATCAAACTTTTACAGGTTCCTACGGTATCTTTGGATGCACGCATTAAAGAAGAATTAGAAGAAAATCCAGCTCTTGAAGACGGCAGCTTAGCAAACATGGCTGAACCGAATGAGGAATACCCGGATCGTGACCCTGACGATACTTTCGATAGTGAAGAAAGCTATGACAGCGATGAGTTTAATGTAGATGAATATATTCAGGAAGATGATTATACCGATTATTCCAATAATTATAATTACTCTGATGAAGACGATGATAAAAAAGAGATTCCTATTGCTGTACAAGATTCATTTTTCGAAAAATTGCAACAACAATTAGATTTATTAGCTTTAGATGACCGTGATTTTCTAATTGGACAACAGATTATCGGAAGTTTAGATGATGACGGCTATCTACGTCGACCTATATTAAGTCTTATCGATGATCTAGCATTCTCACAGAATGTCATAGCGTCAGAAAGTGAAGTATTGGAGATGCTTAAAGTGATTCAAGATTTTGAACCTGCTGGCATTGGTGCACGTGATCTACAAGAATGCCTACTGATACAGCTGCAAAAGAAAGATCAAAATAATCCTACAGTTATTCAAGCGACCAAAGTAGTTAAAAATTATCTAGAAGAATTTACAAAGAAACATTACGATAAACTGGAGAAATCACTAGGATTAACGTCAGAAGATCTTAAGAATATCGTTAATGAAATACTTAAACTAAATCCCAAACCAGGAGATTCAGGCGCTGTTGCAGGCAAACAACTGCATGTTATACCTGATTTTCATATCAGTAATAATGATGGTGTTCTTCATCTTACCTTAAATGGTCGTAATGCTCCAGAACTACGTGTAAGCCGCTCATACCAAAGTATGTTTGAACATTACGAAAAGTCTAATCAAAAGGATAAAAAGATGAAGGAAGCGGTTCAGTTTGTTAAACAAAAACTGGATTCTGCTAAATGGTTTATTGATGCCATCAAACAAAGGCAACAAACTTTATTGAAAACCATGAATGCTATCATGGAGTATCAATACGATTACTTCTTAACAGGAGATGACGTCAAACTTAAACCCATGATTTTAAAAGACATTGCTGACCGTATTGGTATGGATATTTCAACAGTTTCTCGTGTAGCAAACTCGAAGTATGTACAAACAGAATTTGGAACTTTCCTTCTCAAATCCTTTTTCTCTGAAGCGATCCAGACCGAATCTGGGGAAGAAGTTTCGAATAAGGAAGTAAAAAAGATCTTAGAAGAATGTATTGCAAATGAGGATAAACGTAAACCCCTAGCTGACGAGAAATTAACCGAAATTCTGAAAGATAAAGGTTATAATATCGCTAGACGTACTGTGGCAAAATATCGTGAAGCACTCAATATACCTGTCGCCCGCCTTCGTAAAGAGTTATAAAAACTGAAAAGCCACCTACTGGTGGCTTTTTGTTATTTAGATTATTATCTTTGTTCCAAACAATAAATAAGAATTATATTCAAAATACAAATTGACTTGGTTATATTTCAATTTGAATAAAGATAGTCGAAAGGGATCTCGTACAAAAAACTATCGCACATATAACTCATATTTTTGTGCTAATAACAAATATTTAGCTACCATATTCTAATATGATGTATTGATGAAAATTATCTCCAAAACAACCCAATAACGACCTTTGCATTACAGCATATGGAAATTTATTGATGGCTATCTATGTATCATTGTGAAATTATCATTACTTACTCAAAAAAAAACCTTACTATAATTTTTTAAAGACCAATGAGAGCAACAAAAATTGTTACCCTTACAGCCTTACTTGCGATCCTAACCTGTGCGGCAGAAGGGCAAGAACGAGATGATAGAGCTACTATCTTAAATTTCAAAGGAATTCAATTTCACAGCAAAGATTCCCTTTTCTACACGAACTTCAGATTTAGGATGCAAAACCGAGCAGGGTTCACCGAAAAATTAGACGGAGAAAAGAATGGTGAATGGGATGCCCGTGTTCGTAGACTTAGGATGCGTGTCGATGGTTATATTTACACACCTAAAATTAGCTACTCGTTGCAATTGGCCTTTACCAGAAGTGATCAAGATTTTGATGAAACCGGGATTCCTAATATTGTCCGTGACGCAGTTGTATTCTACAACTTTACAGACGATTTCTACATCAGTTTTGGGCAAAATAAATTACCAGGAAATAGACAACGTGTCAATTCTTCCGGACAGCTCCAGTTTGCAGATCGTTCCTTAGTAAATACAAGATTTACATTAGATCGCGATTTCGGTATGAGTGCCAATCTTAGCAAAAAAATTGGTGAAGTACCTATTAATGCTAAAGTAGCTATCTCTACAGGTGAAGGTAGAGCAGCAAGTGGTACAGATAGTGGATTATCTTACACAGGAAGGGTTGAATTTTTACCTTTTGGCAATTTTGAAAACGGAGGAGACTATTCAGAAGGAGATTTGGAAAGGGAAGAAACACCCAAGTTATCAATTGGAGGAGGATATAGTTTAAACGATAGAACGACACGAATAGGTGGTCAAACAGGTAAGTATGTTGAAAATCCTTTCACTTTAAAAACAAGCTTTGTGGATGCAATCTTCAAATATCAAGGATTTGCTTATCAAGCGGAATATATGCGTCGTGATGTCGACAATCCAATGAATATTGATTTACAAGGCAACACAGTCTATGCATATAAAGGATTCGGTGTGAACCAACAGATGTCATATTTGATGAATCATGGATATGAAATCGTCAGTCGATATACTTTTGTTCAGCCACACAAAGATATTCGAGCTTATGAAAAGCAGACAGAGATCATAGAAGCTGGCATAAACAAATATATAAAAGCACATCGCCTAAAATTTAATCTAAGTGGAAATTATACCTTTAAAGATGGGCAATTTGACAATACTGATGAAAAAAATTCATGGGGATTTCTATTTCAAGTTGAGTTAGGAATATAATTACCCATATGTTCAGGATTAAATGAAAATCCCCTTAAACGCATCTGGCTTTTAGGGGATTTTTCAAAAAAAGATGAAGCTACTCCTCATCCAATTCTTCAAACTTTTGTAAATCTGCTTCAGCTCCGATTCTATCACCTAAGGATTCCTTAATCGCAGCACGGTATTGGTAAAGGTCCGAGTAGTATGGATTGAGATCAATAGCCCGATTATAATCGAGTAAAGCCTCCTCCTGCTTACCCAAACGTTCAAATACATCTGCACGAAGTACATATGGATAGAAGTCATCTTTCATCAGAGCGATCAATTTAGAATAATCAACGATTGCATCTTCGTCTTTTCCCAATCTTTCAAACAGCGAAGCCCGCTCCTCGTATATAACTGATTGATCTGGATTTATGGACTCTGCTTTTTTATAATCGGCTAACGCATCCTTATCCTTCCCTAGGCATTCATGCAATTTTGCACGTAAAATATAAGCTGACACACAAGACTTATCCATTATTAAAGCTTGATCACAATCTTCTAAGGCCAATACGTACAAAGTCAACTTGCTATAAATAGCTGCTCGGTAGACATACCATTCCGCAGAATCAGATGACAACATTAACCCTTCAGAATATAAAGCAATAGCTTGCTGATAATCATAAATATGAACATATTCCAAAGCAAGCTTCGTTAAATTCTCCATATTATCAGGATTTTGTCTCCAAGATCTTTCGAGATCTTGGATATCTACTTGTTCCGCTTTGAGCGTTACCAAATAGGGAAGATGTTCATGCCATTCTAACAGACTATGATAATTAAAATCAAGGCGCTTTGCCACCTGATAATCATAAAAAGCACCTTCATCATCATCCAAATTACGATTCAGTATACATCGGCATGCATAAAAATAAGGTTCTTTTGGAAAATCTACGATAGCTTTGGTATAAATTTGAACTGCTTTTTCAGGTTCATCATGTATAAAATAGTGTAATGCTAAATAACTATAACCAAGCGGAGTTACTTGCACACTTTGAGCTTGTTGTAAATAATTTGCAGCATCAATTGAACCAGATTGTATTGCTGTCAACCCCTTCAATAAAAGTATTTCAGTAGCTTCTACATTTACATCGTCCAATTCAGCTAAGATCTCTCGATATCCAGCCGTGACCTCAGGTTTAAATTGAAGCAATTCTACGATTGGTAGATAAGCATACTTTGCTAATAAAGCAGTTGTATTACCCTTTAAATCAAAGTCTGAACCAACATGTTGGTGCCTAAACAATTTCTTAAGTATATCTTGAATCTGTTGCATTTACAAATGTACAAGGATGTACAGCAAAACAGAAATATATTTCAATCCTTTACTGAATTGATAACTGTCCGATTCGTATAAAAATAAAAAGGCTTAAA